>NZ_JBFRFX010000023.1:0-199519 GCF_052115045.1 Cupriavidus sp. 2TAF22
GTCCCCTCGATCTACCGCAAGCAGACCCCCACCCTGCGCGACAAGTACAACTTCACCGACGAAGAAGTCGAGTTCTTCGACCTGCATATCGTCTCCGACGAAATCCACGGCGAGCGCGGCTACCAGATCGTGCTCGAACACGCCGACACGCCCGAGCTCCAGCAGCGCTGCCTGAAGATCTGCGAGATCGGCGCACAGATGCGCCTGCTCTATACCACCGCCCTCTATCACGACTACGTCGCGCAGGAAATCCCGCTGCCCGAACTCGAACTCGCCGCTTGAGGCCAGCAGGGTAAGGCAGGGCGGCCAGGACACGGCTGCATTGGCATCGACGGCCCCGCGCGGGGCCTGACCGGACGAAAGGCTTGTACATCATGGCAGTAGCAAAGACAGACGAATTCGCCAACCACATCAATGGCGAATGGACCAAGAGCGCCAGCGGGCGAACCTTCGACAACGTCAACCCGGCGGACACGGGCGATATCGTCGGCCGGTTCCAGGCCTCGACGGCGGACGACGCCCAGGCCGCGGTAGCCGCGGCCGCGGCGGCGTTCGAGGCGTGGAAGAAGACCCCGATCACCAAGCGCGCCAAGATCCTCAATGGCGCGGCCGATTACCTGGAAGCGCACGCCGACCAGATCGCCGAGGAACTTACGCGCGAGGAAGGCAAGGCGCTCAACCTGAGCAAGGACGAAATCCTGCGCTCGGCGCAGACCATCCGCTTCTATGCCGTGGAAGGGCAGTCGTTCTCGGGCGAGACCTATCCGCAGGACGATCCGGACATGCTGGTCTACAGCCAGCGCGAGCCACTCGGCGTGGTGACGGTGATCTCGCCGTGGAACTTCCCGGTCTCGATCCCCGCGCGCAAGATCGCGCCAGCACTGATCGCCGGTAACACGGTGGTATTCAAGCCCTCGTCGGACGCACCGCTGAGCGGCTACCGGCTGGCGCAGGCGTTTATCGAGGCCGGCCTCCCGAAGGGTGTGCTCAACTTCATCACCGGCCGCGCCGGCGACGTGGGCGCTGCCATCACCGAAGCGCCGGCAGTGCGCGCGATTTCCTTCACGGGATCCACGGCGGCGGGGCAGCATATCCATCGCTCGGTGTCGCTGAGCACGCGCACGCAGATGGAACTCGGCGGCAAGAACCCGCTGATCGTGATGGAAGACGCCGACCTGGACCGCGCGGTGGACCTCACCATCAAGGGCGGCTTCTCGCTGAGCGGCCAGGCCTGCACCGGCACCAGCCGCGTGCTGGTGATGGCATCGGTCAAGGCCGCCTATACCGAGAAGCTGCTGGCCAAGGTCAGGACGCTCAAGATCGGCAGCGGCATGACCCCGGGCATGGACGTCGGCCCGCTGGCCACGCGCAAGCAGCTCGAGACCGTGCTGGGCTATGTCGAGACCGGCAAGGCCGAGGCCACGCACCTGTGCGGCGGCGAGCGCCTGAGCGGCGGCGAATATGACAAGGGCTTCTACGTCGCGCCGGCCATCTTCACCGACGTCACCCAGCAGATGCGCATCGCCCGCGAGGAAATCTTCGGCCCGGTGATCGCCATCATCGAGGTGAGCAGCTACGCGGACGCCATCGCCAAGGCCAACGACACCGAGTACGGCCTGTCCGCCGCCATCGTGACCAGCAATCCGCGCTATGCGCACGATTTCGCCAACGACATCCAGTCGGGCACCGTCAAGATCAACCGCACCACCACCGGCAACCTGATCAATGCGCCGTTCGGCGGGCTCAAGCAGTCCAGCACCTCCACCTTCCGCGAGTCGGGCCGGGCGGGGCTGGAGTTCTATACGCAGATCAAGACCGTGTACCGCGGTTGCTGAGGCATTGCCGAGACAGCAGCGGACCAAATCCATCAAGAAAGAAAGCAGGAGCAGGACATGAGAAAAGCCATCAAGCTGGAACTGAAGGAAGCCCGTCACATGGTGGCGGCCGCGATCCGCAAGTCGGAGGAAATCGGCGTGCTGGAATCGATCTGCGTGGTCGACGACGGCGGTTACCCGCTGGCGCTCGAGCGCATGGACGGCGCCCGCATCACCGGTCCGCAGATCGCCTGGAACAAGGCCTTCACCGCCGCCGGCCACAAGCGCTCCACCCACCTGTTCAACCAGGCGCCCAACGGCCCCGCGCTGCCGGGCAATGAAGCCTTCGGCATCCAGTGGAGCTTCGAGGGCAAGTTCGCGGTGTTCGTGGGCGGCTTCCCGATCGTGGTCAACGGCGAGGTGATCGGCGGCATCGGCCTGAGCGGCGGCAACGGCGAGCAGGACACCGCATGCGGCGTGGCCGCCTTGCAGGCGCTGCAGGAACTGCTGGCCGGCGACGACCTCAAGGTGCTGGTCGAAGCCGACATCAAGAAGTAACCAAGAAGAAGGGCGCGCGTGCCGCGCGCCTTCGCCTTTCACGCATTGCCGAGTCAGCCATGTCTTACCGTATCCATCTCATCGAATCCCAGCAATCGTTCGAAGTCGGCGCCGACGAATCGGTGCTCGACGGCGCCTTGCGCGCCAACGTGCAAATGGCCCACGACTGCCGCTTCGGCGGTTGCGCCACGTGCCGCGTCAGGCTGGTGGAAGGCACGGTGGCCTATGAGGAATACCCCATGAGCCTGACGCCGGAAGAAGAGGGCGAAGGTTTCGCGCTGGCCTGCCAGGCGCGGCCCACCAGCGACCTCGTGATCAGCACCGCGCGCCCCGGCGAGCCTTGCGCAGAACCGGCGCGGCACACCGCGGTGATCCGCAGGATCGAGCCGCTGTGCGCCGACGTGGTGCACCTGACGCTGGAACTGCCGCAGGCCGAGGCCCTTGATTACCGTCCGGGCCAGTACCTGAAGATCTTCACCGGCGACGGCGTGGCGCGCAGCTTCTCGATGGCATCGGTACCCAGGGACCGCACCGTGGACCTGCACGTGCGCCGCATCCCAGGCGGCTACTTCACCGAACGCCTGCTGTCCGGCCTGCGCTCCGACGACCATCTCGACGTGGAACTGCCGCTGGGCGGCTTCTACTTCCGCAAGGACGACTATCGCCCGCTGGTGATGGTGGCCACGGGCACCGGCCTGGCGCCGATCAAGAGCATTCTCGAATCGCTGATGGACGACCCGGACTGCCCGCCCGTGTCGCTCTACTGGGGCATGCGCACCGAGGCCGATCTCTACCTGCACGAAGAGATCCAGCAATGGGGCGCGCGCCTGTACGACTTCCAGTACGTGCCGGTGTTGTCGCGTGCCGGCGAGGGCTGGAGCGGGCGCCGCGGCCACGTGCAGCACGCGGTGGCCGAGGACTTGCCCGATCTCTCGGAACACGCCATCTACCTGTGCGGCTCGCCGGACATGATCCGCGATGCGCGCGAGACCTTCATGGGCCTGGGCGCCAGCGGCGCGCACATCTACGCGGACAGCTTCACCTTCCAGCGCACCTGACATGGACCATTCCGACGGCAGCCTCGGCGCGCGCCATTCGCCGCTGTTCGCGCAGGTGACGGACACCCTGCGCCAGCGCATCGTGGGCGGCGTCTACCGGCAGGGCGACCGGCTGGTGGAGCACGCGCTGTCGGAGGAACTCGGTGTGTCGCGCGTGCCGGTGCGCGAGGCGTTGCGCGCGCTGGCGACCGAAGGGCTGGTGCGCATCGAGCCGCGCCGCGGCGCCTCGGTGGCGCGCCTGTCGGAGCATATGGCCCGCGAGATGGTGGAAGTGCGCGCCACGCTGGAGGGTCTCAATGCCAAGCTGGCCGCGCAGCGGCGCGATCCGCACCTGGTGACGGAGTTGCAGGAAGTACTGCGCCAGGGCGCCGCGGCAGCGCGCGGCGCAGAAGAAGAGCGCCTGCTGGAGCTCAATTTCCGCTTTCACGAAGTGCTGGGCACCATTGCCGCCAACAGTGTGCTGCAGGACATGATGCGCTCGCTGCGCGAGCGTACCGGGCTGGTGTTCGCGCCGGCCCACCGCCTGCGCGCGCAGCAGAACTGGGACGAGCACGCGCAGATCCTGCAGGCGGTCATCGCCGGCGATGCCGACCTCGCCGCGCTGCTGGCCACGCGCCACGTCTACAGCGCGGCGGACGCCGCCACGCCGGTCACGCCTGCCGCGTGGATCAAGGGATGAACAGCTTGTCGATATAGCACCATCGCCACGACTCGCCCGGCTCGAAGGAGCGGACTACCGGATGCTGGGTGGCGAGGAAATGGCGCGAGGCATGCTGGTTGGGCGAGTCGTCGCAGCAGCCCACGTGGCCGCAGCACAGGCAGATACGCAGGTGCACCCATTCGTCGCCGCTGCGCAGGCACTCCTCGCAGCCATTGGAGCTGGGCGTGACGGAATGGCTTAGCGCGAGGTGCGGACACACCGTTGTCATTGCGGAACTCCATCTTTGGCGCTGGCAGCGCGTTGTCACGCCCGCGCCACGCACGGCACATGCGGCCTGCAGTCGGTTCTTCATTGTAGGCGCCGCCACCGCGAAGGAAAGCGCGGCGCGCCTTCGCGCGCGGACCACGCTTCGCCTAGACTCTACGGGTGGGCGCAGCCGTGCCGCTCGCCGCGGCCCCATGCGCGTGAGGGCGCCATCGTGCGTCCGCCGTTTTCCCGACAGGAGGAGAGTGCTCATGACCTGCAAGATTCAGGTGGTCTTCTACAGCATGTACGGACACGTCTACAAAATGGCAGAGGCCGTGGCGGCCGGTGCGCGCGAGGTGGCGGGCGCGGAGGTGGCGCTGCTCCAGGTCCCGGAACTGGTGCCCGACGCCGTGCTGGAAAAGAGCGGTGCCAAGGCCGCTCGCGCAGCGTTTGCCCATGTGCCGATGGCTGACCCCGACAAGCTGGCCGATGCCGACGCGATCCTGTTCGGCACGCCGACCCGCTTCGGCAACATGTGCGCGCAGATGCGCAATTTCCTGGATCAGACCGGCGGCCTGTGGATGAGCGGCAAACTGGTGGGGAAAGTGGGGAGTGTCTTTACCAGCACGGCTACCCAGCACGGCGGACAGGAAACCACGATCACGAGCTTCCACACCACGCTGCTGCACCAGGGCATGGTGATCGTTGGCGTACCTTATGCCGAGGCGCGGCTGCTCGACATGAGCCAGATCACCGGTGGCACGCCGTACGGCGCCTCCACCCTGACCGCCGCGGATGGCTCGCGCCAGCCCAGCGAGAACGAGCTGGCCATTGCTCGCTACCAGGGGCGCCACGTCGCCGGCATCGCCGCGAAGCTGGCCGGGCAATGACCCGCCATCGGCGAAGCCGATGAGTCCGGGGCGATAGCCGCACGGCAGCCACAACGCCCGGGGGCGCATTCACTGCGCCGCCGGTGATCCCGGCTTGCTGCCCGCCAGCACCGTGGCCACGCGCGCGCGCAATCGCGGCAGCAGGTCTTGCGCGAACCGGGGATTGTGCTTGAACCAGCCCTGGTTGCGCGGCGACGGGTGGGGCAGGGGCAGGCAGTGCTGCAATTCGCGCGGCAAATCGCCCGCTCCGCGCGCCGCGAAGTTCGCCACCGTGGCGGTGACGCCATCGCGCGCGCCGGCGCCCAGGAAGCGCCGCTGTGCATATTGGCCCACCAGCAGCGTCAGCTCGATCTGCGGCAGGCACGCCAGCAGCGCATCCATCCATAGCGGAGCGCATTCCTTGCGCGGCGGCAGGTCGCCGCTGGCGCCGCGCCCCGGATAGCACATACCCATCGGGATGATGGCGAGGCGCGCCGGATCGTAGAACACGGTCTTGTCGACCCCCATCCAATCGCGCAGCCGGTCGCCGCTCGGATCGTCCCACGGGATGCCGCTGGCATGCACCCGCGTGCCCGGTGCCTGGCCGACGATCAGGATGCGCGCCGTGGGGGCAGCCTGGACCACCGGGCGCGGGCCCAGCGGAAGGTGGTCGGCGCAGACGCGGCAGGCGCGGACTCTGGACAGCAAGGTGTCGAGATCGGTTTGCGGCGCGGCGGCCGGCAAAATGGTGAGGCGAGGGGATGCCATACAGCCAGGCAGATCGGAAGCAAGAAGGATGGAAGGATAACGCTTCTCGTGGCGAGACAGCCAAACCGGGGCCGGCGAAGGGAATGGCTTGCGGCCCTCTCTCGCGGGCGCGATCACCGCATCAGAAGCGGTGGCGCATTCCGACCCCGAAGCTGTCGCCATGCGACTGGTCGCTCAGCTTGTCGTAGAAATAGGCCACATAGACATCGGTGCGCCTGGACAGGTTGTAGTCATAGGCGACGCCGGCGGTGTTGCGCCTGAAATCCGCCACGTCGTTCCTGGTCTTGTCGTAGGCATACGAGACCAGCACGCTGCCCGCGCCGAGCGGAACCGATGCGCCGACCTGGCCATTGGTGTGCTTGATGTCGCCGGTGGCGTTGCTGACATTGCTCTTGATGTACTGGCCCTGCGCGAACAGCTTGACCACCTTGAAGTCGTAGCTCACGCCGACCTGCACCGCGTTCTGCTTGTCGAAGCCGGCCAGTGCCGCGGGCGAGGTGACGTCGCCGGGGACGCTGTTGAACTTGACCTGCTGGAAGGCCACGGTGGCGCCGAAGTTGCCGTTGAAGTAGAGCACGTTGCCGCCCCACTTGTTCTTGCCGTTGCTGCCGGCCTGCTCGCCGAAGGCGTAGATCGCATTGACAGTGAGACCGCTGAAGTTCGGCGTGGAATACACCAGCGAATTGCTCCAGCCCGAGTCGCCGATGATGCCCGGGTCGTAGACGCGGCCGTTGCTGGCGGAGAAATAGGTGTGGAAGATCGACGGCGCGAAACTATAAGAGTCGACCAGCGGGTTGAACAGGATCGTGGAGAGGAAATAGGGCGTGGTGTTGCGCCCGAGCTTGAGGGTGCCGGCCGCGGTGCTCTGCAGGCCGACGAAGGCGTTGCGGGTAAACAGCGCGTCGCCGTCGAAGCGGCCTTGCTTGCCGGCGTCGGGGCGGAAGAAGCCGTTGAGGTCGAAGATCGCCTTGAGGCCGCTGCCCAGGTCCTCGGCGCCGCGCACGCCCCAGTACGAGGTCTGCATGCCGCCGCTGTTGACGCCGTAGGCACGCTCGCCGCCGCCGGCCTTGCTGCTGCCGACAAAGGCGTGGTTCAGCGCGGTGGAGGCTACGTGCAGTTGCTCGGCGGCCTTGCGGATCGAGCCGTGGCGGGCCACCGCGTCGAGGTAGAGATACAGGCGAGGCGGGTGGAGCATGGCGTGGGCGCCCGGGCGCTGGTGAGATCGATGCGCTCCCACCAGCAAGGATCGTGCGCGCTCGCATGAAGCACTATCCCGGCAGGGCGACCTCGCGGCGCCCCGTGTGCTCAGGGCACGACCGACAGGAACAGGTAGGCCGCCAGCAGCACCAGGTGCACCACGCCTTGCAGCATCGTGGTGCGTCCGGAATGCAGCGTCAGGGTGCTCACAAGCAAGGTCAGGGCCAGCAGCACGGTTTCCGTCGGCCCCAGGCCCAGCGTGAGCGGCTTGCCGACCACGATGAAGACCGCGGCCACGGTGGGGATGGTCAGCCCGATGCTGGCCAGCGCGGAGCCCAGCGCCAGGTTCATGCTGGTCTGCAGGCGGTCGGCGCGCGCGGCGCGCAGCGCTGCCAGGCCTTCCGGCAGTAGTACCAGCGCGGCGATCACGATACCCACCACCGCCGGCGGCGCGCCGGCGCCCGCTACCGCTGCTTCCACCGTCGGCGAGAGCAGCTTGGCCAGCCCGACCACCGCCACCAGGCAGACCAGCAGCATGCCGCCGCTGGCCAGTGCAATGCGCGTGGGCGGGGGCGGAGCGTGCACGCTCTCGTCCGAGTTGCCGGGCACGAGGAAGTAGTCGCGGTGACGCACGGTCTGCACGAAGACGAAGCTGCCGTAGAGCACCAGCGAGGCAATGCCCGCGAACGCCAGTTGCGATTGCGACAGCATCGGCCCTTGCACGGCGCTGGTGTAGTTGGGGAGCACCATGGTGAGCCCCGCCAGCGCGGCCAGCACGGCCAGCGCGGCGGTGGCGCCGGGGGCCTGGAAGGCCTGCTCGCGATGGCGCAGGCCGCCCACCAGCAGGCACAGGCCGACGATGCCGTTGCACACCAGCATGGCCGCGGCAAACACGGTGTCACGCGCCAGGCCGGATTTTTCCGGGCCGGATGACAGCATCACCGAGACGATCAGCGCCACCTCGATCACCGTTACCGCGATGGCCAGCACCAGCGTGCCGAACGGCTCGCCGACCTTGTGCGCCACCACCTCGGCATGGTGGACGGCGGCAAACACCGAGCCGGCCAGGGCTACGGCGGCCAGCAGCAGAAGTATTGCCTGGCCTGGCAAGGCCATGCCCGCGGCCAGGATGCCCCAGGCCGACAGCGGCAGCCAGAGGGTCCAGGCAGGCAGTTTCGTCGAAGTCAAAGTCATCCGTTCTCCCGTTCTTTCTGATGGTTCTATTGGTGGTTCTGATGGTCTTGCGATCGGTGTGCGATCGGTGCGCGACAGAAATTGTGATGAATGTGCCGCAAGTCGCTGCGCCCGATAGTGCACCCGCGGCGCGCTTCCTGGCCGTCGCCACCATTGCGTCCTATTGTGGTTCAGCCTGCGATCGCCGCGCGCCACCAGGCTGCGTGGCGCAGATAAGGCAGTCGGACGGGCGGTTCGGTTCCCGAGAATTCGAATGTATTCGATGGAATTGGCGGTGGATTTGCCGGAATTGCGGTCGTTTTGGCGAATTTTTCGATGCGTCGGGGCTTGGGGGGGACGGCGCGGCCGAGCGCCGCCCGCGCCCGATGCATGGCACGGAGGCTATGCAGTCACCCGGACGGGCCTCGCCCCGTCCCATCACCGGTCCGGCGCAGGCTGGGCCAAAGCGTTTCCACCATGGAGCACACTCATGCAAAAGTACGGATCGGCGAAATGGCAGGGCGGCATCAAGGACGGGCAGGGCAGCATCTCCGCCCAGAGCGGCGTGCTCAAGGACGCACCCTACGGCTTCAAGGCCCGCTTCGAGGGCGGTCCTGGCACCAATCCCGAGGAACTGATCGGGGCGGCCCATGCGGGGTGCTTCTCCATGGCGCTCTCCCTCATCCTCGGCGAGGCCAAGATGGTCGCCGAGAAGATCGAGACCAAGGCCACGGTCACCCTGGACAAGGACGGTGCCGGTTTCACCATTACCGCGGTGCAACTGGACGTGACCGTGCGCGTGCCGGGCGCCGACAAGGCGGCCGTGGAGGGCTGCCTGCAGGCGGCCAAGGCAGGCTGTCCGGTATCGAAGGTGCTCAAGGCGGAAATCAGCATGAACGCCACGGTGGAGACCTGAGCGTGCCAGCCGCGCGGCGCCGGGAGATTCCGCCCCGGCACGCCGGCATCAACTCTCCGGGCATGCCCTGCCTGGCTTCCTATAATGAAATTTCCCTGTCGGACCCCGTCGCGTCGGGGCTTGGCAGTGTGTGCGTTCGCCGGACGGAACGCGTCTCCTATATCCAGACCTATCAAAGATAAGGCAGACATCATGCATAGCAGTGAAGCAGTCCTGACCCAGGCCCGGGCAGCCATTGCCCACGTGCCGTTTCACAGCCATCCCATCCATCCCACCATCCACCTGCGCCTGAGCGACGGCGCGCTGATCCTCGAAGGCGAAGTCCCTGATATTGTCGACAAGTCCCGCGTGGCGACCATGGTGCGCCGCGTCGACGGCGTCCCCGAGGTGATCGACCACCTGCGCATCGCGGCCGAGGGCACGCCGGTGGGCGACGGGGAACTACGCAACTCGATCTGTGTGCGCTTGCTGCAGGCCATCGATTTCCGCAATTGCCGCATCTGCGCACATACCAAGGGCCGGATGGAGCCGGTGCGCGAAGCAGTGGGCGAATCCAGCGGCGAGATCGCCATCGAAGTCAACGACGGCGTGGTGACGTTACGGGGCCACGTGATCAGCCTGTCGCACATGCGCCTGGCCGGCGTGCTGGCATGGTGGTCGCGCGGCTGCCGCTGCGTGATCAACGAGCTGGTGGTGGCGCCGGCCGAGGACGACCGCGACGACGAAGTCACCGAGGCGCTGCGCCTGGTGCTGGAGACGGATCAGTTTGTCGATGCCGACCGCATCCGCGTGCAGACCACCAACCGGGTCGTGACGCTCGAGGGCTATGCCACCAGCGATGCTGCCCGGCGCCAGGCTGAACGCGACGCCTGGTATTTGTACGGGGTGGAGGATGTGGTCAACCGTATCGTCCTGAGCAACTAGCAACTAGCAACTAGCAACCAGCAACCAGCAACCAGCAACCAGCAACCAGCAACCAGCAACCAGCACCGGACACTGGCGGCCGGCGTAGCACTCGCGTGCTACGCCCCGCCCGTGGCGCGCGGCATGTCTTCCACGCGCCAGTAGCGCCGCTGCGCCCGCAGCGCAAAGCGTGCCCGGTAGTTCGACATCGACATCCCCGTGGCCCGCTGGAACAGCCGGCGGAACGCTGCCGCATCGCTGTAGCCGCAGGCTTCGGCCACCGCCTGCGAGCCGTGCAGCGTCACCTCGAGCAAGGTCTTGGCGCGCTCCACGCGCAGCGTATGCAGGTAGTCCAGCGGGGTCATGCCGCTGACCTGGCGGAAGTGCCGCAGCAAGGTGCGCTCGCTCACCGCGGCTGCCTCGGCCACCTGTGCCAGCCGGTAAGGCGCGTCCACGTTGGCCTGCAACCAGCGCATGGCGCGGTAGACCGGGCTGTCGGCGGTACGGCTCATCCAGCGCTGGGACACCAGCTCCGGCGTCAGCTGCTGGCGCTCGGCCTGGTACAGCAGCAGCCGCGAGCACGCCTGCGCGAGGTCGGGGTCGTGCAGGTGGCCCAGCACGCGCAGCATGAACTCCGTCTGCAGCGCCGGCGCCACGCAGCCAAACACGCGCTGGTGCACGCTCATGGGTTCGCTGGCGGAGAAATCGCAGCGCGCGTAGCGCCTGGCCATCCAGCCATGGAACGGCCACGGCGCGCCCATGCGCGCACCGTCCAGCAGGCCGAGCTCGGCGGGGAAGGCGATGCCGCACTCCCCGGCGGCAATCCATCCGCCCGCCTGCGCGTGCCGCTCCAGCAGCCGCAGCGCCGGTCCCGCGCCGCTGACGATTTCTTCGAGGTGCAGCGCATTGCGCGCATGCATGCCAGGTACCACCACCAGCGCGTTGCCATCTTCCGTCCGGCGCCGGCGCCGTGCCGGCTCGAGCCCCAGCGCCGGCAACGGCAGCGCACGGCCCGAGGGACCGACGATCGTCCAGCTCAGGCGAGGCTCCGCATCGGGGCGCTGCAGGCGGGCCACGCCGGCCGCGGTGCGCAGCACGTCGAGCGCGCCGAACAGCATGCCGGGCTTGGCTTGCGGCAGCCATAGCAGGCGCACGTGCAGCGGCGCGGCGCTGCTCACGGGGCTGGCGGTGCTGCCGGCCGGGACGGCCGAAGCGGGTGCGGGGGAGGGTGTCATGGCGGGATCGGCATTCCAAATGGCGGGATTGATCCTACCTTGCCGCGCGCGCAAGGGCTAGCATCGTCGCTCGGCCGGCAACCCGCCCGCCGCCACAACAACGATGCAAACAGGAGACTTCATGCAGCCATCCCTGCGCCGACTCACCCATGCCGCCGCCGCCGTGCTCGCGCTGGCCCTTGGCTCCGCCGGCAGCGCCCGCGCGGCCGACCAGCAACTGCTGGACGGCGCCCGCGCGGCAGAGCCCGCGGTGATCCAGTCGCTCAAGGACATGGTGTCGATCGAGTCAGGCAGCGCCAACGCCGCCGGCCTGGCGCAGATGGCCAGCTTCACCGAAGGCCGCCTCAAGGCACTGGGCGCCACCACCGAGCGCATTGCCGTCACGCGCGGTCCGGGCACCATGGTCAAGGGCACCTTCACCGGCAACGGCCGGCGCCGCATCATGCTGATCGCGCATATGGATACGGTCTACGGGCCCAATACGCTTGCTACCCAGCCGATCAGGCAAGACGGCAACCGCCTGTACGGTCCCGGCATTGCCGACGACAAGGGCGGCATCGCCGTGATCCTGCATTCGCTGGCGCTGCTCAAGGCGGCCGGCTGGCAGGACTATGCGCAGATCACCGTGCTGTTCAATCCCGACGAGGAAGTGGGATCGCCGGGCTCGGGCGACACCATCGCCAGACTGGCCGAACAGCATGACGTGGTGCTTTCCTGCGAGCCCTCGGCCGGGTCCGTGGTCATGAAGGGCCAGCCGCTGCTGCTGGCCTCGGCCGGCGTCGCCACTGCGACGCTCGACGTCAAGGGCCGCGCCGCGCATGCCGGCGCCGCGCCGGAGCTGGGCCGCAACGCGCTCTATGAACTCTCCTACCAGATGCTGCAGACGCGCGACGTGGCCAGGGACGTGCCCGGCGCCGCCCTGGTCTGGACCCGCGCCAGCGCCAACGGCCCCCTCAACCAGATCACCGAGAAGGCCGAAGCCGTGGGCGACGTGCGCCTGACGCAGCCCGGCGCGCTGGAAAAGCTGCAGACCGCGCTGCAGGCCAAGCTGGCCTCCGGCAAGCTCATCCCGGACACGGAAACCACGCTCAGCCTCACGCCGGGCCACCCGCCCTACGTGGCGGACCAGCGCAGCCGCGCGCTGGCGGCACGTGCGCAGGGTATCTACAAGGAGATCGAGCGCGAGCTGACGCTGGTGCCGCAGACCGGCGGCGGCACCGATGCGGGCTACGCCGCCCGCTCGGGCAAGCCCACGGTGCTGGAGAGCTTTGGCCTGGCGGGCTTTGGCTATCACGCGCGCGATGAATATATCGAGATCGACTCGATCGTGCCGCGTCTCTACCTGATGTCCCGCATCTTGCAGGAGATCGGCCGCAACTGATGTGATGCTGTTCGTCTGGGGCATGGTCAGCTTTGCCGTGGTGCCCGCCACCCAGGCGCGCGTGCCCGACAAGGGCACGCGCGCAATGGCCTGACGCGCGCCTGCGGCGCAGCGCGACCCTGCGCGCGCTGCCAGTCTCGCTGTACGATATGCGCAGCCGCTTGCGCCGGTCCTGGCCGGCGAGCGATCCAACGCAACGCTTGCCCACGGCCACGCATGGACTACGCGCATATCCTCCAACGCATCCACCGCGATATCGCGCCCCTGCTCGGCCAGGGCCGGGTGGCGGACTATATCCCCGAGCTGGCCAACGTATCCGCCGGGCATTTCGGCATGGCCCTGGTCTTCGCAGACGGCCGCAGCCATTGCGTGGGCGACGCCGCCGTGCCGTTTTCCATCCAGAGCATCTCCAAGCTGTTCGCCTGCACGCTGGCCTTCCAGCTGCTCGGCGAAGACCTCTGGCAGCGCGTAGGGCGCGAGCCCTCAGGCAACGCCTTCAATTCGCTGGTTCAGCTCGAGTACGAGCAAGGCCTGCCGCGCAATCCCTTCATCAACGCCGGCGCCCTGGTGGTGACGGATGTCTTGTGCAGCCGCTTCGTACAGGCCGAGACCGCACTGGTTCAGTTCCTGCGCCGCCTCAGCGGCAATCCCGCGATCGACTACGACACGCGCGTGGCGCAGTCCGAAGCCGGCCACGCCGAGCGCAACCGCGCCATGGCCTACTTCATGAAGAGCTTCGGCCGGCTCGAGATGCCGGTCGACAAGGTCATCGAGGCCTACTGCCGGCAATGCGCCATCGCCATGAGCTGCGAAGACCTCGCCCGTGCCGCGCTGTTCCTCGCCCACGGCGGGGTGGTGCCATGGAGCGGCGAGCGCATCCTCGGTGCCAGTCCCACCAAGCGGCTCTCGGCCCTGATGCTGACCTGCGGTACCTACGATGCTGCCGGCGATTTCGTCTACCGCGTCGGCCTGCCCGCCAAGAGCGGCGTCGGCGGCGGCATTGTTGCTGTCCTGCCACACCGTTGGGCTGTTTGTGTGTGGTCGCCGGGCCTGGACCACAGCGGCAACTCGCTGGCCGGGGTGCAGGCGCTGGAATGGCTGACAACGCTCAGCGGGCACTCTATCTTTTGATACGATGGCGGATAGATCCCTGCGTCGGCCCGTGGATGATGCGCAAGCGTCACCGGTCGCGCGCCGCGCCGGGATCGCCCCTATAAGAACGGAGACAGTCATGCCATATGAGATTGCCTGGAAGAAGCGTGTGTTCGAGACACACGAGGTGCAGGTGCTGGTGCGCGCCAAGACGCCCAGCGCATGGGACTACACGGTGCGCGTGTGCCGGCCCGGCACCAATATCCGGGCCGCGAGCACCCTGGTGGAATCAGCGAAACCCGCCGAGCAGTATTCCACGCCCGAGGCGGCGGAGGCCGCGGGGTTCGTGCACGGAAAGGAGATGGCAGAGCGCCTGCCTTAGCATCCGGCGGGTCAGGAACACGTGTGTTCCGCCATGCAGGTCGTCACGCTGTAGACGACCTCGCGGTCCGCGGAGCACTGCGTCGCCGGCGTGCGTCTGCGCGCGGATCGGAAAGGTTCATGCCTGGCCGCGCCGGTAGACCGCCAGCACGCCCGCCAGGGCGATCAGCGTCGCACCCGAGACGCGGTTCAGCCAGCGCATGCCGCTTTCCCGGAAGGCGTGCATCACGCGCGCCCCAAGGATGGCGTAGACCAGCATCGCCAGCAGGTTCAGCAGGGCGAGCACCGCCATGATCAGCGCGTACTGCGGCAGCAGCGGGGCGCCGGTGTCGATGAACTGCGGCAGGAAGGCGGACATGAACAGCAGGGCCTTGGGATTGGTTGCCGCCACCAGGAAGCAGCGCGTGAACAGTTCGCGGGCGGGAGCGCTTTCGCGCGCGCCGCGGATGCCAAGCTCGCCGGCGTCGGCCGGGACGGCGCCAACCCTGGCGCGCAACAGCTTCCATCCCACATAGGCCAGGTAGGCGGCGCCGATCCACTTGAGCGCGCGGAAGGCGACCTCCGAGGCGGCAATCACCGCCCCCAGGCCGGCCGCGGCGGTGGCCACCAGCAGCATGTCGGCGCAGACCGCGCCGGCCATGCCCCAGCAGGCCGCGCGCACGCCGAAGCGCGAGCCGTTGCTCAGTGCCAGCAGGACGGTGGGCCCGGGCGTGGCGATAGTGACGGCAGAGGCCAGCAGGAACAGGAGCAGCGTTGAGTGCGTCATGGCGGTTTCCGAAAGATGCCGAAGGGCGCGAATGCGAGGCGAATGCGGTGCGTATGCGGCAGGGTGCGAACTGGCGCCAGCCATTCTAGCGCCAGCGCATGCCGCTGCTATTTCTCCGCCATCCAGCGCGCCACGGCCTGCACGACCTGCGGCTCGATGCCGTTGAAGCCGTGGTAAGCCATGGCCTCGCAGGGATCGCCCACATTGTTGCCGCCGTCGAACTTGATCAGGCCGGCCTTGGGCGTCTTGGCCAGCTTGTCCATCAGGCCCTGTACGTCGGCGAACGGGCAGAGCTTGCAGCCGTCCTGCTCGTGGTGGACGACCAGCACCGGCATCTTGAGCTTGTCAAGCTCCATGGCGGGCACGGGGCGGCCGCGCTCTTCGCGCAGGATGGTGGACGTGAGCACGATGCCGTCGGGGCCGCCGCCGTCCGCCAGCCGGATAGCGATGGCAGCGACGGATTGCGTGCCGCGGCTGGTGCCGACCAGCCAGACCGGCACGTTGGCGTGGTTGCGCATCCAGGCGATCACGGCCCTGGCGTCCTGCGCGTGCTCGGCGCTCTGCCGGAAGCCGTTGAGGAAGGGCGGCACCAGGTGGTCGCTCGGCGCGTCGACCACGGCCACGGCGAGGCCGTTGTCCACGAACAGTTGCCGCGCGCGCACCAGGAAGTTGTTGGCGCCCCAGCCGAAACTGCCGCCGGGCGCGATGCGCAGGCCGCCGTGGCCGCCCGCGTAGAGGATGACTGCCGCCCTGGGCTGCGCGGGCGCGAGGTAGAGCAGGCGCTGCGTGATGCCGGGCCTGGTGGGGATGTCGACCACCTCGGGCGCGCTTTGCGCGTGCGCCGGCCGGACGGCCAGCCAAAGCGCGGCGAGCACCAAGGCGGACAGTAGCGCGGCGGCGTGCAGGCGGGCGAGTCCGGACGCTGGGCGATTCGGCATGGTTGTCTCCGTGGGTGGCAAGGCCCGGCGTTTGTTCTGGGGGGCCAGGCGCGCCGCATCAAGATAGCATCGCCGCGCGCGCCCACCAAGCCCGGCCGGCGTGGCTCACGCCACCGCGCTGATCCGGTACACGCAGCGACGCGCGTTGCTCAGCAGATGCTCCTCGCGGCTGACCGTGGCCCCCGTGCCGATGACTTCGCGGAAGATCTGGAGTTCGGCGCGGCAGAAGCCCTGGCACGCCTGCGCCGCCGCGCAGATGGGGCAGTGGTCTTCGATCAGCAGCCAGTCGTCGCCGTCGCGCTCGACCCTTGCCATATAGCCTTCGTGGCGGCGCAACCCCGCCAGCGTTTCCAGCCGTTGTTCGAGTTGCTCCTGGCCAGTTACCGCCAGCAGGTATTGCTCGCGGGTTTCGGCTTCGCGCCTGGCGATGAGCTGCTCCATGCCGGCTTCGCCGAACAGCGCCCGCACCGACCCGATCAGCTGGATGGTGAGCTGCGCATGGCTGTCGGGAAAGCGGCCGTGGCCGCTGGCGGTGAGGGCCCAGTCCTGACGCGGCCGGCCGGCGCCGGCGCCCTGTTGCTGGCGGCCTTCGATCAATCCGGCGGCCAGCAGCTTCTGCACCTGCTGCCTGGCGGCCTCGGCAGTGCCGCCGAGCGCCTGCGCGATCTGCGTGGTGGAGGCCGGCCCCTTGGTCTTGAGCAGGAACAGGATGCGATCACCCGGAGGCCCGTCATGGTTATCCAAGTTTTCTATTGCGTAATTCATGGTGGCGCCCTAATATCCAAAAACTTTCTTGGATATTAGGGTAGCCAGTGGGCTTTGTCGAGCCTGGCGCCCGCCCACCTGGCGCGAGCGCGCCTTTTCGCCACGACCTTTTCGCTGCAACCCTTCGCTACGAGGATCCAGTCCTATGCAAGCCACCAGTACAGCCGACCTGCCACGCCGGCTCACCATGCTCAATCCGATCGGCCTGTACGATCCCGGCGCCAATGGCTATTCCCACGTTGCGATGATTCCGCCGGGCGCCGGCCTCATTTGCGTGGCCGGGCAGGGCGGTGAACGGGCGGACGGCAGCTTGCCCGACAGTTTCGACGCGCAGGTGCGCCAGGCGCTGGACAACCTGCGCGTGGCGCTGGCGGCGGCGGGCGCGCAACTGCGCCAGGTGGCCAGGCTGACCGTGCTGGTGGTGGATCACAGCGAGGCGCGCCTGGCGGTGTTGTCCCGTGAGCTGGGCCGGGCCTGGGGCGAGGCGCCCAAGCCGGCCTGCACGCTGATCCCGGTGCCGCGGCTGGCGCTGGACGGCATGCTGTTCGAGATCGAGGCGCTGGCGGTGGCGCAGGCCCCGCATGCCGCCTAGCGTGAAGGCACCGGCCTGTTCAGGCAGCCAGCTTGGGCGGCTGCGGCTGGCGCGGCTGCGCGGACTGGCCGTCGCCGAAGTGCGGATGGCGCGCGAACAGGTCTGCCGCCCAGTTGACGAACACGCGCACCTTGGCCGACAGATGGCGGTTCTGCGGATACATGGCGGAGATGGGCAGGGAGTCCGTCGGCCAGTCGGCCAGCACTTCGACCAGCCGGCCGCTTTCCACGTAAGGCTGCGCCATCACGCGCGATATGCGCGCCAGGCCGTGGCCTTCGAGCGCGCAGGCCAGGTAGACGTCGGCATCGTTGGTGGAAATGGCCGATGGCAGCAGCATTTCGGTGCGCTTGTCGCCTTGCCCCATCGGCCACGGCATCTCCCGGCCGGTGCGGTTGGACAGATAGTTCACCGCCTTGTGCTGCGTCAGGTCGCTGGGCTGCGCGGGGGTGCCGTTGCGCTTGAGGTAGAGCGGCGAGCCGTAGAAGCCCAGGCGCAGCTGGCCGATGCGGCGCGCCACCATGGTTTCGTCCACGGGGTCGCCCACGCGCAGCACCACGTCGACGCCTTCCTTGAGCAGGTCGATGGGCTTGCCGTTGATGGTCAGCTCCATCTTCAGTTCGGGGTAGGCGGCAAAGAACTCGTGCAGCCTGGGTATCAGCACCATCTGGGCGAGGCCCGCGGTGGTGTCCACGGCCAGCGTGCCGCGCGGTGTGTTGTTCTGGTGGGTCAGCGACTGCTCGGCCTCTTCCACGTCGGCCAGGATCCGCACGCAGCGCTCGTAATATGCGGCGCCGTCGGTGGTGACGCTGATGCGCCGGGTGGTCCGGTGCAGCAGCTTGACGCCCAGGTGCGTCTCCAGGTTCTGGATCAGCCGGGTGAGCGTGGCCTTGGGCAGGTCCAGCGATTCGGCCGCCCGCGCAAAGCTGCCCACATCCACGACGCGGGTGAATGCCTGCATTGATACGAGACGATCCATGTTCACTCCCCGGAATAAGGAATCAGGCAGGTCCGGCAGGCCGGGCGCGCACTCGCGTGAAGTGCCGCCGGGCCTGGCACAGGGCGGATTGGGCGCTGGGCGTGGCTGCGGAAGTGCGGGAGTGGATCACAAATCGCATGACCTTGTGAAGCGAAGGGTTTCCCGCACGCAACACCCCCGATTATTCCACGACAGAAACAGTGCATTGGCAAAGCCTCGCTTTATCCCACCTTTATCAACCACCATAATTCGCTGCATCGCAATAAGCAATGGAAGCGCCGTTAACGCGGCGCACATGACCGCCATGGCGCCTACCCGATCGAAAGCCGCAGCCGCGGCGCACGCAGCCGAACTGGCCGCGGGGCGCATGACCGAGCACGCCGTCGAGAGCGGCGGCCGTACGATCATGGTGCGCCTGAGCTACCCGCCCGGTTATCCGGAGGGCAAGGGCGCGGCATTGCTGCCCTGGCTGGTTTACCTGCATGCCGGCGGCTTCGTGGAATGCAGTGTGGAGAAATCCCAGCGGCTCGCCGCATCGCTGGCGGCCACGGTGCCTGCGGTGGTGGTGACGCCGGCCTATTCGCTGGCGCCCGATTTTCCGTTCCCGGCGGCGCCGGAAGATGCGTTCAACACGGTTGACTGGGTGCTGCGCCATGCGCGCCGCCTGAAGGTGGACAAGCTGCGCTTCGCCCTGGTGGGCGAGGAGGCGGGCGGCAACCTGGCGATCGCCCTGTCGCAGATGCTGCGTGACCGGGGCCTGCCCGAGCCGTGCGCGCAATGGCTGATCCGCCCGGTGACCGACCCGTGCCTGCAGCATGCTTCGTGCGCCGGCGCGCAGGGTGGCCGCAGCGTGCCGCTGGAGATGCTGCAGCGCCTGGCCGGTTACTACCGCGACTACCTGCCGACCCCGGCCGCCAGCGTGCATCCGTACGCGGCGCCCGCACTGGCCTCGCGGCTGGCGGGCCTGCCGCCCACGCTGATCCAGGTGGCGGAAGAGGACGCGCTGCGCGCCGAGGGCGAAGCCTTCGCGTCGCGCCTGCAGACGGCCGGCGTGCCGGCCGAAGCCAGAATCATGCCCGGTGCCTGTGGCGCCGGCGTGGAACAGTCCCATGACCGTTGTCAGGTCTGGGTCAACGAAGGCGCGCATTACCTGCAAGGCTACCTTGCCGGCGATGACGATGCCTCACCAAGGACTGAACGCAACCCGGGAGCCAGCCCGCCGGGCTGACCCGAGCCAGCCACGACAAGCCGGCCTGCATGCACAGGCCCTCCGGGCGCGACCCCCTGGCGCGCTCCGGCGGAGGCGTTCGTCCTGATTTTTTTGCTTTCCAGTTGAAGAGAACCCGCTACGGAATACGGAGTGAAGAAAATGAAGCAGCAATATCGACGCACCATGATTGCCCTGGCCATCGTCGCCGTGCTCGGCGCGGGCCTGGCAACATCATTGCTCAAGCCCTGGCACGCCGGCGAGGCGCAGGCCGTGCCGGCCCCGGCGCCCACCGGCGTGGACGTGGCTGGCGCGCTGGGCAAGACCATCACGGAATGGGATGAATTCTCCGGCCGCCTGGAAGCGGTGGACCGCGTGGAAATCCGTCCGCGCGTTGGCGGCACCATCGATGCCGTGCACTTCCGCGAGGGCGCGCTGGTGAAGAAGGGCGATCCGTTGTTTACCATCGACCCGCGTCCGTACGCCGCCGAAGTGGCGCGCGCCGAAGCCGCGCTGGCGGCCGCGCAGGTGCGCGCCTCCCACGCACAGACTGAACTGGCCCGCGCCCAGCGGCTGGTGCAGGACAACGCGGTATCGCGCCGCGAGTTCGACGAGCGCGACAACGGTGCGCGCGAGGCGGTAGCCAACGTGCGTGCCGCACAGGCATCGCTGGAAGTAGCCCGGCTGAACCTGAACTACACCCGCATCGTGGCTCCGGTGAGCGGCCGCGTCTCACGCGCCGAGATCACGGTGGGCAACCTCGTGGCGCCGGGTGCATCGTCGCCGGTGCTGACCACGGTGGTATCGGTGTCGCCGGTGTATGCGAGCTTCGAGGTCGACGAGCAGACCTACCTGCGCTACACGGCGCCCGAGGCTGGCGGCGCGGCCAACACGGAAGGCGGGCAGTCGAGGCTGCCGGTGTTCCTGGGCCTGGCCGACGAAGACGGCAATCCGCACCAGGGCCGTATCCAGTCGATCGACAACCGGCTCGACACCCGCAGCGGCACCATCCGCGTGCGCGCGGTGTTCGACAACACGGATGGCCGCCTGCTGCCGGGCCTGTACGCCAAGGTCAAGCTCGGCGGCGGGGCACCGCATCCGGTGGTGCTGATCAATGACCGCGCGATCGGCACCGACCAGGGCAAGAAGTTCGTGCTGGTGGTGGACAAGGCCAACAAGCTGGCCTACCGCGAAGTCACGCTGGGGCCGTCGTTCGAGGGTCTGCGCGTGATCCGCCAGGGCCTGAAGGCCGACGAGACGATCGTGGTCAACGGGCTGCAGCGCGTGCGCCCGGGCGACACGGTGGCGCCCAAGGCGGTGGAGATGGCGTTCAAGCGCGAGCTGGACCAGCGTACCGGATCCGCCGACCGCAAGCAGGCCGCTGCCGAGAAGGCAACCGACAAGGCGGCTGAAGGCAAGCCGGTGACCTGAACGGCCGACATGAACCTGAGCTGTTGAGGGTTTGCCGCCCCCTGCCGCCTGCGGCAGAAGGGCCGGGGTAAAGGGCGGGCGCCAGCGATGCGCGCCGGCCTCGACGAAACACCGTCCCCCAAGAGAACCGAGCCATTTTTTTGCTTCCCCACGCTCCATATGGTGCCCGCGATCCGGGCCGCCAGGGGGAGCGCTTTCGCCGAGACTGAGATGAATCTCTCGAAATTCTTTATCGACCGGCCTATCTTTGCCGGCGTGTTATCGGTGCTGATCTTCCTGATCGGCGCCATCTCGATGTTCAAGCTGCCGATCTCCGAGTATCCGGAGGTGGTGCCGCCGTCCGTGGTGGTGCGCGCGCAGTTCCCGGGCGCCAACCCCAAGGTGATCGCCGAGACCGTGGCCACGCCGCTGGAAGAGCAGATCAACGGCGTCGAGGACATGCTGTACATGTCGTCGCAGGCCAACAGCGACGGCACGCTCACGCTGACCGTGACCTTCAAGCTGGGCACCGACCCGGACAAGGCGCAGCAGCTGGTGCAGAACCGCGTCTCGCAAGCCGAGCCGCGCCTGCCGGAGGACGTGCGCCGCCTGGGCATCACCACCGTGAAGAGCTCGCCCGACCTGACCATGGTGGTCCACCTGGTCTCGCCGAACGACCGCTATGACATGACCTACCTGCGCAACTATGCGCTGATCAACGTCAAGGACCGCCTGGCGCGCATCCAGGGCGTGGGCCAGGTGCAGATGTTCGGCTCGGGTGACTACTCGATGCGCGTGTGGCTGAACCCGGAGAAGATGGCCGAGCGCCAGCTGGCCGCGTCCGACGTGGTCAAGGCGATCCGCGAGCAGAACGTGCAGGTGGCGGCCGGCGTGATCGGCCAGTCGCCGTCGTTGCCTGGCACCGACCTGCAACTGTCGGTCAACGCCCAGGGCCGCCTGACCAGCGTGGAGGAGTTCGGCGACGTGGTGGTGCGCACCTCGGCCGATGGCGCGGTGACCTACCTCAAGGACATTGCCCGCATCGAGCTCGGCGCATCGGAATACGCGCTGCGCTCGCTGCTCGACAACAGGCCCGCGGTGGCGCTGCCGATCTTCCAGGCACCGGGCTCCAACGCCATCCAGATCTCGGATGACGTGCGCAAGACCATGGAGGAACTCAAGCAGAACTTCCCGGACGGCGTGGACTACAGCATCGTCTATGACCCGACGCAGTTCGTGCGCCACAGTATCGAGGCCGTCACGCACACGCTGTTCGAGGCCATCGCGCTGGTGGTGCTGGTGGTGATCCTGTTCCTGCAGACCTGGCGCGCTTCGGTGATTCCGCTGCTGGCGGTGCCGGTGTCGATCGTCGGTACCTTCGGCCTGATGCATGCGTTCGGCTTCTCGATCAACGCGCTGTCGCTGTTCGGGCTGGTGCTGGCCATCGGCATCGTGGTCGACGATGCGATCGTGGTGGTGGAGAACGTCGAGCGGAACATTGCCGAGGGGCTGTCGCCGAAGGAGGCGACCTACAAGGCCATGCGCGAAGTCAGCGGCCCGATCATCGCCATCGCGCTGACGCTGATCGCAGTGTTCGTGCCGCTGGCCTTCATGAGCGGCCTGACCGGACAGTTCTACAAGCAGTTCGCGCTGACCATCTCGATCTCGACCATCATCTCGGCCTTCAACTCGCTGACGCTGTCGCCGGCGCTGTCCGCGCTGCTGCTGCGCGGCCACGATGCGCCCAAGGACTGGCTGTCGCGCGGCATGGACCGAGTGCTGGGCGGCTTCTTCGCCCGCTTCAACCGCTTCTTCGGTGCCAGCGCTGACCGTTATGGCCGCGGCGTGAAGGGCGTGATCTCGCGCAAGAGCGCGGTGTTCGGCGTCTATGCGGTCATGCTGGCGCTGACCTGGGGCGTGTTCCAGCTGGTGCCGAAGGGCTTCGTGCCGGCCCAGGACAAGCAGTACCTGGTGAGCTTCGCCAAGCTGCCCGACGGCGCCACGCTGGACCGCACCGAGGACGTGATCCGTCGCATGTCGGAGATCGCGCTCAAGCATCCGGGCGTGGAATCGGCGGTGGCCTTCCCGGGCCTGTCGATCAACGGCTTCACCAACAGCCCGAGCGCCGGCATCGTGTTCGCCACGCTCAAGCCGTTCGAGGAGCGCAAGGGCAAGGACATGTCGGGGGCGGCCATCGCGCAGCAGCTCAACGCCAAGTACGCGTCGATCCAGGATGCCTTCATCGCCGTGTTCCCGCCGCCGCCCGTGCAGGGCCTGGGCACCATCGGCGGCTTCAAGCTGATGATCGAGGACCGTGCCGCGCTCGGCTACGACGCGCTGTTCGACGCCACCAGCGCCTTCACCAACAAGGCGCGCAAGACGCCCGAACTGGCCGGCATCTTCAGCAACTACCAGGTCAACGTGCCGCAGCTCGACGTCAAGCTCGACCGCGTCAAGGCCAAGCAGCTCGGCGTGCCGGTCACCGATGTGTTCGACACCCTGCAGACCTACCTCGGCTCGGCCTACGTGAACGACTTCAACAAGTTCGGTCGCACCTACCAGGTCAAGGTTCAGGCTGACGCGCAGTTCCGTCAGCATGCCGAGGACATCCTGCAGCTCAAGACGCGCAACGCCGCCGGCGACATGGTGCCGCTGTCGTCGCTGCTGACCGTCAAGCAAGGCTTCGGCCCGGACAGCGTGGTGCGCTACAACGGCTTTACCGCGGCCGACATGAACGGCGGCCCGGCGCCAGGCTTCTCCTCGGGCCAGGCGCAGGCCGCGGCCGAGCGCATCGCGGCCGAGACGCTGCCCAAGGGCATCAAGTTCGAATGGACCGACCTGACCTACCAGGACATCCTGGCCGGCAACGCGGGCGTCTGGATCTTCCCGCTGTGCGTGCTGCTGGTGTTCCTGGTGCTGGCCGCCCAGTACGAAAGCCTGACGCTGCCGCTGGCCGTGATCCTGATCGTGCCGATGAGCCTGCTCGCCGCCATGACAGGCGTGTGGCTGACCAAGGGTGACAACAACATCTTTACGCAGATCGGCTTCATCGTGCTGGTGGGGCTGTCGGCGAAGAACGCGATCCTGATCGTGGAGTTCGCCCGGGAACTGGAGCATGAAGGCCGCACCATCGTGGCTGCCGCCATCGAGGCCAGCCGCCTGCGCCTGCGCCCGATCCTGATGACCTCGTTCGCCTTCATCATGGGCGTGGTGCCGCTGGTGGTCTCCACCGGGGCCGGCGCGGAGATGCGTCATGCGATGGGCGTGGCGGTGTTCGCCGGCATGCTGGGCGTGACCTTCTTCGGGCTGTTCCTCACCCCCGTGTTCTATGTGGCGCTGCGCCTGCTGGCCACGCGTGGCGAGCGCCGCCGCGCGGCCAGCGCCCCGTCGGCGAGCCACCAGGCGATCGCCTCCGCTGAATAAGGATGACCGACATGAACGTATCCATGACATCGACGATGGCATCCGGCGCCTTGCCGCGCCTGGCCACGCTGGCCGTGGCGCTGATCCTGGCGGGCTGCTCGCTGGCGCCGACCTACCAGGTGCCCGAGAGCGCGACCGCGGCCACGCCGGCCTACAAGGAAGCCGCGGCCGCGCAGGCCGAAGGCAGCCAGTGGAAGGTGGCCACGCCCTCGGAGGGGGCGCCGCGCGGCGAATGGTGGAAGATCTTCGGTGACGCCGACCTCGACCGCCTGATGGCGCAGGCCACCGAGTCCAACCAGAACCTGGCCATCGCCGCGGCGCGGCTCAAGCAGGCGCGCGCCTTCACCGGCGTGGCGGAGGCCGACCAGTCCCCGCAGCTCAGCGTGGGGCTGGACCCGACCCGCACGCAGTATTCGGCGGCCTCGCAGGGGCTGCCCGACGGCACCAAGGTGCCGGCGCAGA
This sequence comes from Cupriavidus sp. 2TAF22, assembly GCF_052115045.1. Taxonomy (NCBI): domain Bacteria; kingdom Pseudomonadati; phylum Pseudomonadota; class Betaproteobacteria; order Burkholderiales; family Burkholderiaceae; genus Cupriavidus; species Cupriavidus sp. 2TAF22. Next base: position 24,792 of record NZ_JBFRFX010000023.1, read on the forward strand.
CCGTGTACAAGGCACGCGCCTTCGCCAGCTACGAGCTGGACCTGTTCGGCCGGGTGGCCGACAACGTCAAGGCGGCGCGCGCCGAGGGCGCGGCGGCCGAGGACCTGTACCGCTCGGTGCAGCTGGCGCTGCAGGCCGACGTGGCGCAGGCCTACTTCGCGCTGCGCACGCTGGACAGCGAGCGCGACCTGCTCAACGCCACCATCGCGTTGCGCGAGGATGCGCTCAAGCTGCTCAAGCGCCGCTTCGACGAAGGCGAGACCACCGACCTGGACCCGGCGCGGGCCGAGGCGGAGCTGGGCACGGCGCGCGCCGACCTGGCCGCCATCGAACGGCGCCGGGCCAACCAGGAGCACGCGCTGGCGGTGCTGACCGGGGCGCCGCCGGCGGCCTTCACGCTGGGCGCGCATCCGCTCGACGCAGCGCTGATCGCGGTGCCGGCGGGGCTGCCGTCCGAGCTGCTGGAGCGCCGCCCCGACATCGCGCAGGCCGAACGCCAGATGGCGGCGGCCAATGCGCGCATCGGCGTGGCCAAGGCGGCGTTCTACCCGAAGATCACGCTCACGGGGCTGTTCGGCTTCGAGTCCAACGACCTGTCGAACCTGTTCAAGTGGTCGTCGACGGCGTGGATGCTGGGGCCGCTGATCGGCAGCACGATCGCCGCGCCGATCATCGACGGCGGGCGCAACAAGGCCAACCTGGCGGCGGCGCGGGCGCAGCACGAGGAGGCGGTGGCGAGCTACCGGCAAAGCGTGCTGACGGCGCTGCGCGAGGTGGAGGACAGCCTGGCGGACGTGCGCTGGCTGAGCCAGCAGGCCGGTGCGCTGGACGGCGCGCTGGGCGGGGCGCGGCGCGCGGCGAAGATCTCGCGCAGCCGCTACGAGGCCGGCGCGGTGGACTACCTGACGGTGATCGACGCGGACCGCACGGTGCTGCAGTCGCAGCGCGAGGCCAACCAGGTGGCCGGCCTGCGGGCTTCGGCCACGGTGGCGCTGGTGCGCAGCCTGGGCGGCGGCTGGGGGCCGCTGCCCGATGCGGCACCGGGCACGGCGCAGCCTCCGCTCGCAGCGAACCGCTGAAGCCCCCGGGCAGCAGCAGGCCGCATACGGCATACCGTGTGCGGCACATCGACGCGGCAACCGCTCCAGGCGGTTGCCGCGTTTTGCATTGGGCCGGCCCGCCGGGACAGGGCGCAAAACCTGCCTACACTGGAAGCAACGCGGCCGCCCGCCGGGGGCAGGCCGCTTTTTCACTGCGTGGATCATGGGAACGCGTCGACTCCGAAGGCTGCGAGCCTTGCTTATCGTGCTGCTGGTCCTGGCCTGCGTGGCCGGCATCCTGCTGGTGCCGTTGCCGGTGCCGCTGCGCGACGTCACGCGCATCGTCAACACGGCCACCATCGCGCGTCCGGCCACGGTGGTGTTCGACTACGTCTCGACACCCGCCAACTGGCCGAACTGGCATCCCTCATCGCTAGCGGTGGCCGGCGCGGCAGATCATCCGCTGCTGCCTGGCGAGCATGTGACCGAAACCTTTCTCGTTGCCGGGCGGCGGGGAGAGGTCGTGTGGACGGTGGTGGAGCGCCAGCCACCCGCCGCGTGGATGATCGAGGGCAGCATCGACGGGCGTGAGGCGGGTACGGTGCGCTACACGCTCGCGCCGGTGCCGGAAGGCACGCGCTTCCAGCGCGAATTCAGCTATGCCGCGCCCAACCTGCTGTTCATGTTGACCAACCGGCTGCTGCTGCGCGCGCGCATCGAGGCGGAATCCGCGACGGCGGTGGCGCGCCTGCGCGCGGTGCTGGAGGCCGGCAAGCCAGGCGCGGCGGACTGAGCCGCGTTCCCGGCACCAGGCGAGACTGCCGCCCGGCGGTATACTGGGAGGGCAATCCAACCGGAGTCGATGGTGTCGGTACAAAACCCCGCGTCCGCAGCAGGACGCAACACAGAAACGGCGAGCGCGCCGGAGCCGGCAGCGGCGGCCTTGCCGCCCCGGCCGGTGGCCCCGGTCACGCCGGACATCAATGAATGCTGCGGCAATGGCTGCGATCCCTGCATCTTCGACCTGCATGCCGAGGCGATGGATCGCTACCGCGCCGAGCTGAAAGCATGGCAGGCCCTGGCCGGCGAGACGGCGGACGCGGGCGCCGGCGGTCCCAGCTTCTGAAGTCCCGCGTCGCTTCACCGTATCGTCACAGGAGGCCTCCGTGCTCGCTACCGACCAGCCCGTCCTGGCCGATCTCCATGATTTCGTGCAAGGCCATCCGCGCCTGCTGGTGCTGACCGGGGCCGGCATCAGCACCGATTCCGGCATCCCCGGCTACCGCGATGCGCAGGGCAACTGGCAGCGCACGCCGCCGGTGCAGGCGCAGGATTTTTTCCGCTCGCACGCCGTACGCCAGCGCTACTGGGCGCGCAGCATGCTGGGCTGGCCTGTGCTGGCCAATGCACAGCCCAACGCCGCGCACTTCGCGCTGGCGCGGCTGCAGGCGGCGGGTTACCTGCGCCAGCTTGTCACGCAGAACGTGGACGGCCTGCACCAGCGTGCCGGCAGCCACGGCGTGATCGAGCTGCACGGCCATGTGGGCACGGTGATCTGCCTGCAATGCGGCACACGCCGCGCGCGCGCCGCCTTGCAAACGCAGCTCGAAGCGGATAACCCGGCGCTGGCCGGCTTGCGCGCCCTGCCGGCATCGGACGGCGACGCTCACCTCGAGCTGGCCAGCTTCGAAGCCGTGCGCATTCCCGCCTGCGGGCACTGCGGCGGCGTGCTCAAGCCCGATGTGGTGTTCTTCGGCGAATCCGTGCCGCGCGAGCGCGTGGATGCCGCCATGCAAGCGCTGGGGCAGGCCGATGCCTTGCTGGTGATCGGCTCCTCGCTGACGGTGTTCTCGGGCTACCGCTTCTGCCTGGCGGCGCAGAAGCTGGGCAAGCCCGTGGCTGCCATCAACCTTGGCCAGACGCGGGCCGACGCGCTGCTGGCGTTGAAGGCGGATGTCGCCTGCGCCGACGCGCTGACGGACCTGACCGGGCGGCTCGGGCTGCCCTGAGGCGCCGGGCGCCGGGCACCGGGCACGCGTCAGGCCGGCGGCAGCGCCTTGCGCACGATCAGCCGGTGCACCCGCTTGCCCGAGGACTGGCTCACTTCTTCCCGGTCGAACAGCAGGGTATCGCCACTGCCCAGCGCTTCGGTCACCAGCGCCTTGTCGAAGGCGGCGAAGAAGCGGCCAGCCTGGTCGCGCTGCGAGACATGGTCGGTGACGCGCCAGCTCAGGTAGAGCGTGCCGCCAGGGCGCAGGATATCGAGCAGGTGCCGCGTGGCGCTGGCGACCATGCGCGGCTCCAGGTGCATGATCACGGTCTCGCACAGCACGTTCTGGTAGTAGCCGCGCGGCACGCCCTCGAGTTCGGGCAGGGCGGCCTGCTCGAAGGGCAAGGTGGGATAGCGCTGGCGTGCCTGGGCCAGCAAGGGCTCGCACGGATCGAAGCCGCTGGGCTCGAAGCCGTTGGCGGCCAGCCAGGCCGTATCGCGGCCCGCGCCGCAGCCGATGTCGGCGCTCGGCCCGGGTGTGAACTCGCGCAGGAGCGCGGCGTAGAGATCGGCGGGCGCTTGCTGCGCGTGCCAGTCCCTGGCGTAGTCTGCGGCGGCGGCGCTGTAGGCCTGGAGGGTGCCGGTATCGATGTTCACGATGTGCTCCTGTTGGCCGCGGCGACCTGGTCGCTCATGTCCTGCGCTCGCCTGCCGCATGTCGAGTCCAGGTTTCCGGATGCATATTACTCCCGGGTCCGCACGCGCTGCACATCCGGTTCGGCGCGCCGCCCACCCGTCGCGCGGCCGCTGCCTTTCAACACGCATGTCACGCCGGATGTCACGCCACATATCACGCCACATGGCACGCGCGGGGGCCGCTGTCCGGCCTGGCCATTACGGCGAAGGCGGGAGCGTGATCTCGATTTCCAGGCCCGGTTGCGCATTGCGTACCTGCCAGCGCGCGCCATGTGCCTGCGCCACGAGCTTGCACAGGTAAAGGCCCAGGCCGATGCCGCCGGTGGCGCGTTCGCGGGCGGCGTCCGGGCGATAGAAGGGCTCGGCCAGGTGGGATAGCTGATCGTCGGGCACGCCCGGGCCATGGTCGCGCACGCGCAGGGCGATGCTGCCGCCCGCATCCCTGGCGAGGTGCAGTTCGGGCGGCCGGGGCGCGGCGGCGCTGTGGCGCAGCGCATTGTCGAGCAGGTTGCGCAGCAGCAGGCGCATGCGGGTACGGTCCAGCGCCAGCGTGGCGGGCAGCCCGGCATCGATGGACAGCGCGATCTGCCCGGCGGCGGGCCGGTCACCGCGCATGGCTTGTGTCACTTCGAGCGCCACCTCGCGGGCCAGCGCGGCCAGGTCGGTGGGCTCCAGCAGCAGGGCGCCGTGGCCCTGGCCAAGCCGCTCGCTTTCCAGCAGGTCGGTGACAAGGTCGCGCATGCCGGCCAGGTCGCGCAGCAGCGCTTCGCGCTGGGCCCGGACCTCGGGTGTGTCGGGCAACAGCTCGGTGTTGAGCCGCGCGCGCGTGAGCGGGCTGCGCAGTTCGTGGCTGATGGCCAGCAGCAGCGCGCGCTTGGCGTCGAGCATCTGGTGGATGTCGCGCGCCATGGTATTGACGTCGTGCGCCAGCACGCCCAGCTCGTCGCGCCGGCGGATGGGAATGGGCTGGCCGAACTCGCCCGCGCCGAAGCGCCGCGCGCCGGCGCGGATATCGTCGAGCGGGCGCAGCAGGTGGCGCACGTACAGATAGGCCAGGGCAGTCAGGCCGAGCAGCACGGCCAGCGTGATCCACCCCGCGCGGTGCGGCTGGTTCTGCCAGGTGGCGGTGCTCAAGCCAAAATCGATGCGGTGGCCGTCCGCGGTCGTGCGGGAGAACAGGGGCGCATCGTCGTCCGGCCCGTGGCGCGGCCAGCGCATGGCCGCGCCGGAGCGCCAGCCGGAAGCGGGCGCGTCCTCGGATTGCCAGTTCACCCGCGGGCCGGCGATACGCACGCTCACCGGCAGGCGCGCGCTGATCGCGCGGGCGCGCTCCACGCTCGGCGGGCTGCCGATCTCGGCCGCCAGGCGGTCGACGTAGTCCGCCACCAGCGGCCGCGCGGCACTGCGCCACCCGGTGCTGAACGCCTTCTGCATGCCACCGACGAAGGTCACCGTGGTGGCAAGCGCCAGCAGCAGGAACAACAGCACCAGCCGCAGGTGCAGCCGGTGCCGCACGGCGTGGCGCGCGCGCTGGTGCCAGCGTCCGCTCATGCCGGCGCCCCCGCGTGGGCGGCAGATCCGCCTTGCGGGCGCAGGGCGAGGGAGTAGCCTGCGTTGCGCAAGGTCTTGATGCAGTCCGGCGGATCGAGCTTCTTGCGCAGGCGGCTGACCAGGATGTCCACCGCGCGCGTGTACAGCTCCGCGTCGCGCCCGCGCAGGTGGTTGAGGATGTCGTCGCGGCCGAAGACCTTGCCGGGTTCGCGGGCCAGCAGCAGCAACAGGTCGAACTCGGTGCTGGTCAGCACCACGTCCTCGCCGCCGCAGCGCACGCCGCGCGTGGCCGGGTCGATCTCGAGCCCGCCTTCGAATCGCAGCCGCGCGCCGGCGTCGGGCGAAGGCGCTGCACCGCGGCGGCGCAGTACGGTCTGCACGCGTGCCACCAGCTCGCGTGGCTCGAACGGCTTCGGCAGGTAATCGTCGGCGCCGAGCTCGAGGCCGACCACGCGGTCCATGACCTCGCCGCGCGCCGTGAGCATGACGAGCGGGATGTCGCTGTCCCGGCGGATGGTGCGGCACAAGGCAAAGCCATCCATCTCGGGCAGCATCACGTCCAGGATGGCGGCGTCGTAGCCGCCGCGCGCAAGGCGCGCGAGGCCGTCGCTGGGCCGCAGGGCCTGCTCCAGCTGAAGTTCGAAGCGGGCGAAGTAGATGGCGAGCGGCGGGCCGAGCTGCTCGTCGTCGTCAATCAGGAGGATGCGGGGCATGGCCGGCATGGGGTCTCGGTCGGGTTCCAGTTCATGCCCCGTGCTCCTCAGTGGCCGCGCCAGCCACCGCGGCGCTTCTGCAGGAACTCGCGCACCTGTTGCTGCTGGGTGGCATTGAGGCTGTCGTAGAAGTCTGCCATGGCGGCGATGACCTCGGGGCTCTTTGTGTTGATGGCGGCGGTCTTTTCGCTGACCAGCGTCTGTGCGCGGGCGCGGTCGAACCTATCGCCGGCGACCAGAGCCTGCACCTCGGCGCGCGGATCGGCGGCATTGCCCGTCAGCGCGGCGCGCTGCTCCCTGAGCTTGTCGGCCAGCACGGCAAGGCGCTGCTTCTGCTCGGCATTCAGGTCCAGCTTCTTGCTGACGCGCTCGATCATTTTCTCGCGCATCTGGGCCACTTCCTCGGGGCTCATCCGGCCACCGGGCCCGCCATGGTGATAGCTGCCGCATGCGCTCAGGCCGCCCAGGGCGATGCCGGCGCCGAACATGCCGAACAGGGTGCGTTTGATCCAGGGTCTCATGACAGTTTCCTTTGGGAAGGGGTGGAACATGGCTGTCATGGTGCCGCCCGCGCGGCATGCGCGGGTGTCGGCGCGGTTTCGCTTTGTTTCGTTTTGTTTCAGGCACCGCGGGATACGTTGCTGCTTCTTGGGCGAAGCGGGAGATCAGCAATGCGTTGTCGTCATGCGAATGCACGCAAGCCAGGGAGCCGCCCCGGCGGCCGGGCTCAGGGAATCCCTCTACAGCGCTGGTGCGGAATTTGCATAAGAATCCGTGCTGCAATAACTGTGAAATTTCAGTGAAAGCGAAGGAATCCATTGAATGAGCAATATGCCAATGGCCGCACCCGGCGTTGCTGGCGGGTGGCCGGATTGACGCGGCCAGCGCTCGCCCGGCGCACGGACCGCGGAGGAAGCCGCGCGCCATGAATACCCGCTTTATCGAAGCCTTCATGTGGGTGGCCAGGCTCGGCAGCTTTCGCGCGGCGGCCGAGAAGCTGCACATCACGCAGGCCGCCATGTCCAACCGCATTGCCTCGCTGGAGCAGGAGATCGGCGCGCGCGTGTTCGAGCGCGAGGCGCGCGACCTGCGGCTCACCCCGGTCGGCCTGCGGCTGCTGGGCTACGGTGAGCGGCTGCTGGAGTTGCAGCGGGAGATCATGGTGCTGGGGCGCTCGGGCGATGCGCCGCTGGGGCTGGTACGCATCGGCGCCATCGAAAGCGTGGTGCACACCTGGCTGGTCGATTTCCTGCGCCACTTGCAGACGCACTATCCGGGCATCGAGGTGCAGCTCACCTCGGAAACCACGCAAGGCCTGCACAACACCTTGCGCGCGGGCGGCATCGATATCGCCTTGCAGACCGATCCGGCGGTGGGCGAGGGCATCACCAGCACGCCATGCCTGCCGATGGCGATCGGCTGGGTGGGCCCGCCCGGCCCCGCACTGCCGGACGAAGGCAGGCTGAGCGCGCTGCTGCAGCACCCGACCATCACCATGAGCCCCGGCTCGCAGCCGCACGTGGCGCTCAAGGAGTTGTACCGCAAGGCCGGGCTGCCGGTGGGCAAGGTGCATTGCGTCAGCTCCATCGCGGCCATCGTGCGGCTGGTCAAGGGCGGTTTCGGCAATGCGCTGATGCCGCTGGCGCCGGTGCGCGAGGAAGTGGAGCGCGGCGAACTGCGCGTGATCCCCTGCGATGTGCCGTTGCCGCACCAGCGGCTGGTGGTCAGCCATCTCGACCACGCGGCGTCGGAGGCAATCCGCCTGGTGGCGGAGCTGGCCTGCCGCGAATCGGACCGCTACGTGCTCTCGCTGCCTGCACCATTTTCGCCGGCATGAGGCCGCGGCGCGCGCCGTGCTGGTGCGCGTGCGTGGCGGGGTCGAACAGAAAAACTGATCGGAAATGCGAAGAAAAACCCGTTTGTCGCGCGGGCCGCTGGCGCCGATCATCCTCTCACCGCCCGCAAGCAGCGCGGGCAGACGGAGAGTGGAATGAGCGAGATCAGCGAGATCAGCGAGATGAGCGAGATGCACCAGATGCACGAGATGAGCGACAAGTCTGCGAGCCAGGGCCCGACGGGCATGGCGCCGCAGGGCATGCTGTTTGTCGCCGCCAACGTGGATGCGGCCGACGAGGCCGATTTCAACCAGTGGTATGACCGCGAGCACGTCGAGGAGCGTGCCCGCATCGAGGGATTCATCTCTGCCGCGCGCTACGAGGCCGTCCAGGGTGGCCCGAAATATCTCGGCCTGTACCGCACCGAGTCGCTGGCGGCCTTCACGTCCGAAGCGTACAAGGCGGCATTCAGGCGCCAGACGCCGTGGTCGGTCGCCAACCTCGGGCGCATGCGCCAGCCCATGCGCCGCGTAAGCGAGGTCACCGCCGCGGTGGGGCAGGGCAGCGGCAGCTGGCTCGCCGTGCTGCCGCTGGCGCATCCCGAAGACCCGCTGGCGCTGGTCGACCAGGCGGCCGAGGTGGGCGGCGAGCTCTCTGCGCGGCCCGGCTTCGTACAGTCCTACCTGCTGATGCCCGACGCCGCGCTGAGCCAGCCCTTGCCGCGCGAGAGCGTGGAAGACCGGCAACTGCTCCCCATTCTCGTGATCGAGAGCAGCAGCGAAGCCGCCGGCGCGGCCGCCCTGCACGACGCGGCGCAGCAGCTGGGCGTGCCCGCCGCCAATGCCGCGCGCTACGTGCTCAGGTGGAAGCTCTTCGCGCAGGAGGTGGCATGATGCAGAGCGCCGACACCATCCCCGTCACGCAAGCGCCGGCCGCGGCCCAGGCCACCGCCGGCAAGCCCGGCATGGGCCGCCTGGCCGCGGCCAGCACGATCGGAACCACCCTGGAATGGTATGACTTCACCGTCTACAACCTGATGGCCGCGCTGGTCTTCAACGCAATCTTCTTTCCGTCGTTCGATCCGCTCACTGGCACCATCCTGGCCTTCTCCACGTATGCCGTGGGCTATGTCTCGCGCCCGCTCGGCGGCGTGCTGTTCGGCCACCTGGGCGACAAGCTCGGGCGCCGCTTCGTGCTGGTTGCCACGCTGATCTTGATGGGCGTGGCCACGGGCCTGATGGGCGTGCTGCCGACCTACCAGTCGCTGGGCATCTGGAGCCCGCTGCTGCTGGTGGCCCTGCGCTTCGTGCAGGGCGCGGCCATCGGCGGCGAATGGGCCGGCGCGGTGCTGCTGTCGATGGAGCACGGCGCGCAGCACCAGCGCGGGCGCAATGCCTCGTTCACGCAGGTCGGGCCGTCGTGCGGCACGTTGCTGGGCACCGGCTTCATCGCGCTGGTTTCGCTCTGGCTGAGCCCGGAAGACTTCCAGGCGTGGGGCTGGCGCATTCCCTTCCTGTCCAGCGTGCTGCTGGTCGTGTTCGGGCTGTGGCTGCGCCGCGGCGTGGAAGAAACGCCGCTGTTCAAGGAGATGGAAGCGCGCAAGAGCACCGCGAAGACGCCGATCAAGGAGGTATTCGTCGACCACTGGCGGCGCCTGTTGGTGGCCGGCGGCGCGCGCATCGGCTCCGACGTGCTCTATGCGCTGGTGGTGGTGTTCACGCTGACCTACGTGACCAGCGTGCTGCACCTGTCGCGCCCGCTGGCGCTGACCGCCACCATGATCGGCGCGGCCTGCAATGCGATCGCGGTGCCGCTGTTCGGCAGCCTGTCCGACCGGCTTGGCCGGCGCCCGGTGTATATCGCCGGGGCCTTGCTGGCGGCGGTGTGGGCCTTTGTGTTCTTCCGGCTGATGGACAGCGCGCAGCCCTTGCAGATCTGCGCGGCGGTGGTGGTCGGCCTGGTCATCCACGCCATGATGTACGGCCCGCAGGCGGCCTTTGTGACGGAGCAGTTTCCCACGCGGGTGCGCTACGCCGGGTCGTCGCTGGCCTACACGCTGGCGGGCATCCTCGGTGGCGGCTTTGCGCCGCTGATCATCGCCAGCCTGTACAAGTCGTATGGCTCGACGATCGCGATCTCGCTCTATGTCTGCCTTGCGCTGGCCGTCACGCTGGCAGCCCTGCTGGTGGCACGCGAGACGGCGCGCAAGCCGCTGGAGGGCTAGCCTAGCTGCCCATGGCGAAGACCGGCTCGCGGCGGCCCTGCAGCAGCGCCTGGCGGAACGACAGCACATGTGCCGCCACCGCGCTGGCCGCCGCCGCGCCGTCGCCGTCGCGCAGCGCTTGCAGGATGGCGCGATGCTCTTCGCCGACCTCGCCCAGGTGCCCCTCGGAGGACAGGGAGATGGCCCAGAAGCGTTGCGAACGCGCGTGCAGCACTTTCAGGATCTCGATCAGGATGGGGTTGCCAGAGCGGTGCGCCACTTCCTCATGGAACAGGCGGTCCAGGTTGGTGACCAGCGGCAGGTCGCGCCGCGCCACGGCTTCGTCGAGCTCGCGCAAGATGCCCTCCAGCACGAGCAATCCGTCAGCGGTGATGCGCTCGGCGGCCAGCCGCGCGCACAGGGTTTCGTTGGCCATGCGAACGTCGATCAGGTGCAGCGCGTCGTCGATGGAAAGCGGCGCCACCACCACGCCCTTGCGTGGCAGGATCTGCACCAGGCCTTCGTTGGCCAGCCGGTGCAGCGCCTGGTTGATGGGGGTGCGGCCGATATCCAGATCTTCCACCAGTGTGGAAATATTGAGATGCTCGCCGGGGCGGTAGACCAGCGTGGTCAGCCGTTCGCGCAGGCCGCTGTAGGCCCGTTCGTTCTCTGACAAGGTCTCGGTCCGGGCGCGCGGCGAGCGCGACGCGCCGGCGCTGCGGCGATCCACTGATGGCAAAACGCTTCCCCCTGCTGTATTTCGGTGTTTGGCAAGGGCGTAATCGTACTACCAATCGGCGGCGGCCCCGGCGCGGGCCTAGCGCCCGCGCAGCGGGTCCAGCAATCCCGTGAGGCCGTTGTGGTCCAGTTCGTGCATCAGCGCGAGCAACTGGCCGATCTCGCCGGTGGGGAAGCCTTCGCGCGCGAACCAGTTCAGGTAGTTGCCCGGCAGGTCCGCGATCACGCGGCCCTTGTACTTGCCATAGGGCATGGTGCGGGTAAGCAGGAGCGGCAGGAGTTCGGGGTTCATGGGACGGGCATCGGAAGACGGCGGCAGGGCGATGGTAACAGCGCGCGCAGGCCAGGATGCCGATGGCCGGATTGCCGCGGGCGGGCGTGCCGGGGTACGATCCCCACCTTAAGTCCGGCAGGCGGCACTCGACGAGCAGGATCCGGCGAGCCGGATTCGACAAGCCGGATTCGACAAGCCGGATCAGAAATGGACAGTCAACGATGGCAAAGCATGCTGCGGGCGCCGGGCTGAAGGGCATCGCCCTGTTCGAAGCCGCCAAGGGGGCGCTGGTGATCCTGGCCGGGCTGGGGCTGGTTGCGCTCCTGCACCGGGACGCGCAGGCGCTGGCCGAGGCCATCGTGGCGCGCCTGCACCTGAATCCGGGCAGCCGCTATCCGACCATCTTCCTGTCGCTGATGGACCATCCCAGCGATGCGCGCCTGTGGGCGATCGGCGGTTCGGCCGCGATGTATGCCGCCATGCGTTTCACCGAGGCCTTCGGCCTGTGGCACCAGCGCGTATGGGCAAGCTGGCTTGGGGTGTGGTCCGGCGGGATCTATATCCCGGTGGAGATGTACGAGGCGATCGCCCATCCGTCGCCGATCCATATCGGCCTGGCCATTGCCAACGCGCTGATCGTGGCCTACCTGGCCGTTGGCATCAGGCGCGAGCCGGCGGGCGCGCGCTAGCGGCGCCTGGCGAGCCAAGCCGCGCCTGCCAGCGCCATGGCCAGCCAATGCTCCATGGCGCCGCCGCCGCCACCGCCGTCGGCGGGCCGGGCGGATCCGCCTGCCGGCGTGCCGGTTTCGCCGCTCTCCCCCGCGGGCTCCACGCCGCCCGGCAAGGTGGCGTCGCCACGCATCGCCAGGTCGACCAGCACCGGATCGTGATCGGACGAGCGATAGGCATCGGCCGCGTAGAAGGCCTGCTGCTGTGCCGTGCTCTTGCTGGCCAGCGGATAGGCCAGCGCGACGGGCTCGTCGGCATTGACATGCCAGTGATGGACGGCACGGATGCGGCTGGCCGCCGCGTCGTCGGCGAGGGCATGGTCGAGGTAGCCGGCCTCGCCGCCGAACACGAAGCTGTAGGCCGGGCCGGACGCGAAGCGCGCGATCATGTCGGCATAGCCGCGCTGTGCCAGCATCCGGATGGGGTCCTCGCGCGCATAGCTGTTGAGATCGCCGATCAGCAGCTTGCCGTGGTCGGCCACGGCGGTGGGCGCGGTGGCGAGCCAGTTGGCCAGGCGCATGGCCGCGGCGACGCGGGTGGTGTTCCAGCAGGCCTGTCCATCGTCCTGGTCCGCGTCGGCGCCGCGCGCGTCGGTGCAGCGCTTGGACTTGAAATGGTTCACCACCACCGTGAGCTGGCGGGCCTGCGCATGCAGGCGGAATGTGGCGGCCAGCGGTTGCCGGTTCCTCTCGCCGAACCAGAGCGTGGCCGGCATGCCCGCGACCTGCACCGTGCGGCTGTTGTAGAGCAGGCCGACCGCGATGGCGTCGCCGCCGAGGCTGACCCCGCCCGGATCGACGAAACGCCATTCGGGCCCCAGCATGGCCGCCAGCCGGCGGATGGCGCTGGTCTCGTCGTAGCCGTTGTTCTCGATTTCGACCAGGCCGATCACGTCGGCATCCAGGCCGCGCAGCGCGGCCAGCAGCTTGGCTTCCTGGCGCGCGAACTCCGCCGGCGTGCGGGCACCCCGGTTGGCGGGATCATCGAAGCCGCCGCCCTTGCCGTCGCCGTTGAAGTAGTTCTGCAGATTGAAGGCCGCCACGCGCAGGTCGCTGCCGGCGGCGCGCAGCGGTGCGCCGGCCCGCGGGTTGGCAGGCAGGAAACGCGGCGGCGGCGCCGCGGGCACGGGCTGCACGCGCCAGCCGCCGAAGCGCATTTCCAGCACGCCCTGCACGCCGGCCACGCTATCGCCGGCGCGCAGGGTATTGGCGGCGCTCAGGCCGGGCGCGGGGTGCATCACCGTGGCCGGGTTCTGCCGGCTCGAGCCGTCGTCCAGCGTCAGCCGGTTCAGGGCATTGGCGGCGGCCTGCGCCCTGGCGCCGGCGCCAGGCAAGGCTACGTTGGTGGGAATCTGCAGGCGCCCGTAGCTCAGCGCCACGCTGCCGTAACGGCCCAGTTCGTAGGTGTCGCTGACGGTCAGCGTCTGCGGCAGGCGGACCAGCATGCTTTCATGGGCGGCCAGCGCGCCCGCATGTTCCACGGGCAGCGTGACGACCGCCGGCGTCACCGCCAGGCCGCGCGCGCACACCGTGGCGGTGCCGGACAGCCTCAGCTGCATCTGGCCGGAGCGATCTTCCACGGTGCCGTTCAGGCGCACCAGGTCGCCGGCGCGCATGCCGGCGCGCGGCGCATAGACGAACATGCCCTCCGAGATGCCGGGGCGGTGCTGGCGCCGGGCATCGGCCTGCTGCACGAAAAAGCCGGCGAAGCCGTCGGCGCCCGTGTAGTCGGCCGTGACCACGGCTTCCAGCACGACCCTGCGGCCGATGGATGGCGCGCCCGCGGCGCGCAATTCCGCGATCGGCGTGGCGGCCATGCCGCACTGAGCGGCGCGCGCCGCGGCATGGGCCGGCGGGGCGGCCGGGGGCAACAGCAGGCAGAGCCATGCGAGGCAGGCAGGCGCCGGGCGGTAGACGGTGAGGGAAGGGAAGACGCAGAGGGGGCGGGAGGACCTGGATGGCTTCAGACGCATGGTATCGGCTGGGTTGGTGGGCGCCATATGAGCGGCATGCCCGGAATGCCCGCGCGGCCCGGAGCAGCGATGGCAACAGCCGCAAGCGTAGGTGGCCCGGCCTGGCCTCGCGTTGCGAGAAATCTCATAGTGGCGGCATGGCAGGCGCCTGCGCGGCTGCGGACTCTGCGAAAATGCCGTCTGTCCGCCGCCCAAGCACCCAATTTGCGAGATCCCGTGACCGTCAGTGCCGTCGTGTTCGATTTTGGTGGTGTCCTGTTCGACTGGAGCCCCGAGTACCTCTATCGCGAGCTGATTCCCGATGCGGCGCAGCGTGCCAGCTTCCTGTCCGAAGTCTGCTCGCCCGCCTGGAATATCCGCCAGGACGCCGGCCGTCCGCTGCAAGAGGCCACCGAGCAACTGGTGGCCGAGCATCCCGCGCAGGCCAGCCTGATCCGTGCGTTCTACGGCCGCTGGCCGCAGATGCTGCGCGGCGTGCTGGGCGATGGCGTGGATCTGCTGCGCCGCCTGCATGCGGCACAGGTGCCGCTGTTCGGCCTGACCAACTGGTCCAGCGAAACCTACCCGCATGCGCGGCGCATGGGCGATTTCCTGGATGTGTTCCGCGATATCCTGGTATCCGGCGAGGTCGGCGTGGCCAAGCCCGACCCGGCCATCTACCGGCTCATGCATGCGCGCATCGGCACGCACTTGCCGGGCATTGCGCCGCAGGAGATGCTGTTCATCGACGACAATGCGGCCAATGTGGCCGCCGCGGCCGCCCTGGGCTGGCAGACCGTGCATCATGTGAGCGCAGGCGAGACCGGGCGAGCCTTGCGGGCGGCGGGCCTGCGCTTCTAGCGCGGCACGGGCGTTCGCTTCCTCGTCGCTACCTGCGCGTGGTTCGCTTCTTGCAGGCAGCGATTCATCCACATGCGCCAATGGAGCCAGGAGACCGCCGACATGGCATCGACAACGGAACGCCCCAAGCATTTCTCCATGATCCGCGAAATGCAGCTCGCGGACCTGTTCACGCTGGGCAATGCGGCCTGCGGCATGGCATCGGTCTTCTTCGCCATGTTCTACGTGGCCACGCGCTCGCCCGATCATTTCTATGCGGCCGCGGCGCTTGCCCCGGCGGCCTTTGTCTTCGACGTGCTCGACGGGCGCATTGCGCGCTGGCGGCACCAGCACTCGGCCCTGGGGCGCGAGCTGGATTCGCTGGCGGACATCATTTCCTTCGGCGTCGGCCCGGCCACGCTGGCGTTCGCCGCAGGCATGCGCGGCGGCTGGGACATGGCTGCGCTGATCTACTTCGTGTGCTGCGGCGTGAGTCGCCTGGCGCGCTTCAACGTGACCGCGGAGACCTTGTCCGAGGGCGCCGACAAGGTGGCGTATTTCGAGGGCACGCCGATCCCCACCAGTGTGCTGCTGACCGGCGTGCTGGCCCTGTGCGCGTGGCAGGGGCGGCTGGGCGACGCGCTGTTCGGCGGTGTCTGGCGCCTGGGGCCGGCGGACCTGCACCCGCTGGCCTTGCTGTTCGTGCTGTCCGGCTCGCTGATGATCAGCAAGACCCTGCGCATTCCGAAGCTCTAGGCTGCGGCGCGGCCGCAGGAATTGCAGGGCCGGGCAGGTTTTTCACACAGGCGGGCGCCACTGCTCGCCGATGGCCCGGCCGCCCATGGCCGGGTCGCTGACCGAGGGCTGGCCGGTTTCCAGCCGCCCCGCGCAGCGCCGCGCGAAGCCCGGCAGGTCCGCCGCCGACACCGTGAAGTCATACCAGCCTCCCGACGCCCGGGCGGGCCAGGCCAGTTCGCGCCGGCTGCGCGCGGGCACCTCGACGCGGCGCGTGTCTGGCTGGTAGGCGTTGGCGGTCACCGTGAAGGTGCGCGGCTGCGCGCTGTCGTTGCGCAAGCCAAGGCGCACGCCGCGCGCGGCGATGTCGTAACCCAGTTCGATTTCCGCGCCGGCCGGCGCCTGCGTGCCGGTGAAATGCCGGTGCCAGCCATTGGGCCCGAGCACCCAGAGGTCGTAGCGCCCTGCGTCGGCGCCCGTGTCCCAGGTGCCCGCCAGCCGCTTGCCGGCTTCCACCGTATAGCGGCGCGGCACGCGTTCCAGGTGCAGGCGGTCGTAGACGTGGAACACCGCGCCCGCATGCCCCGTGTTGATGAAATCGATCCGCAGCGAGGCGCCGGCAGGATCTGCCGCGGCCTGGGCGAGCAACTCGTAGGGCAGCGCGCGCGAGGGGCGCGTGCCGCTTGCCTGCGCGGGCAGTTCGGGCAGCAGCGGAATCGCCGGGGTACGCGTGCCCGGCAGCGCCCGCGCGCGCGCGGCCAGCGCGGCGGTGGCGGGCAGCGCGGGCAGCGCTTGCGCGTGGTTCGGCCTGGCGAAATCGAACAGCGAGGTCAGGTCCCCGCAGACCGCTCGCCGCCAAGGCGAGATGTTCGGCTCGCGCACGCCGAAGCGGGCCTCGATAAAGCGGATCACCGAGGTGTGGTCGAACACCTCGGAGTTGACCCAGCCGCCCTTGCTCCACGGCGAGATGGCGATCATCGGCACGCGCATGCTCAGTCCATAGGGGCGGTGCCGCAGGCGCGGGAAGTCGTCCGCCGCCACGCCCGTGACGAGGTGGTGGTACTCGCCGCCGGTATCGGCCGTGGAGGCGCCGGCATAGGCGGCCTTGGCGGGATCGGCGTCCCAGGCCAGGCAGGACGGCACGGCCGGCGGCGGCATATGGTCGAAGAAGCCGTCGTTCTCGTCGTACATCAGCAGCAGCACGGTCTTGCTCCACACCGCGGGGTCGGCCGTGAGCGCATCCAGCACGGCCGAGACATAGGCCGCGCCCTGCGCCGGGCTGGATGGGGAAGGGTGTTCGGAGCCCGCCCGCGTGGGACAGATCCATGTGACCTGCGGCAACTTGCCGTCCAGCACATCCTGGCGCAACTGGTCCAGGCTGCGCGTGCCGAGCGCCTTGTCCCTGAGCGCCGGTTGCGCGCCTGGCAGGCCGTGGTAGGCGTCGCGGTAGGCCCGGAACCCTGCGTTGGCGTTGAGCGAATAGTTGTCGGCCATGTCCTGGTAGATCCGCCAGCTGATGCCGGCGGCTTCCAGCCGCTCGGGATAGGTGGTCCAGGCATAGCCGCCGTCGGGCTTGCCGCCGCCGAGCTTGTTGTAGGTATTGTCGATGGCGGGGCCGTGGCCCTTGCCGTCCGGGCCGTTGGTGCCGCTCCACAGGAAGCAGCGGTTGGTGTTGGTGCCGCCGAGGAAGGACGCGTGGTAGGCGTCGGCCACCGTAAAGGCATTGGCCAGCGCGTACTGGAAGGGCAGGTCGGCGTCGCTGAAGTAGCCCATCGCGTGCCGCTTCTTGAACGTGGGCCACTGCTGCATGCGGCCTTCGCCCCAGGCGTCCTGCGTGTTGGACCAGGTATGCGGCGTGCCGGCGACGCGCATCAGCTCGAACACCTGCTCAGTGTCCAGGTGGAACGGGGCCAGCGTGGCGGGCGCGGCGGGGTCGGTCTCGTCGCGCTGGTACCAGACGGTCTTGCCGTTGGCCACCGGCACCGGGAAGCGGTCGGCGAAGCCGCGCACGCCTTGCATCGCGCCGAAATAGTGGTCGAACGCGCGGTTCTCCTGCATCAGCACCACGATGTGCTCCACGTCCTGCAGCGTGCCGGTGGGGCTGCTGGCCGGGATGGCGAGGGCGCGGCGGATGGCGGGGGGCAGCAGGGACAGCGCGCTGGCGCCGGCAAGGGTACCGGCCGCCGAGCGCAGGAATTGGCGTCGGTCTGGCATTGGGGGGGGCATTGGTAGCGGGTGCGCCGGGCGGCGCGCCCGCCATCTTAACGCCGCCGGAGCCTTCCCGGGGCGCCGCGCTATTAGCGCAGCGCCAGCCAGATCGCCTTGGGTTCGGTGAAATTGTCGATGGCCGCGTCGCCGTGCTCGCGCCCCAGCCCCGAATCGCCGGCGCCGCCCCAGGGCAGGCGCACGTCGGTATGGCCATAGGTGTTGATCCACACCGTGCCGGCGCGCAGTTCGGCGGCCACCTGGTGGACGCGGCCGATGTCCGCGCTCCATACCCCCGCGGCAAGGCTGAAGGCGGTGCCGTTGGCGATGCGCACGGCGTCGGCTTCGTCTTCGAAGCGGATCACGCTGGCCACCGGGCCGAAGATCTCTTCCTGCGAGATGCGCATCTCATGCTCGACATTGGCGAACACGGTAGGCGCCACGAAGTAGCCCTTGTCGCCCAGCCGCGCGCCGCCGGTGACGGCGGTGGCGCCCTCGCGCTTGCCGATCTCCACGTAGTCGAGCACGGTCTTCATCTGCGCGGCGGAAACCACCGGGCCCATGGCGGTGTCGGGCGCGGCCGGGTCGCCCACGCGGATCGAGCCGGCGCGCGCGGCGAGCTTCTCCACCACTTCGTCGTAGATCTCGCGCTGGGCCAGGATGCGCGAGCCCGCCGAGCAGACCTGGCCGGCGTTGAAGAAGATGCCGGAGGCGGCGGCGCGCACCGCGGCGTCCACATTGGCGTCGGCGAAGATCAGGTTGGCGGACTTGCCGCCCAGTTCCAGCGTGACGCGCTTGAAGTTGGCGGCAGCGCCCTGCATGATGCCGCGCCCGACGCCGGGCGAGCCGGTGAAGGTCACCTTGTCGATGCCCGGATGCGCCACCAGCGCATTGCCCACCACGCTGCCCTTGCCGGGCACGATATTCAGCACGCCGGGCGGCAGGCCGGCTTCGAGCGCCAGTTCACCCACGCGCAGCGCGGTCAGCGGCGTGATCTCGGCGGGCTTGACGATCAGCGTGCAGCCGCAGGCCAGCGCCGGGGCGATCTTCCACATGCCGATCATCAGCGGGAAATTCCAGGGCACGATGGCCGCCACCACGCCGACCGGCTCGCGCACGGTGTAGGTCAGCGCGCCGGGGCGCGTCGGTACCACCTGGCCATTGATCTTGTCGGCCCAGCCGGCGTAGTAGCGCACGGTATCGATGACCGCGGGCATGTCCTGGCGGCGCACGGCAGCCAGGGGCTTGCCGGCGTCCAGGCTTTCCAGCGCGATGAGTTCTTCCTGGTGCCGCTCGAGCAAGTCCGCGAAGCGGTACAGGATGCGCCCACGCTCGGCCGCGCGCAGGCCGTTCCAGACCTTCAGCGCGGCGCGCGCGGCGGCCACGGCGAGGTCGACGTCGGCGGCGCTGCCCTGCGCCACCAGCGCGATCGGGGCTTCCGTGGCCGGGTTGAGGTCGGTGGAATACTCGCCGCTGCCCGGCGGCAGACGCTTGCCGTCGATCAGCAAGTCGTGTCTTGGCAGTTCGTGCTGCGTGCTCATGGCTGCTCCTCGCGTGGGTCGGTGGAACCTGGCGGCACTTGGGCGCAGCGATACGGCTTGCCGGGCGCCCGTGCCTGCTGTCACGCAATGCAGTGTGGGCGGGCGTCGGCCCTAAGTCCAATTAATAGGACGGATTGATTAATACGAAAATCGCATGAATGGGGGGCCGACGATGGGGTCGGCCGCGGCGCAGGGCCGCGCCGCTCAGCCGTGCATCCGCATCCCGGCCGCGCGGGGAATCTCCGGACGCCAGCCGGACTCGCTCAACAGCGCTGTCATGGCGGTATGCAGGTGCTGCGCCACCACCGGCTTGTGCAGCAGCGCGGCGCCGCCGGCATGCACGTTGCGCAGCCGGTCCGGCGCGGTGTCGCCGGTGATGATCACGGTCGGGATGGCGCGCCCGAGGCGCTCGCGGATGGCTTCCATGGCCTCCTGCCCGGTGCGCTCGCCGCGCAGGCGGTAGTCTGCCAGCAGCAGGTCCGGCGTGAAATCCGCCAGCGCGGCCAGCGCCTCGCTCTCGGATTCCACCGCCACGCAGACCGATTGCCAGCTCTGCAGCAGCGCGGTCATCGCGGTGCGGATCTCCGGATCATCGTCGAGCACCAGCACGCGCAGCCCATGCAGGCTGGGCCGGCTCGGCATGGTGCCCGGCGTGCCCGCGGAGGCATCGGCTGGCTGCGCGGCCTGGGACGTGAGCGGCAGCGCAAAGCGGAACACCGAGCCGCGGCCCGGGCGGGAGTTCAGCAGCACGCGGGTCGAGATGGTGCGCGCCAGGCCTTCCACGATCGCCAGGCCCAGCCCCAGCCCCTTGCGCTGGTCGCGCTCCGGGTTGCCGAGCTGGTGGAATTCCCTGAAGATCGCGCGGCGCTGCGTGATGGGAATGCCCACGCCGGTATCCCAGACCTCCAGCACGGCACAGCCGCGGCGCTGCCGGCATGCCACCAGCACGCCGCCCTGGTTGGTGTAGCGGATGGCATTGGCGATCAGGTTGCGCAGGATCAGCTCGACCAGGTTGGGGTCGGCGAACACCGTGGTGGTGGTGTCGCGGGTACGGTAGAACAGGCCGCGCGCGTCGGCCTGTGGCGCAAACTCGTTCTCCAGCTTGTACAGCATGGGCTGCAGGCGGAACGCGCGTGGCTGCGGCGTGATCACGCCGGCATCCACCTTGGAGAAGTCCAGCAGGGTGTTGAGCATCTCGCGCGCGGCGCCGGCCGCGGCTTCGATATGCGCCAGCAGCTGACGCTGCTTGTCGCTCAGCTCTGAGCGGCCCAGCGTGACCACGAACAGCCCGAGCGCGTGCAGCGGCTGGCGCAGGTCATGGCCGGCCGACGCCAGGAACACGGATTTGGCGCGATTGGCTTCCTCGGCCTCGTGCTGGGCGGATTCGGCGCGCGCGGTCTGCTCGCGCAGCCGCGCGATCAGCTCCACGTTGGCGAAGCGCAGCGCAATGGCATGGCGCGCCACGCGCGCGTAGTTGCGCGCAAAGACCATCAGCACCGCCAGGTAGAGCGGCGCGCCGAGGAACATCGCCAGGTAGGCGCTGTCACCGGTGGCGATGAAGACAGCCCATACCGGCACGATGGCCGGCACGAAGAAACCCACCGCCACCGGCAGGCACGGCGAGAACACCGCCAGCGCCGCCGCGCTCATGCCGGCGATCAGCGACAGGATGCAGATCACCGTGGCCGGCGAGTGGACGTCCATGTAGAGCCATGCCGCCAGGCCCCACAGCCCGCCGATCACGGTCAGCAGGGCCGTCATGCCGCGCGCATAGAGCCCGGCCCGGGCCTCGCTCAGGCGCTCGGCGATGGCGCGGCGCCCGAAGTGGCCCAGCGCGCACGCCGCCGCCAGCGCGACGGCCCATGGAAAGGCGCCGGGATGCCCGCCGCCGATGCTCAGGCCAAGGGCGAGGATAAATCCGGCCAGCGCGCAGCCCAGCATGGCGATGCCGAAGCTCTGGTCGATCAGTTCCATCTCCGCGGCCAGCAGGCGCGGTTCGTCATAGCGGGGAACGAGCAGGACCATGGCTTACCTGCCGTTCTGGACCAGGCCGCGGCGCTGCGCCTCCAGCACCGCCTCGACGCGGCTGACCACCCCCAGGTGGTCGAGAATGGCCGCCACGTGGACGCGCACCGTGTTCTCCGAGAGGCCCAGGTGATGGGCAATGACCTTGTTGGAACGGCCCAGGCTGAGCTGTTCCAGTACCTCGAGCTGGCGCGGTGTGAGCGAACTGGGCTGGTAGGCGCCGGACCCGGCGGTGCCGCCGCCGGGGTCGCTGCGAGGGTTGCCGCCCGGCTCGGCGGCCGGAGCGGGGCCGAACCAGGTATCGCCGCGCAGGACGCTGGCAATGGCCTGTTCGATCTCCTCGCTGTCGGCCGATTTCGGCAGGAAGCCCGCGATCTCCCTGCGCGCGGCGAGGGGGATGGTTTCCAGCCCGGAGGTGCCGGACACGATCAGGATGCGCGCCGCGGGAAAGTGCCGGCGCAACACCTTCACGCCCTCGATGCCATTGAGACCGGGCATCTGGATATCGAGCAGGATGATATCCACAGCCGCGCCGCGATGCTCCTGCACGGCGCCCATGACCGAGCCCGCCTCGATGATGCCGGCCACGCTGGGGCTGTCCGCCAGCACCAGGCGCAGGCCGGTGCGGAACAGGGTGTGGTCGTCGATCAGCAGCAGATGGGCGTTGAGCATTGAGGCTGTGGGGGCACGGCGGCCGTGGCAGGCAAGGTGATGCAAAGGGTAGCAGGCGGCCCGATAAGCCGGCGTCCGGGCGCGCAAGACTGCCAGGACAATACCGAATGTCGCAGGCGAATTGGACTCGATTCTCGCAGTGCTGTCCATTACCCCTCGTTGGTGGGGAAACGCAATTCGATCGCGCCGGCCGGATTGCCCCGCAACCCGCGCCGGGCCTGGGACAGCGGGCAGCCGGGGCGGCCTGGCCGCGCGCGGCCCTAGTCCGTAAAGATTATTTCGCCACCGGGCCCCGGCTGTCACCATGAGTGCGTGGGTGATTTCCGCGACTTGCCCCTACCACTTTTCTCGCCCACAACCAGCCGGCTGTGGGCTTTTTTTCGTCCGCCGGGCCGGCCGGGCCAGCGAGATGCAAAGCACGGCATGCCCGGCCGTTCAGCCGCCTGGTCGACCAGTCGATCAGTCGATCAGCTTGCCGGCCGCATCGAAGAATGGATGGCTGGCGCCGAAATCGCCGATCACCGCGGCGTGGCTGACCAGGCCGTGGGCCGGATGCCACCAGTGCAGCAGGTAGCCCGGCGGCTCCATGCGAAAGCGCGACGCCGCGCGCGGGTCGATATCGAGCGCGACCTGATGCGCCGGTCCCGGCGCCGTCATGGCCACCGTGCCGCCGAAGCGGTGCGTGATATGCCGGTGCAGGTGGCCGCACAGCACGCGCTCCACCTGCGCATGGCGGCGTACCACGGGCTCGAGCAGGCCGGCGCCTTCCAGCCCCTGCTGGTCCATGTGCCCGATGCCGGTATGGAAGGGCGGATGATGCAGCATCAGCAGCGTGGGCCGCCCGGGGGCCGCCGCCAGGGTCGCGTCGAGCCAGGGCAGCGCGGCGGGATCGACGCGCCCGCCCGGCTTGCCCGGCACCGTGCAGTCGAACGCCACCAGCCGCAGTGGCCCGGCATCCACGCAGTAGTGGACGGGCGCGTCGCCGTCGCCGTTGGCGAACAGGTAATCGTGGTCGGCGAACACGCGGCGCAGCGTGGCGCGGTGGTCGTGGTTGCCTGGCAGCAGCCGCACCGGCAGCGGCAGCCCGGCCAGGATGCCGCGCAGGAAGCGGTACTCCTGCTCGGTGCCGAAATCCACCAGGTCGCCGGTGATGACCACCGCGTCGGGCCGTTGCGGCGCGGCCAGCAGGGTGTCGATGCAGCGCTGCAGGGCGCCCGCGGTATCCACCATGCGATAGGAGAGCTTGCCGCCCGCCTTGATGTGCAGGTCGGTGATATGGGCGAGCAGGTAGCTGCCTGCGGTGTCGTCGTTCGGGGTGTTCATGCGGGGAGGGCTTGCGAAAGCGTGATCAGGTGGCCGGTATCGAGGCGCAGGCCGACGCGGTCGCCCGCCAGCCAGCCGTCGCGGCGGGTGGTGTCGACGACCAGCGGGGCTGGCGCGCCGACGTCGACCAGCAGGCGCGTGTAGTTGCCCAGGAACAGCGCGGTCACGACCGCGCCGCCCAGGTGCGCGTCGCCGGGCTGGGCCAGCGCCACGTCTTCGGGGCGGAACAGCAGCTCGGCCTGCCCGGCGCCGGAGGCGGGCGCGCCGGCGGTGCAGGGAACCAGCCCGCCCGGCACGCGCCAGGCACCGCCTTCGCGCTGGGCCGGCAGGCGGTTCATGGTGCCGATGAAGTCCGCCACGAAGGCATTGGCCGGCGCGCGGTAGATCTGCTGCGGGGTGCCGGCCTGGGCGATGCGGCCGCGGTCCATCACGATGATGCGGTCGCCCAGCGCCATGGCTTCGGCCTGGTCGTGGGTGACATAGACCGCGGTGATATGCAGGCTGCGCAGCAGCTGGTTGATGTCGGCGCGCAGCGCGTCGCGCAACTTGGCATCGAGCGCGGTCAGCGGCTCGTCGAGCAGCAGCACGCGCGGCTGCACGGCGATGGCGCGCGCCAGTGCCACGCGCTGGCGCTGGCCGCCGGAGAGCTGGTCGACGCGGCGCTCGGCAAAGGGCCCGAGATGCATCATCGCCAGCATTTCGTCCACCCGGCGGCGGCGCGCGGCGGCGTCCACGCGGCGCACGCGCAGGCCGTAGGCGATGTTCTCCGCCACGGTCATGTTGGGGAACAGGGCGTAGCTCTGGAACACCATGCCCACGCCGCGCTGCTCGATCGGCAGCGTCGTCACGTCGTTGTCGCCGAACATGACCACGCCGCCGGCATCGGGAAATTCCAGCCCGGCGATGATGCGCAGCGTGGTGGTCTTGCCGCAGCCCGAAGGCCCGAGCAGGACCAGGGTCTCGCCCGCGCCGATATCGAGGTCGAGCGGCTCCAGCGCCAGCGTGCCGTCGGCAAAGGTCTTGCCGCAGTGGCGCAGCGTGATGGGAGTGGGTTCATGCATGGCGGGCCTCGGAAGCGGGGAGCGGATCGGTGCCGGCAAGGCCGTTGGCCACGGCATCGCCGGCGGGCAGGCGGTGCTTGCGGGCGCGCGCGCCGAGCGCGCTCACGCCTTGCATCAGCACCAGCAGCGGAATGATCATGAAGAAGAACACGATGGTGTAGGCCGAGCCGATCTCCAGCCGCATGGAAGCGTAGCTGTCGGCCAGCCCCACCGGCAGGGTCTGGGTGGTGGGCGTGTGCAGCATCCAGGTCAGGTTGAACTCGCCCACCGACAGCGTGACCACCATCAGCGCGCCGGCCAGGATGCCCTGGCGGCAATTGGGCAGCACCACGGTGAAGAAGCGCTGCAGCCGGGTCGCCCCCAGGCTGGCGGCAGCGTCTTCGAGCGTGCGGATATCGATGGCCGACATGATGGCCAGCACCGAGCGCACCATGAACGGCAGCGTGAACAGCACATGCCCCACCAGTATGAACACCCAGCTGGTGCGGAACGCCTGCCAGCCGCCGTACAGCAGGATCAGGCCGAGCGCCGTGGCCAGCCCGGGCACGGCCACCGGCAGCATCAGCAACTCCTCGATCAGGCGCGTCACGCGCCCGCGCCGCAGCGCCATGTAGTAGGCCGCGGGCACGCCCAGCACCAGCGTGCAGGCCAGGCAGGCCAGCGCGATGCCGAGCGACAGGAAAATGGTGTTGCGGTAGAGCGACCACACCTCCACCAGCCAGCGCGTGGTCAGGCCGCTGGCCACGCCGATGAAGATATTGTTGGTCAGCCCGGCCAGCACCGACAGCACCACCGGCACCACCATGAACAGGCAGACCAGCAGCGCCAGGGCAAGCTGCAGCCAGTAGGCGCCGCCGCGTCGTCGTGAATGCATCATGTGCGCGCTCCTCAGGCAGTGGCGGCGACGGCGTCGCCGGAGAACCAGCGCGCCAGCGCCAGCAGGGCCCATGTCACCGTGCCCAGCAGCACGGACAACGCCGCGGCCATGCCGAAGTTGGCGTAGTTGGTGAACTCGTTGTAGATGGTCAGCGGCAGCACGTCGAGCTGCGTGGCCAGCGTGAAGGCGGTGCCGAACGCGCCCATGCTGGTGGCGAAGCAGATCGCTCCGCTCGAGATCATGGCCGGCATCAGCGCGGGCAGCATGACGTCGCGCACCACGCGCCAGCGTCCCGCGCCCAGCGAGCGCGCGGCTTCTTCCAGCGAAGCGTCGAGCTTGGCCACGGCGGCCATCACGGTCAGGATCACGCGCGGGATGGAGAAATACAGATAACCGACGAACAGCCCCATCAGGCCGTAGGCAAAAGTCCAGCGTTCGCCCGCCAGCCAGTCGCCCGCCATCGCCAGCAGCCCGTTGCGCCCGCCCAGCATGATCACCATGAAGCCGATCACCACGCCCGGGAAGGCCAGCGGGAAGGTCAGCATGGCCACCAGCAGGCTCTTGCCCGGCACCGCGTTGCGTTCAAGGAAGGTGCCGGTGATGCCGGCGATGACCAGCGTGGCCAGCGTGACCGCGGCCGACAGCAGCACCGTGACCAGCAGGCTGTGCAGGTAGCGCTGGCTGGTGAGCACGGTCCAGTAGACGCTGGCGCCTGCGTCACCGCTGACGCTGACCGCGATCAGCCTTGCCATCGGCAGGCAGAAGAAGGCGAGGAAGACGATCAGCGCGGGCAGGGCGAAGAGGAGAAGAGGAAGCGGCTTCTTCATGATGAGGTTCTCGCCGATGGAAGCATGGTTGAAGCGGGTTTGATGCAGGGTTGGCGCGGGGGTCGTGCGAGATTCGTGCGGAAGGCCGGGCGTGCACGGCAGCGCGGCCCGGGGCGGGTCGGCAGACTCGCCCCCGGCCACGCTTCAGATCACCGGACTTCCTTCAGGTAGGTCTCGCTGAACCCCTTCTGCGCATCCGCCATCCTGGCGAAATCCACGGGCTTGGCGCGTGCATAGTCGGCCGCCGGCAGGAACTTGGCCTGCACTTCCTTCGGGATGCCGGCGCTGCGCACGGGGCGCAGGTAGGCATTGGCCCACAGCGCCTGGCCCGCGTCGGACAGCACGAAGTCCAGCACCTTGCGGCCTTCGGCATCGTGCGGCGCCTTGTTCACCAGGCTCATCACGTAGGGCACCACCACCGTGCCTTCCTTCGGAATCACGAAGGCCACGTTGGCGCTGTCCTTGTAGCGGGCGCGATAGGCGTTGAAATCGTAGTCCAGCAGGATGGGGATCTCGCCGGACAGCACGCGCGCGTAGGCGGTCTGCTTGGGCACGATGGGCTGGTTCTTCTGCAGGTCGCGGAAGTACTTGAAGGCGGGCCCGAAGTTTTCCATCGTGCCACCCATGGCCTGGTTCACGGCGACCGCGCCGACATAGCCGACGAAGGCGCTGGCGGGGTCGAGGTAGCCGATCAGCCCCTTGTATTCGGGCTTGAGCAGGTCGGCCCAGGATTGCGGTACGGGCTTGCCGCGCAGGGCATCCACGTTGACCATGAAGCCAAGCGTGCCGGAATGGATGGCGAACCAGTTGCCTTGCGGATCCTTGAGGCCGTCGGGGATGTCGTTCCAGTGCGCGGGCTTGTAGGCGGCGGTGACGCCGTCCTTCTTGGCCTGGATGCCGAAGGTCACGCCGTAGTACACCACGTCGGCCACCGGGCTGGCTTTCTCCGCCACCAGCTGCGCGAGCGACTGTCCGGAATTCTTGTTGTCATGCGGGACCGTGACGCCGGTCTTTTCCTTGATGGCGCGGATCTGCGCGGCCCAGTCGGCCCATTCGGGCGGGCAGTTGTAGCAGATCGCGGTTTGCGCGGCCACGCCCTGGCTGAAGGCGGCGGCGCCGAGCGCGACGGCGATCCAGCGTAGCGGTTTGTGCCAGGAACGGCTTGCTTGCATGGTGAACTCCTTGGTTACGGACTGGGGCTGGGGCTGGGGGGAAAGGCTGGGTCTCATGGCGGCGGGACAGCCGCCTCACGCCGGCGCGGCGACCGTGCCGCCCAGGCGCAGGGCATGCGGCAGCAGCGTGATGCGTTCGTTACCGGCTTCGCGCGCCGCGCCGGCGGGATCGAAGCGCACGAGCAGGCCGGCCACGGCGCGCGCGCCGATCTCGGCATTGGGCTGCACCACGGAGGCCAGCGGCGGCTCCACCAGCGCGCCGAGCGCGATGCCGTCGTAGCCCAGCACCGAGATATCGCGCGGCACGCGCAGGCCGATGCGCTTGAGATCGGAGATCACGCCGATGGCCAGCAGGTCGTTGGTGCAGAAGAAGGCGGTGGGCGCATCCGGGCCCGTGGCCAGTGCGCTGATCTGCCCGGCGTTGCTGGCGGTATGGGACGGCAGGCACAGCGGCGGGGCGGGCTCCAGGCCATGCGCGCGCATGGCGTCGCGATAGCCGTCGAAGCGCTGGCGGGCGCGGTCGGACGCGACGAAGGCGCCGGAGACGACGCGGATGCGGCGGTGCCCGGCGGCGATTAGGGCTTCCACGCCTTCGCGTGCGCTGCCGCGGTTGTCCACCGAGACCGAGTAGCGCCGGCCGCGCGGCGCGGCCTGGTTGTAGGCCAGCACATAGGGCACGCCTTCGGCGTCGAGCTGGTCCAGCACGGCGCTGCGCGCGGCATCGGCCACCGTCAGCACCATGCCGTCCACGCGATGGCGCAGCAGGTACTCGATGCGTTCGCGCTCGCGCGCCGGATCGTAGGCGCTGGTCACCAGCATCAGCGAATAGCCCGCGGCGAGCGCGGCGTCCTCGATGCCGCGCCAGCAGTCGGCGAACACGGCGTTTTCCAGCGTGGGCAGCATCACGCCGATCATGCGGCTTTGCTGCGCGCGCAGCTTGCTGCCGAGCAGGTTGGGGCGGAAACTCAGCCGCAGCGCGGCGTCCATCACGCGCTGCACGGTGCCCGCGCGCACCAGGTCCGGGCTGTTGAAGGCGCGGGAGGCCGTGGCCAGCGACACGCCGGCCGCCTGCGCCACATCCAGGAGGGTGGCGGCGTCTTGCGGGGTGGCGTGGCTGCGGTCCTGGCTACGGTTCACGTTGATGGGTCCGGTCTGGTTCTGGCGGCGGCCGAAGACCCCTTCCAGAAGATGGGCTGCAGAAATGAAAACGTTTTCATTCAAGGCGCAAAAAAATCGGGCAGCAAGCCTTTGTGATGCTGCGGCGCATGAGGAAATCCTGCGTCCGCAAGGCGATAACCCGGTACAGCAGCGGATTGTGGAGATGGTGCGTGACAGCACGATGACAAGTTGCCAGGACGCCTGCCGGAGTTGCGGGGGGCAATCCTTGCCACGCCCTGCGGCGGCGATCGCCGCGGGGCCAGAAAGCACTTGAAAGGCGGGCGCAATCTTATTAACATGTTAATTACAGGTGGCGGCCCCAGTACACGCTGCCGTCATCGATCCGCCCGCCGCGCAAGGCAGGCGCGGACGCAACCAGAGAGGAGCACGATGCGAGAAGGCAGAATCGCCAGAATCGCCGCCGGCGGCCTGCCGGTGCGCGCCATGCCGGTGGACGGCGCCATGCAGTTGCCGCACGACGGCGTGCGGACCCTGCGCGAAGGCGAATTCATGTGGCAGCCCGCCGTCACCGGCACCGTCTACGGCACGCTGCTCAACTTCAGGGGCGCGCTGGCGGCCCTGGGCGACAGCGTCAACGCCGCGCCGTACCAGGCGCCGCCGTCGGCACCCATTCTCTACATCAAGCCAGCCAACACGCTGGCCGCCCACGGCAGCGAAGTCATGCTGCCGCCTGGGCAGGACACGCTGGAAATCGGCGCGGCGCTGGGCATCGTGATCGGCCGGCGCGCCACGCGCGTGGATCCGGCCCGCGCGGCGGACTATATCGCCGGCTATACGGTGGTATCGGACGTCAGCGTGCCGCACGCCAGCTATTACCGCCCGGCAGTGCGCCACAAATGCCGCGATGGCTACTGCCCCGTCGGCCCGTGGGTGACGGCGCGCGAGCAGGCCGGCAATCCGGACGCGCGTGCCATGGTGGTGCGCATCAACGGCGAGGAACGCCAGCGCAACAGTACCGTCAACCTGCTACGCCCCGTGGCGCGGCTGCTGGCGGACGTCACCGCCTTCATGTCGCTGGAGCCGGGCGACGTGCTGCTCGCGGGCGTGCCCGAAGGCGCGCCGCTGGCGCGGGCCGGCGATGCGGTGGAGATCGAGATCGAGGGGGTGGGCTGCCTGCGCCACCGTGTCGTGGCCGCACGGGGAGAGGGCGCATGAGAACCGCACGCGTGGCCTGCGATGGACTGGTGCACGGCGCGCAGCCGGCCGGCGACGGACTGCTGCGGCTGGACGACGGGCGCATCGTGCGCGAAGACACGGTGGTCTGGCTGCCTCCCGTGGCGCCGCGCACCACCTTCGCGCTCGGGCTGAACTATGCCGATCATGCGCGCGAGCTGGCCTTCAAGGCGCCGGACGAGCCGCTGGTCTTCCTCAAGGGGCCGGGCACCTTTATCGGCCACCGCGGCCGCACGGTGCGGCCCGAAGGCGTGAAGTACATGCACTACGAGTGCGAGCTGGCGGTGGTCATCGGCCGCACCGCGCGCGGCGTCAGGGCCGCGCAGGCCTACGACCATGTGCGCGGCTACACCGTGGCCAACGACTACGCCATCCGCGACTACCTGGAGAACTACTACCGCCCCAACCTGCGGGTGAAGAACCGCGACACCTGTACGCCGCTCGGGCCCTGGCTGGTGGACCGCGACGACGTGCCGGACCCGATGAACCTGGCGTTGCGCACCACCGTCAACGGCAAGCTGACCCAGGACGGCAATACCCGCGACATGATCTTCGGCATCCCGTGGCTGATCGAGTACCTGAGCAGCTTCATGACGCTCGAGGCGGGCGACATCATCCTCACCGGCACGCCCGAGGGCCTGGCCGATACGCAGCCGGGCGACGAGGTGGTCACCGAGATCGAAGGCGTGGGGCGGCTGGTCAACACCATCGCCAGCGCCAGCGAATACCGCAACGAGTAAGGCCGCGCGCAACGACGCGCGCCACTACGGAGACAGCAGACATGATCAAGCACTGGATCGACGGTAAGCAGGTCGGCAGCCAGGACACCTTCGTCACCTGGAACCCGGCCACCGGCGAGGAGATCGCCACCGTGGCCGCCGGCGGCGAGGCCGAGGTCAATGCCGCCGTGGCCGCCGCCAAGGCGGCCTTCCCCAGGTGGGCCGGCACGCCGGCCAGGGACCGCGCCCGCATCATGCGGCGCCTGGCGGACCTGATCACCCAGCACGTGCCGCAACTGGCGGCGCTGGAAACCCAGGACACCGGCCTGCCGATCGCGCAGACCGGCAAGCAGCTGATCCCGCGCGCGGCCGAGAACTTCAATTTCTTTGCCGAAGTCTGCGTGCAGATGAACGGCCGCACTTACCCGGTGGACGACCAGATGCTCAACTACACGCTCTACCAGCCGGTAGGCGTGTGCGCGCTGATCTCGCCGTGGAACGTGCCCTTCATGACCGCCACCTGGAAGGTCGCGCCGTGCCTGGCGCTGGGCAATACCGCGGTGCTGAAGATGTCGGAGCTGTCGCCGCTGAGCGCCGACCAGCTCGGCATGCTGGCGCTGGAGGCCGGCGTGCCCGCCGGGGTCCTCAACGTGGTGCAGGGCTACGGCGCCACCGCGGGCGACGCGCTGGTGCGCCATCCCGATGTGCGGGCGGTGTCCTTCACCGGCGGCACCGTGACGGGCAAGCGCATCATCGAACGTGCCGGGCTCAAGAAGTTCTCGATGGAGCTGGGCGGCAAGTCGCCGGTGCTGGTGTTCGACGACGCCGACCTGGAGCGCGCGCTCGACGCCGCGCTGTTCACCATCTTCTCGATCAATGGCGAGCGCTGCACCGCCGGCTCGCGCATCTTCGTGCAGGAAACCGTCTACGACGACTTCACGCGCAAGTTCGCCGAGCGCGCCAAGCGCCTGCGCGTGGGCGATCCCACCAGCGAGCAGACCCACGTGGGCGCCATGATCACGCGCCAGCACTGGGACAAGGTGACGGGCTATATCCGCCTGGGCGAGCAGGAAGGCGCCACCGTCCTGGCCGGCGGGGCGGAGCGGCCTGCCGACCTGCCCGCGTACCTGCGCAACGGCAACTTCGTGCAGCCGACCGTGCTCGCCAATGTGGAGAACCACATGCGCGTGGCACAGGAAGAGATCTTCGGGCCGGTAGCCTGCCTGATCCCGTTCAAGGACGAGGACGACGGCCTGGCCATGGCCAACGATACCGAGTACGGCCTGGCCTCCTACATCTGGACGCAGGACGTGGGCAAGGTGCATCGCCTGGCGCGCGGCATCGAGGCCGGCATGGTCTTCGTCAACAGCCAGAACGTGCGCGACCTGCGCCAGCCCTTCGGCGGCACCAAGGCGTCCGGCACCGGGCGCGAGGGTGGCGAGTTCAGCTTCGAGGTGTTCGCCGAGGTCAAGAACGTCTGCATTTCGATGGGGGACCATCACATTCCCCGCTGGGGAGTCTGAGGGCAGCAAAGCGAGAGCGCCGGCATGCATGCCGGTGCCAACCAGAACCAAGGAGACACCGCCATGGGCAAGCTATCGCTCGCCGCCAAGGTCACGCACGTGCCGTCGATGTACCTGTCCGAACTGCCCGGCAAGCATCACGGCTGCCGCGAGGCGGCGATCGCCGGGCACCGCGAGATCGGCCGGCGCTGCCGCGAGCTGGGCGTGGACACCATCGTGGTGGCCGACGTGCACTGGCTGGTCAACGCGGGCTACCACGTCAACTGCAACGCGCGGTTCGAGGGCGTGTACACCAGCAACGAGCTGCCGCACTTCATCAAGGACATGGCCTATGCCTATGACGGCAATCCGGCCCTGGGCCGCCTGATCGCGCAGACCGCCTGCGAACACGGCGTGATGACGCGCGCGCACGAGATCGCCAGCCTGGAGCTGGAGTACGGCACGCTGGTGCCGATGCGCTACATGAATGCCGACCGGCATTTCAAGGTGGTGTCCATCGCGGCATGGTGCGCATGGCACCAGCTCGACGAGAGCCGTCGGTTCGGCGCCGCGCTGCGCGAGGCCATCGAGGCCAGCGATGCCAACGTGGCTTTTCTCGCCAGCGGTTCGCTGTCGCACCGCTTCAACGACAACAACAGTCCGGAAGAAAGCATCCACCAGATCAGCCGCGAGTTCTTCAGGCAGGTGGACCTGCGCGTGGTGGAGTTGTGGAAGCAGGGCGACTGGGCCACCTTCTGCCGCATGCTGCCCGAGTACAACGAGCATTGCATCGGCGAAGGCGGCATGCACGATACCGCCATGCTGCTCGGCCTGCTGGGCTGGGATGCGTACGACCGTCCGGCCGAGATCGTCACCGACTACTTCACCAGTTCGGGCACCGGGCAGATCAACGCGGTCTTTCCCGTGCGCTGAGCGGCGCCCCTGAACTGCGTCCCCGGGCGCACCATCCACGAAGCGAGGCACTGCATGCCCCACATCATCGTCGAGTACACCGACAATATCCGCGCCGAGGCGCGCGTGCCGGCGCTGCTCAAGACCCTCAACGACGTACTGATCGCGCAGGACGGCGCCTTCCCCATCGGCGGCATCCGTTCGCGCGCGCTGGCGCTGAGCGACTACCGCATGGCCGATGGCGAGGCGGACTATGCCTTCGTCCACATCACGCTCAAGATCGGCGCGGGGCGTGACGAGGCCGTCAGGAAAAAGGCGTGCGACGCGCTGTTCGATGCGGTCAAGGCGCACTTCGCCGAACTCTACGCGCGGCGTTACCTGGCGCTGTCGATGGAGCTCGTCGAGTTCAACGAAGGCGGCACCTACAAGCACAACAACGTGCATGCCCGCTTCAGGAAGGCCGGCTGATATTCGCGCCCGGTCACCAGACACGCTACCACGACCCCACGGAGACCCTATGCTCAGCCCTGAGCTGATCGGCCAGATCGCCCGGCGCCTGGACGGCGCCGAACAATCGCGCACGCAGATCCGGCAGATTTCGCTGGACCATCCCGACATCACCATCGAAGACGCCTATGCCATCCAGCGCGAATGGGTGGCGCACAAGCTGGCGCAGGGCCGCACCGTCAAGGGCCACAAGATCGGCCTGACCTCGCGCGCGATGCAGATGTCGTCGCAGATCGAAGAACCCGACTACGGCACGTTGCTCGACGACATGTTCTTCCAGGACGGCGCCACCATTGCGCCGGGGCGCTTCATCGTGCCGCGGGTGGAGGTGGAACTGGCCTTCGTGCTGGGCAAGCCGCTCAAGGGGCCGCACTGCACGCTGTTCGATGTCTACGACGCCACCGCCTACGTCATCCCCGCGCTGGAGATCATCGACGCGCGCAGCCATTCGATCGACCCCGAAAGCAAGCGCCCGCGCAAGGTCTTCGACACCATTGCCGACAACGCCGCCAACGCAGGCGTGGTGATGGGCGGCCGCCCGGTGCGCCCGTTCGACGTGGACCTGCGCTGGGTCTCGGCCATCATGTCGCGCAACGGCGTGATCGAGGAAACCGGCGTGGCGGCCGGCGTGCTCAACCATCCGGCCAATGGCGTGGCCTGGCTGGCCAACAAGCTCCATCCGTTCGGCGTGGGGCTGGAAGCGGGCGAGGTCATCCTCGGCGGCTCGTTCACGCGGCCGGTGGCTGCCAGCCCGGGCGATACCTTCCAGGTGGACTATGGCGCGCTGGGCACCGTCGCCTGCCATTTCGCGTAGCGGCGCGGCGCGGGTGCCGGGCCGATCTCGGGCCGCGCCCGGATCGCGCCGGACTGGCCCGGGCTACCGGGCTACCAGGCAGGCTCAGGAGACGTTGCGGTACCGCTCGGCGGCATGGACCTGCGCGAAATTCGGGAACATGGCGAGCCGGGCGGCTTCGTAAGCGTTCCATTGCCCCACGTCCGGCAACGGCGGGATCGTGACGGTTTCGCGGCGGTCGTAGCCGACGAGTGCCGCATCCACCAGTTCATCCACTTCCATGACGGCCGCGAGGCTGTTCACATCCTTGCCCGAGCGCGCCCAGATTTCCGTGCGGGTGGCCGATGGCAGCACGGCCTGCACGTAGATGCCCTTTGGCCCGAGCTCGAGGTGAAGACCCTGGGTCAGGAAAAGCACGAAGGCCTTGGTCGCGCCATAGACCGTCAGGCCGAATTCGGGCGCAAGTCCCACGACCGAGCCGATGTTGATGATGGCGCCGCCGCCGGCCTGGACGAAGCGGGGCGTGACGGCGCTGGCAAGACGCGTCAGCGCCGTGGTGTTGAGGTTGATGACCGCGGCCACGTCATCCGGGCTCTGATCGGCAAAGCCGCCGGCAGCACTAGCGCCGGCATTGTTGACCAGGACGCCGATGCGGGCGTCGTCGCGCAGCCGTGCCTCGACCTGGGCCAGCTCCGCCGGCCTGGTCAGGTCTGCCTGGAGGATATCGATGGTGACACCGGTTTCGCTGCGCAACGTCTGCGCGATGGCTTCCATGCGGGCGCGGTCGCGCGCTACCAGCACAAGGTTATGTCCGCGCCTGGCGAACCGGTCGGCATAGACGGCGCCGATGCCAGTGGATGCGCCGGTAATCAGGACGCTGGGCTTTGTGGTCATGCTGTTCCCCTTCAGGATGTCGGTACGTTTGCTCGCGTATTCATGACGGCCGTCATGAATGGAATCATGATGTACGTCATGTATAATGTCAAGCGATGATGGAGAGAATCAGATGAAGGTCAGTCGCGAGCAGGTTGCCGCTAACCGGCAGAGGATCCTGGAGGCGGCCAGCCGCCTGTTCCGCTCGCTCGGCTTCGAGGCCGTGACGGTGGCGGAAGTGATGAAGGCTGCCGGCCTGACGCATGGCGGCTTCTACGGGTACTTCAAGTCCAAGGACGACCTGATCGCCCAGACGCTGGCGCATGTCATGGCTGCCGGGGCCCAGGGCGAGGTCGACGTGGCCCGCTATGTCGCCGATTACCTTGCGCCGAGCCACCGCGACGACCTCGCGGGCGGGTGCCCGACGGCTGCCCTTGCCGCGGAAACCATCCGCCAGGCGCCGGAAGCGCGGGCGGCAATGACGGCTGCGCTACGGCGCCAGTTCGAGCGGTTCGGCGAAAGCGCGCCGGGTGGCAACGCGGCCCAGGCACGCCAGGCCGCGATCGGCAACTGGTCGGCCATGCTGGGCGCCGTGATCCTGGCGCGCCTGGTCGACGACCCGGACCTGTCCGACGAGATCCTGGCGCAGACCCACGCCTGGATCCGCGGCAAAGGCAAGCCGGCGGCCGGACCCGACACCTGAGCGGCAAGGGGCGCAACCGGCGCCCGGGACTGGCATGGCGATTGCGGCAGTACCGGATCGCGCCGCCGCCGGCGGCGATCCCGGAGGAGACAGCCATGCATTCGACGCCCCGCAAGGAACACAAGGAAGACAGCAGGGCCGTCCGGCCCGATGACCAGCCGGTGCCCGGCCGCACTGGCACCGCCACGCGCGCGCAGGACCAGCAGGGCGAACCCCAGCCGCGCCTGCCGCACGAACACGACGAAAGCCATCACAGCCAGCGCAGCGGCCCGCGCAAGGAGGTGGAGCAGGCCGGTCGCGATATCGAGCGCGGGCTGGAAGACACCGATCTCTACGCCACGCGCGGCAAGCGCGCCGGCGGGCAGAAGTAGACGTAGCGGTCCCCGGACAGGCGTGCCCGGGGACCGCTACAAGACGACTCTCAAGATATTTCCCAGAACAAAGCCGCCTCCACGCTTGCGCGCGGAGGCGGCTGGCGGCGCCGTGAGGTGCCGCGCTCGTCAAAGCAGGCTGTCAGCGCTGTCCGCCTTGCTGCCCACCTTGCTGGCCGCTCTTCTGGCCTTGCTGGTTCTGCTGACCGGCCTGATCGGTCTTCTGGCCCTGCTGGCCTTGCTGGCCCTGGCCGCGATCCTGTTGCTGCTGCTGGCCGCCCTTCTGGTCCTGGCCTCCGGACTGCTGGCCCTGTTGACCAGACTGCTGCTGTTGCTTGTCCTGGTCTTGCTGGCCTTGGCCGGGTTGCTGTTGCTGTCCCATCGTGCTCTCCATGGCGCGGCGGAATGCCGCGTTATGGCATGGGCGCAAGGCGCGTGCCACGCACGGTGGCGGCTGCTGCGCATGGCGCATCCCGGTATGGCGCGCGTACCCGCCAGGGCCTGCCAGGCAAGGGCCCCAGCGCCCTGGCGCATCGATCCGCGCGCACCGGCAGAGACCGCCCGACCCCGTGGAAGTCGATGGCGCCGCATATGCGCCGGCGCGGCGCGGCATGAGTTGGCGCCATCCACCCGGCGTTTTTTACAAGCCCGTCATTTATTTACAGGCGCCGCAGGGGCCGCACCGCCGGTTCGCTTGCGGCACCGGCCAGCGCGCCCGGCCAGCGCTGCCGGACGCGCTGGCCGGGCGTCTCTCCTTGCGGCGGCATGGGGGCGCCGCGCGTGCCTGTCCCGGAACGGTCCTTGCGGGAGAGTATGCAGAAGCCAGCACACGGCACGCGTCCAGCGACGCGCGGACGTGGATGCCAGGCCTTTCTGTTCCTTCCGGCTCCCTGCGCAATCATCGGAGCCATCGAACCATCATCAGGAGATCGCCATGAACACACATGAGACGTTTCGCGCCGTTTGCCTCGCTGCGCTGCTGGCAGCCGCCGGCGCCGCCCAGGCCGCCACCGCCACGGACACTGCGCCTGCGGCAAACAGCGCGCCGGGTATGACGGGCCATCCCGAAACCAGCAGCGCCAGGCAGAAGATGAGCGACAGCGCCGTGACCACCAAGGTCAAGGCGGAACTGCTGGCCGCAAAGGGCCTGAAGTCCACCGGCATTCACGTCAAGACCCGGGACGGCGTAGTGTCGCTGGACGGCGTGGTGCCTTCGGAAGACCAGCGCACGCTTGCCGCGCAGACCGCGCGCAACGTGGATGGCGTGGCGTCGGTCTCGAACTCCCTGCAGGTGGTCACCAGGTAGCCGCCAGTCGGGCGCAGGCGCCCGGAGCCCGACGCCCGGCGCCGGACGGGCTCGGGCCATGGCACGGGCACTACGCCGCGAGATTGATGCCCGTCAGGGTGAAGGCCGTGCTCGCCCGCATGGATTCCGGCAGGTTTTCATTGAGCAGCCGGACCGCGCCGGGGCCCACGGTATTGGCGCAGGCGCTCGCCAGCGCACTTGCATGCGCGAGGCCGGCCTGACGCGCCAGCCTGTCGCCGGGGATGCGCCGGCCGGTAGCCAGCAGGTATAGCGCGTGCGCTACGCGCTGCTCGCGCAACAGTACCCGCAGCGCCTCGCCCTCGGCAAACAGGCGGGCGCGCACCAGCCTTGGCGCTACCTGCCACCGTTCCGACACCAGCGCGGCATTCCACGGCAGCCGCGGCAGCTCGAACATCGCGCCAGCCAGCGCACGCGACCAGTATTTCCCGGTGGCGCCATGGTCGCGCGGGCAGGCCGCATCAGGCACCGCGCGCAGCACGAGCGCCGTGTCGCGTCCGGTCCTGGGCAGGAAATCGCAATCGAAATAGGCAAAGGCAGGCACCACGAACGGCTTGCCGGGCGATACCTCGCGCCGCGCATTGGCATCGCGCAGGCATGCGCTGCCCCGCAGGGCGTCCACGTGCACGGCAAAGGGAAAGCGCAGATGGGACAAGCGCAGCTCGGTGCTGCTGACAAGGGCCATGCGAAGCTCAGGGGGCGCAACCGGCGCGCGGGTATCGCGCCGCTTGGGAAAAGAGGCATTGTACGGTGTCGCGGCACGCCGGACCATCATCGTGCCGGCCATTGCCTGCGCTACAGCTCCGACAGCCCGACGTGGCGCAGCCGTTCGAGGTCGGTCACGCGGATGCTCTGGTAGGAAAGATCGACCATGCCTTCGGCCGCCAGCCGGCGCAATGCCTGGTTGACGCGCTGGCGCGAGAGCCCCGTGAGCAGGCCGATTTCTTCCTGGGAAAGCTCCAGTACCGCGCTTGTGCGCGGGTAGAGCGCAGCATGGAACAGCTGCGCGATGGCCTGCGCCACGCGCGCATCCGCACCCAGCAGCCGGTCGTTCTGCACGGTTGCGATGAACTGCCCCATGCGTTCGTTGAGCTGGCGCACCACGAAGCTGGAGAAGGGCAGGCTCTCCGCCAGCAGGGTGTGGAACACCGTATCGGGCACCAGCGCGATGCGCGAGTCGCGGATGGCGATCACGTCGTAGCGGCGGGCCTCGCGCTTGATGACGCTGCCTTCGCCGCACCAGCCGCCGGCCGGCACGCCGGAGAAGGTGCAGCCGCGCCCGTCCGGCGTATACACGGCGAGCTTGATGAGTCCGTTCTCGACCCCGATCCAGTAGCGCGACGGCTCGCCCCGGCGCGCCACGAAGGCGCCCGCGGCGAAGTCCTGGACCACCACCTGCCGTGCGGCCAGCGCCTGGTGGGCCGGCGCGAGCGAGGCGTACCACTCGTGCCTGGACAGCAAGGCAGCCGGCGACGCAGGCGTGGCAGCGGGGGGTGGTGCGGGAAGGCCGGGCTGGGAGGACGCGGGTGGATGGCTGGACATTGATCTGGATTCAACCCGGAGAGCGCGCCCCGGCGGGGCACTGTCATCCGGACGACAAAGCTTTGTCGTGTGGGATGATAGCCTTGCCCTGCAAAAAGTAACAGCGACCGGCGGCGCCCGCAG
The DNA here is from genome assembly GCF_052115045.1 of Cupriavidus sp. 2TAF22. Classification (NCBI taxonomy): domain Bacteria; kingdom Pseudomonadati; phylum Pseudomonadota; class Betaproteobacteria; order Burkholderiales; family Burkholderiaceae; genus Cupriavidus; species Cupriavidus sp. 2TAF22. Next base: position 63,511 of record NZ_JBFRFX010000023.1, read on the forward strand.
CGCCAGGCGCAAGCGGAGACCAAGCAATGCCAAGCGATTTCGACACCGGCCTGGGCAAGAACCCGGCCAACCACGTTCCCCTCACGCCCATCGATTACCTGGCGCGCGCCGCCGAAGTCTATGGCGAGCGCCTGGCCATCGTGCATGGCCCGCTGCGCCAGACCTGGCGCGAGACCTACGCTCGTGCGCGGCGCCTGGCCAGCGCGCTGGCGGGCCTCGGCATCGGCCGGGGCGATACGGTGGCGGTCCTGTTGCCCAACACGCCGGCCATGGTGGAAGCGCACTTCGGCGTGCCGATGGCGGGGGCGGTGCTCAATGCGCTGAACATCCGGCTCGACGCCGCCAACCTGGTTTTCATGCTGCGTCATGGCGAGGCCAAGGTGCTGCTGGCCGATACCGAGTTCGCCGAGCTCGCGCGCCAGATCGGCAACGAAATCCCCGGCCTGAAGGTGGTGGCGGTGGCAGATGCGCTGGGCCCGCAGGACGCGCCGCGCTTTGGCGAGACCGACTACGAAACCCTGCTGGCCTCGGGCGATCCCGACTACGCCTGGCAATGGCCCGCCGACGAGTGGGACGCCATCGCCCTGAACTATACCTCGGGCACCACCGGCGACCCCAAGGGCGTGGTCTACCACCATCGCGGCGCAGCCATCAATGCCGTGTCCAACATCCTCGAGTGGGACCTGCCCAAGCACGCGGTCTACCTGTGGACGTTGCCCATGTTCCACTGCAACGGGTGGTGCTTTGCCTGGACCATCGCCGCGCGCGCCGGCATCAATGTGTGCCTGCGCAAGTTCGAGCCCAAGCTGGTGTTCGACCTGATGCGCGACGAAGGCGTGACCCATTACTGTGCCGCGCCCATCGTCCACACCGCGCTGGTCAACGCGCCGCCGGCCTGGCGCGAAGGCCTGCGCGGCCCGGTGCGCGGCATGGTGGCCGGTGCGCCGCCGCCCGCGGCGGTGCTGGCGCAGATGGAAGAAATGGGTTTCGAGCTGACCCACGTCTACGGCCTGACCGAGACCTATGGCCCGGCCGCGGTGTGCGCGGAGCAGGACGACTGGGCCGCGCTGTCGCAGGAAGACCGCGCCACCCGCAAGGCCCGCCAGGGCGTGCGCTACCACTTGCAGGCCGGGGTGGCGGTGCTCGATCCGGATTCGATGCAGCCAGTGGCCGCCGACGGCGAGGAGATCGGCGAGATCATGTTCCGCGGCAATATCTGCATGAAGGGCTATCTCAAGAACGAGAAGGCCACGCGCGAAGCCTTCGCCGGCGGATGGTTCCACACCGGCGACCTGGGCGTGCGCACGGCGGACGGCTACGTCAAGATCAAGGACCGCAGCAAGGACATCATCATCTCCGGCGGCGAGAACATCTCCAGCGTCGAGGTGGAAGACGCGCTCTACCGCCATGCGGCCGTGCTGGCCGCGGCGGTGGTGGCGCAGCCGGATGCCAAGTGGGGCGAAACGCCCTGCGCCTTCGTCGAGCTGAAAGACGGCGCCAGCGCCACGGCCGAGGAACTGATCGCGCATTGCCGCACCTTGCTGGCTGGCTTCAAGGTGCCCAAGGCCGTGTATTTCGGGCCCTTGCCCAAGACTTCGACGGGCAAGATCCAGAAGTTCGAGCTGCGCCGCAAGGTCAAGTCGGACACGGCCATCGACGTCTAGCCACGCGCGGTGGCGCCGGCCGGCGCCACCGGGGCCGGGGGCTAGTGGACGGCCCGCTGCGCGGACGCCAGCGTCGCCGGCCGCGTCGTGCCACCGGCGGGCAGCGCGCCCGTAAAGGCGAAATCCACCTCCGGCACGCGGCCGCTGACGATGTCCGCGATCGCACGGCCCGAGCCGCAGCCGTGCGTCCAGCCAAGCGTGCCGTGGCCGGTGTTCAGGTAGAGCCCGCCGATGGCGCTGGCGCCGATATAAGGTACGTTGCCCGGCGTGGCAGGGCGCAGCCCGGTCCAGAATTTCGCCAGCTCCGGTCGGCTCATGCCCGGGAACACTTCCAGCGTGCGCCGCACGATGGCCTCGCAGCGCACCGGGTTCAGATCCATCGCATAGCCGTTGAGTTCGGCTGTGCCGGCCACGCGCAGGCGGTCGCCAAAGCGCGAGAACACCAGCTTGTACTCGTCGTCGGTCAGGCTCACGCTGGGCGCGCGCTCGCTGTCGAGCACCGGCAGCGTCACCGAATAGCCCTTGGCCGGATAGATGTCGAGCTTGACCCCGAGCGGGCGCGCCAGCATCGGGCTGAAGCTGCCCAGCGCCAGCACGTAGGCGTCCGCGCTCTCGATCTGGTAGCCGCCAGTCTCGTCGGCAATCTCCACCCCGTGCATGCTGCCGCCCTCGGCATGCAGGCGCTGCACCCGCACGCCATAGCGAAAGCGCACGCCCAGCGCTTCGCAGCGCGCGGCCAGCGCGGTGGTGAAGCGGTGCACATCGCCCGATTCATCCTCGCTGGTATAGGTGGCGCCCGCCAGACGCGGCGCGATATTCGCCAGCGCCGGCTCCAGCCGCACCACTTCGTCCGGCCCGATCACGCGGCGCTCGCAGCCCAGCTCGCGCATGATGCGCGCCGGCTCGACGGCCGCGTCGAATTCCTTCTGGCTGGTATAGAAATGCAGGATGCCGCGCGTGAGGTGGTCGTACTCGATGCCGGTCTCGGCGCGCAGCGCCTGCAGGCTGGCGCGGCTATAGGTGCCCAGGTTGAGCAGCTGGATCATGTTGTGGGTGGAGCGACTGGCCGTGCACTCGCGCAGGAACTTGAGTCCCCACGACCACTGCGCCGGATCTGCGCGCAGGCGGAACAGCAGCGGAGCATCCTCGCGCCCGAGCCAGCGCAGCATCTTCAGCGGCGCGGCCGGGTTGGCCCAAGGCTCGGCATGGCTGACCGAGATCTGCCCGCCGTTGCCAAAACTGGTTTCCCGGGCCGCGCCCGCATTGCGCTCCAGCACCACGACCTCGTGCCCGGCACGGGCCAGGTACCACGCAGACGCAACGCCGATCACGCCGGCTCCCATCACGATGACTTTCATTTCTCAGGCTCCGGATAGCAAAAAGGGGCAGGCAAGCCATCTGGCCTGCCTGCCCCCACTGTCCTTTTGCCTGAGAGATTCGCCGCACCCACCACGGGTACCGGCTTGCCCCTTCGGCGGCCGCGTGCCGCTTACCTGGTCGGTGTGCGGTCCGGCGCTCTCCAGTTTGTTCGGTTTCCAGTCTTTTGCACCTGAGCGTTTCAGGGGTACGCCTTCGGTAGAGACACCCACCTGATACGGCGGAGGTGTCTCGTTCTCCTGGAAGCCGCAACATAGCACGCGTTGCAGAGAGACTGCAAGGGCAGTATGGCGGCCCGGCGGCGCCCCGCCGCCGGGCCGCGCGCTGTAGCAAGGTTCTGTAGCAGTCTGGCCGGCCAATTTTTGGAGCCGGCGAGCTCGGGAGCAGGGCACGAGTAGCGCAGGCTTTTACAGGTGGCGGACCAATATGGCAATAGGGTTCAAGGTGCAGTGCCTGGTATCCGCGGCGTGGCACCGTTGAGTGCATCATGCAATTGCTGCTTCAGTGCTTTGCAGCGGTCGGCTACCTCTTCCGACTGCTTGCCAAGCCCGATACTGATGGCCTGGCGTTCCAGCATATCCTTCAGTTGACCAGTCAGATTTGCCGCGATGTTGTCCAGAGCCGTGTTTCCGAACCTCTCGATGGCATTGCTGGTGCCTAGCGCCGATGCTTCGGCGTGCTGTCTGAATGCAGCGCGAAGCGAGCGGCGCAGGTCCGTAACGTAGCGCCGTTTGGCATCCTCGATTTTCTCTTCCCGAAAATGCAGATAGAGGTCGAGGATGGTTGCTAGCAACGGGCTGAATGCCGCTAGTCTTCCCGATGCTCTTGTGATGAGGCCAGCTCGACGGAGAGCCTCCGTCCTGACCAGCCTTATCCCGGTGGACCCGGCAATTTCGTAGAGGAGATTGCCGAGTGCCTTTGTGCTTATCGAAGCGGCTTCCAGTCCGCCTGCTATTGGCCCGGTTGCGCTATTGACAAGCCGCGTCAGACGCAATGCCGGGCTAGCTGGGATGCGGATGGCATCCAGTGAGCCGGGTGTGCCTGGCGCGAAGCTGCCGCCGGACCACGGCATGTGGAGCGCCTGCGTTGTGCGATTCTCGAGTTGCTTCCCCGCGCCGCCAAGGATTTCGTGCAGCTGTCGCTCCATTTCGCACCAAAGCTTGCTCAAGTCCTCCTTCATCTGGTCAAGCGTGGAGGTGAAGAACGCCTGCACCTCCGGAGCCTCGGCGGTGCCGTCCAGACGTTCCATTGCTTTCGCGGCACGCCCCAGTACTGTTGAATAGACTTGCCGATGCCATAGGCGCGCGAGCGAATGCAGGTGTTCCCTTGCCTGTTCAAGCTCGGCGATTTCCTTCTGGACGCAGGCTATGCGTGCTTGCAGGCAGGGCTCGTCGCCGGATTGCATGACATCCCGCATAACGCCTTCCACAGCGCTGATGGCTGCAATCGCCCGGCTCGCCTGACCGGTCTGGTTTCCCCAGGCGGAAAGGCTGGTCACCAGCGCCGACAATCTGCTTTGCCGCAGCAGTCGCTCGCGGAAGCCGGCCGAGGCCTGCCTGGCATGGAAGTACTTTGCCACCGAGCAGTGGAGCACGGGAATGCCGATGCGTCTACCCAATACCGCCTCAATCCGCTGTTGCATGCCGGCGCCTCCATTGCGGTCCCGGTCTATTTTGTTGACCACCAGGCAGCATGGTCTGCCGAGACAGAGGTTGTCTTGGTCTAGCAGCCTTCTCAATATGCCTGCCTGGGCCCGATAGGGAAGTTCGGGTGTAACGACGAGCAATATCATGTCGGCCTCCATGGCCGCACTGAGTGCTGCCCCGCCCACGAGTTCACTGGGGGAAAGATAAAGGCCTGGCGTATCCACAAATACCATCCCGTGCCAGTCATGCTCGCCTACCGCCGCAGTTGGCTCATCCGTTCCGAGGTGCGCTTCGTCGTTCCCTGACACCGCCCGGATGAGGCTGGTTTTGCCAACTCCCGCCTCGCCGAGTAGCGCGATTCTCCATGGGGCCTCAGCCTTTAACGTTTCCTGCCAGTATTGCAGGGTCGCGCGCAACGATTCCGAAGATGAAGTTGGCCAATGCGAAATGATTGAGGCCGCGTCGCGGATGAGGTGGCGGACGGCGTCGCGAGTGTCTTGAAATCCAGGCGTCACAACAGCACTCCAGTGTGAATTGAGATGCCAAGCAATTGCTCCGCCAGCTGAATGGAAGTCGACCCAGCCCCGATTGCTTGTTCCCACTGCATTTCGCTAAGCAAGACGGTCGCCGCCTCCCGGCCCGGGGCTATCGCCACTGACGCAATCGCCGAGCCGCAGTTGTCTATCCCGAGTGCCTGGCGCACTTGTCGTTCGAGCGGGGCGAGCCGGTCAACCAGCAGAAGCCTTTCACCGCCCAGCCACTCGGATAGCTGCTTCAGCTTGCTGCCGTCAGACTCACCGGGAAGCTTGAATGCGTGGTCGAGGCTGCGGGAAAATGCCACACTTGCAATCGCCAAAACGCCGGGTCGCCGCGCAACGGTGACAATATCAATGTGTTCGCGGTGCAAGTCCTGGGCAACGAGCTCGAAAGCGTGACTCAACAGGCAGCCATCAATTTTCGATGCGATGCGCTCGAGTCGCTTCGTCTCCGCGTCGAGGGAACTGCGGACGCATGCGAGGTGCTCTGAGATAGAAGCGGCCAGTTGTCCTTGCGCGCCTCCATCGTATCTACTCCCCGATAAAGCGTGTAGCCATTGATGCATCCGCCGGTGGTGTTGCCCCAGGACATCCCGCAGATCTTTCTCAAGGGAGGCGCGCCGCTGCTCCAGCACCAGATTCGCTTCGCCGATCCACCGGCTGGTGACCCGGCATACCCCTTTGTCGACGCCGAGTCCTACCGCCATGGAGAGAATCGTCGTGGCGGCAATCGTCCAGAGCGTGTCATCCACGACCGCGGAGATTAGCCATCCCGCGACGATGGCCGCTGCTGTGGATGAGATGCTTCGGAACAGAAGACGTGCGTGACGGTGCGACTTGACACGATGCCTGGCAAGCTCGAGTTGAGATACGTCAATTGAATCGTTATCGAACTGCCGTGCCCCGATGTCTGAAGCAGGAGGAAAGCTGGCCATATCGTTCGTTGTCGCCTCATTTGCCTGTAGCGCCAGGGGAAGCCATCCGGCGGCGTCGGTAAGCCCGTGCTCATCGAGCATGCCTCGCCAACCACGGCTAATAGCGTCTGCTGGAGAGGGCTCCGACAGCGCGTCGTCTATGAGACTGGCTATTGAATCCGCCGCAGCTTCAAAGCGGGATTGAAGCAAGTCAAGACTCCGGGCAAGCAGCCGGGCCGCCGTTGACCTCTGCAGTTCAAGGGAGTTTACGGCCGTCATCGCGGCATCGCGAAGTTGCCGGACGGAATCAGAGGCCTCGTCGATACACCCTCGGGTCAACTGAACATACATGTGGAGAAGGCTGGCCGGGGCCTGGAGGCGAGCCGATGCGACGCCTGAGGTCAGCAGGCGCAGAACGGCGGACTCTGCGGCCATCACATTACTTGACCGTTCGAGTGACGCGGCGGATACGCCAGGCGGTAGCACTGCGCCATGCCGTGCCAGCCACGCGGCCCGTGCGTGTATCGGAGTTACCTCGATGGCATCGATGCAGAAGCGTTGATAGATTCGCTCTGCGATGCGAGCGCCCAGTTGAGCGACGTTCCGGTTGCCCGACGCATGTCCATCCCCGCCAATCAACAGGTCAAGATCTTCATCGTGCCGCTTCACATTCAACAGTACCGCCAGGCGGCCCCGCAGCGGACCAGCTTGCGCAAGGCTGTCGAACGCCCCCGGTGCCATATCGTCATCCGTTAGTACCAGGACGAGCGTGTCGGGCCACATTGATCTGTCCCACCGCTGCGCCATGACGCCGGCATCATTGGGAGGGCTCTTCGCTACGCTTGCTTCCTGGACAAGGAGACACGCCGGGGTGTTTGCGATGGCACGGTCGGTTGGGTTCTCGCGCCGTGCCGGCGCCAGCTCAAGTGCTTGTGCCTCTCGAGCAAAGAATGCGGGCGAGCCGAAGAGGGCTTCCCTGGTGGTTGTCTTCCCGGAGCCCTCCGGCCCGACGAACAGGACAGATGGGGGATAGCCGGCGTCGGCAATACTTTCATACCCGCGCTCGAGCGCATGGGAAATGCCATCAACCTGTGAATGCAGTGTTCTGGCCCATATGCGGGACCGTTCAAGAAGTTCACTTGACGGCATTGACCCCGCCAAGGATAAGTCGCCAAGCGTATGTGCAAGGTTGCGGGAGACGTCGCCGAGCCGGCTCAGCACGGCGCGAATCGAGTCACGCTGCGCCTCCTGGAACTTTGCTGCCGCGGCACCAACGGCACGTGCGGTTGATAGTGCCGCATCGAGTTCTCGTTTGGCACAAATTGAACCGCTTGTCAGCAAATGGCGAGATGCGGCATCGGGTTCGGGCACGCCGCCAATACCGAGTTGAATAGTCATAAACGAGCCTGGCCACGAGAGATAGTCCGCGCATGCCTCTGGAGTCGTGGTTTCCAACTCGGGGTGGGGCTGGCGCGTGAAAGGTCACTCCATACGGCCCTCGGTATCTCGCTGCCGAAAGCATAGTCGAGTGGGGGCACGGATCAGGACGAGCGGGCGTCAAAGGCGGCCTTCGAAAAAAATGACTGCCTGATGCTGCCGAGGAATCCAAAGTCGAACGCGTTCTTTTTCCCAGGCAAGAAAAGCGGCGCGCCTCCCATGAGAATGCGCGCCGCGAAAGCAGCAGATGTCCAAGCTACTCGCCGCCCTGGCGTCCAATACAGGGCTCTCATGCTGCCGGCAACGGGAGGCGGGGGCCCCCAATTGCATTGCGAGGAGCGCTAGTCTAATGACAGCGCTGGCTACTTATCGGTCTTTCTGGTTTCAGATTCAGCCAAGGCATGGCTGAAAAGCCGCTACATCGCCCGCCGACTCGCGGAGCGACCACGCGGAACGTTTGGCCTTCGGCCGCCCAATGCTGGCGGAGCGAGAAGGCAATGCGACGATGGCTGGCCGAACGACGCCGGATGTTGGCCTGTGATTCATCAAATCTGCGGGGGCTAACGAGGCATTGCGCTGCTACAGTGATGCCGACGGGAATCGGGTGGCGTGTGGACTCTACAGATGTGTCAGCGAGGTCCCAGGAGGCCACGGGCCGAAACCCGTCTGGAAAGGGCAACACGGCCTTTGTGACTGAGGAAGAGTGCAATGAGTTGGACGGTAGACGAGATGGCAGAGCGCGCGGCAAGAGAGTTGCGCGATGGCGAGTTCGTGGAGTTGGGCCCGGGCTTGCCTGCCTTGGTGGCAAATCATATCGATGTCGCGAAGGAGGTTTGGGTTCATTCCGACGATAGGCTGCCAGGCATGGGCCTATACCCGACGGACGACTACATGGATGCCGATATCCTCGACGCCGGGCGAGGTGGAAAGCGCGTTGGACGGCAACTCACTCCCTTCCATTCGACGCAATCCTTCGCGGCAATGCTGAGTCCTACGGCGGATGTCGCAATCCTGGAGGCTCTCTGTGCCAGTAGCGCGGGCGAGTTCATTGAGCCAGAAAATACCATCGCCCGGCGTAAGACCGGCGGCGCACTGGGCAACGCGACATATGGCGCGGGACGCATCATTCTGCTCGTCCGAGAGTCGGGACTCGTGCATGGCTGCGGTGGGCCGTCACATATCGTCGACGCCCTGGGCGGGCATGGAATGGTCGAGCGGGCTGCGAATCGAATTATTACCGAGTGGGCCGTGCTTGATGTAACGTCTGGCGGACTGCGGTTGGTCGAGGCGGCGAGTGGCGTCACTCGCGGAGAAATACAAGCGAAGATTGGCTCGCGACTGCTTGATTAAACCGAGTGTGGAGGTGGCGAACCGGAGGCGCTTCGGCGTGCCGAAACCATTGTCCGGAACGCCAGATGCGAGTCTCGCCACGAACCGCCGCAAGAGCGATGCGTGGCGAAACCCGGGTCTTGCGCTAAGTAAGTCCAGGGGCGAATGCGCCCTTCATCGGCGCGGCGCTCCCGCTGCTCATGAGGTGACCGGGTGGCCTGGAGTGAATGCGCCAAAGGTACCCGCATGCACATCCTTGCTGAAATGTTCGAGCCAGTCGGATTCGTCACCAATAAGATACTCGCGCGAAGTGCCGGCCGAGAGACGGCGAATCGTAATCCATCCCTGCAGGCCAAATATTTCGTCGCTCTTCGGGTCGGTGGTGTCGACTTCGACAAGCACGAAGTCATGCTGAGGCAGGCTGTGCCGCTCCAGGAAGGAGAGGAAGCGCGAATGCTCGGACGGGTCGATCAGTTCCATGGTTGAATCCTTCATACATTTGTGACTGCAGGCCAGCCGGCAAGCGCGGCCCCCGGTTATCCCACGCCCCGCAAGCTTCATGCATAAGGATCGAAGCGCGGCGGACCTGAGTGCTTTAACTCTAGCAATCCCAAGCCGATGGAGACAGCCCGTAGTTCGAGCGGATGAAGACAACCACATTGTAGTTTCGGCCAAATGCCGAAGTCGACGCCTGTGATGGGGAGTCAGCAAGTGGCGGGCCGGAGGTAGCCGCGTTGCGTTGCAGCGTGCGTTGCTGCCGAGAGCGGGAAGACGAGCGTACCGTGAGGACAACACGGGCATGCGCCAATTCCGCAGCAAAAGCAGTCAACGGTATGAGGTAGCAACGCAATCGCGCCAGGAGGCCTTGTAGCCGTGGGTTCGGAACACTCGCTTGACTCTCGACCGGGCCGGCCGCCGCCGTGTCGTTTTCCATCTGGACCACGGGCCGTGTGCCCTCGAGGCGATCAGCGAGCCACCATGGCCGAAGCGTTCACTTGTATGGCAGATACTTGGTGCGCTGTGAGCCTATCCTGTTCCAAGACCGATCGCGCGCTCTCCTCTTGGCAAGGTCCACCAAGTGCTATCCGGCAGGGCCGACTGGCAGTTCTCCCAGGTAGCGCGCTGCATGGAGCAGCCATGGCATCGCAGCAGTTGAAAGATATCGTTCAGTTCCTTCGGGACCGTAATTCACAAGTCCCGGCTCAGCCAACGCTGGAGCAACTCCGAACGCACGCGGACAGGATCTACAACGAAATCGACGTCCCGCAAGGCGTTCGCTTCCTTGACGGCAACGAACTGCCGGGGACGTGGACGGCGTCCTACGGAGCGCAACGCAACCAGGCTGTCCTGTATCTCCACGGCGGCGGCTATGTCATGCATACCCCAGCGCAATACCGAACGCTGACGGCGGCCTTGTGCATCGAGACGCATCGGGATGTCTTTGCGGTTGACTATCGGAGGGCACCTGAGAACCCTTTCCCTCTCGCACTGCGCGATGCGCTCAACGCCTACCAGTGGCTGTATGACCGGCTTGGTGAGGACCCTTCCATTGTCGTGGCAGGAGACTCGGCTGGCGGCGGTCTCGCCGTGGCTCTAATGCTGCTGTGCAATCAGCGGGAGATACCGCTACCGAAGGGGGTCTTTCTCATCTCCCCCTGGACTGACCTCACCATGAGCGGTGACTCGATCCGCGCAAAGGCGGACGTCGACCCCATCATTTCAATGGAAGGGCTCCAGGCGTTCGCGCGTAGTTACCTGCAAGAGGACAATGACCCGCGGAACCCTTTGGCATCGCCCCTCTTCGGCGACCTGGCGGGCCTGCCACCAATGCTGATTCACGTCGGAGGAGACGAAAGCCTGCTGGATGATGCGACGAGGCTTGCGGCGCGAGCCGGCGCCGCCGGCGTCGATGTCACCCTCAAGGTCTGGCCTGGGATGTTCCATGAATGGCATATGTGGCACACGCGCTTACCGGAGGCAAGATCTGCGGTTCTCGAGGGTGCCGCGTTTATCCGTGGACGATTCGACGCCTGAGTGGCAGCGGTGCGCCGCACCGTGAAGTGCGGCGAGGTGAAAAGAGCAGCGGCGGACAAGGCGAATGCAAGAAGGCCCCGGATGGGGCCTTCTTGCATGTCTATCGCGATGTGGTCAGGCTGCCAGGATCCGGTGAGGAGGCCCCGCTGGGCAGGGTGAGGACAATGCCGGCGATGAGAGTCAAAACCCAGGAGTCTGCTAAACAGCGTACTTCAGCGCTGCGTTCAGCACGACAGCCATTGCGAAGCTGATGGCCCACCAGGAGACGGCGAAGGGAATCAGATTCACCAGGAGATGCCTCACCGAGTTGTGCTGCTGCTGCATGGACGCAGCGTGGATGGCTGAAGTGTTCATGATGTCCTCGTCTGTCCGATACGGCCTGTTCTTCTGTTTTCGGCCGACTTGATTACTTGGCATTGGCGCCGCACGTACAGTGCTGCGGCGGTGAATTCATTATCGGAGATGAAGGCCCGTGCCGTTAGTTATGAGATGCAGCAGTTTCAGCCAAACTGCTCGCTACCGAAGCCACTTACAGGAGAGGGCCCACCAATGCACATGGCCGAGATGGGGCGCGAGGGTTGTCGAGCTTTTAATTGGGCCTGATACGGTACCTTGGTGCGCGAATGTGTAACTGGCTGCTGCGATTGCGAGCAGCAGCGCCAGGAGATGGAGAGCCTGCATGGCGTCCTCATGACACCTGAGTTGTGTGGACGCACGGTAGTCCGACCATTTGGACACCACCAGCCTCCTGGCAGTTATCGAATCAGGAATGGACCTTCCTGCTGGTTTGGACAGCCCACACTCATCTCCCCATGGCGCAGCGTGCCGGTTCAACGTCTCATGGTTTATCAGGGGGATTTCCTGCGTACACCTGCATGGAACTCAAAATGAGAGACGACGCTAACGGCCAATATTGACAGCGCTACGGCCAGGGCCGCTCGCGCATGGCGATTACTGTCTAGACTCTGCAACTGGAACTAGTGCTGGGCAATGAGTAGCGTACGCGTGCCTGCCGATGCCTCGGTGCGCAGGCTGCCATGGATAGCGCTAGTCAGAGCAAGCCCCGGACAACCGGCGAGGGCGCCGGCGAGTCATGGTTAAGGGACCAGTGGGGACAAAAGGCTAACGACGGGAGCATTGCCTCAGCTCGCGGTTGAGTGTGCGCCGCCAGCGGTCCCCGAGTTGGGAGTAGAAAGATGATTGAACTGATAAGTATGCATGGCACGGCAGGAACCGGCATTCTGGAAGTCCGCTGCAATGATGATACGCCGCAAGATGTCTTCCTACGGTTCGTGCGCGCAAAGGTCAGCATGGAGAATCTCCTTTCAGCCTCCGCGATACTACAGACCTCGAGAAGAATGGCGCTGGACGGCGCATCGCTTCGATGGGAAGTGAAGCTTCCCGACATGCCTGCCCACCTTGCGCTTGCCCGCGCGGCACTCGACGTCATGGGAATTGCCTACCTGGATAAGGCTGGCCCCTTGCTGCAGGCCGCGAATGGAAGGAGACCGCCGCCAATTTCCCGGTAGCGATTGTTGGCAATCCGATGGCGGCAAAGCTCATCCTACAAATCGAGTGGCCCATCTCGGGAGAAACTCACCGGAAAGTCGTCGGTTGCTTATGTGGCCGACGCCAATATCAGGATTGTTCATGCGGAAGAGAGGCATTGTTGTTTTGGTCGCATTGATGCTGATGGCATTGAGGCTTCCGCTGGCGGAGGCCCTGACACTCGGAACTGGACTGCGGGAAGTCGATGCCGACTTGGCCAGCGTTGTACAGCGGCCCATCGAAAGGCGAAAGGAAGGCCGCAGTGATGACAAATCTCATATCGTCCTGGAGCGGCGCTCAATTGTCGTTCCCAACGGGCCGTTCGCACATCGCTTTCTTCAACTCGAAATTGACCGCGCCGTCACGCGTGCTGGAGGGGACGCGGCAATTCGCGTTGGAGAGAGGGAAGAGGAGGCGTATACAGAGGTGGTGGACGGTGTTACTTATCCAGCCATTAATCTGGTAGTCGACATCCTTATCGTAAAGCACAGGTAAGCGCTCCGGTCCTCCGATTTCCTGAGGAAATTGGTGGCGGTTGCATCCTTTAAAGAGCCTAGGGAGTCGCGCATTGCAAGACCAAGCATCAATAAACTACGTTCTGACCTTGAAAGACCCTCGCATGCTCCGCGAGTTGACCGCGAGCCTGGCCGAGGCGTGGTCTGACCTCCAAAACCCTTTCTCGCTCATCTACGACGAAATGCTCGCCTGTGGTCTCTCCGCCAGCGTATCGTCCTGCTTGCTGCGGAGTTCACTTTCTGTCGACATAGCGAGCGCCGGCAGTTGTGGGGAGAAGGCTCAGCTACGCGTATCGGCACGCATTGATGCGTCTGCGATTGAACGCAACCGCGAGTGCCTCGAAGGCATACTCTTGAACGTGGTCTTTCCCAGCTTAAGGCCGACGTGCGATTTCGAGGTACACGAACTCGACAGATGATGTCCGGGCGCACCGGAGAAAAATCGAGGTGACAAAATCGCCCGCATTGTGCGTGACGGCCTATTTGCGATGGTCGCGCTAATTTAATTATGGACTCTTATTATTAATATCATGAGGCTGATTGGTAAGTCGCTATTCAGGTGTTCGATTTTCGTTTCCGCGGCCTGCGTCGGTTTGGCTGCTTGCGTAGCTCCGATTCAACGATACGAAGGTACGCCGGAGGTCCGGTATGGAACCGGTGGTGCCAGAGAGGTTGTCGACGGTGTGGATGTATGGACACATGGGGAGCCTCCCAGAGCATACGAGAGAATCGGCTACACAAGCGTGGAAAGCCCAGAGGGGTGGATTGGGAACCGTATTCTTCTGTCTCGCATAGCGGGGCGAGTGCGCGAGGCAGGGGGTGACGCTGCCCTGCTTGGAGAGGCGCGAACAAGGCTCGAATCGCTTCATAAGGCCGGTGGCCAGATGCTTGCGGAGAATCGGCGCATCGTGGAAATCACTATCATTCGCTACCGATAAGTTCCGGTCGCCGGTTCGGATGTCCTGCGGCGCAATGAAGGTATCCGCGCCCAAAGCCGTGCCACGGATAGCACGTGCGTCGGCCGTCGCAGTGCTTCGCACCGGCACTGAAGCTGCACCCCGCTGCGGCATCGGGAGCCGGCAAGTGTCTCTGAGTTAACAGCCCATGGCAGGCTGAGGGTGGCACAGAGTCAGGCCTGCCCGGCATCTCCGGCAGGAGCTAGCGGCAGCAGGTCGTGTAGATGCGAGATGGCTGTTTCTGCACATGCATTCAGATGCAGCCAATCGAGTGGCACTTCAAGCCAGGGCGCGCGCGCGTTGGCCGGAATTGACTAAAATAAAGTATCCGGTCATCTACGTCTGTTGTTGCCATGAAAATCGCTGTACTTGCTTTCCCGAGCGTCCAGATGCTCGACTTGGTGGGGCCTATCGATGTCTTCAATGAGGCTGCGCGTCAGGCAGGAAATCCAGGTGCGTACCAGTTCGAGATTGTGTCGCCAACACCCGGCATTCTGACTGCCTCGAACGGAATGACGATTACCCCGGATGCTACGCTTGATACCAGCAGCCCCGATATAGACACGCTTCTGATCGCGGGTAGTCCTTTGGTGAATCTTGTTGAGAAAGACACCGCGATACGAGATTGGATTAATCGCTACGCCAAGACGGTTCGTCGGATTGGCTCGGTCTGTTCGGGAGCGCTTCTCCTGGCGCACACAGGGTTGCTGGATGGAAGACGTGCTACAACGCATTGGAACTCAACCGCCAGGCTGGGCCGAATGTTCCCCAAGGTAAAGGTGGAGCCGGACCAGATCTATGTGAAGGATGGAAATATCTACACATCCGCCGGCGTCACGGCAGGGTTGGACCTCGCGCTTGCCATGGTAGAGGAGGACTTTGGGCGGGCGATTGCCCTGAAAGTTGCCCGTGAGTTTGTGATGTTCCTCAAGCGGCCTGGCGGGCAATCCCAGTTTAGTGCGCATCTGGCTGCGCAGACTGCAGAAAAGAGCGCGATTCGGGATGTTCAGAATTGGGCGGTGGAGAATCTGAACAAGCAACTCTCGGTGGATAATCTGGCCGCCCATGCGGGGATGAGCACACGAAACTTTGCCCGCATCTTCAAGCAGGAGTGCAACGTGACGCCTGCGGACTTCGTTGAGGGAGCGCGACTGGATGCCGCACGCAGGATGCTCGAAGAGACTAGGAATCCGCTAAAACGTGTGGCTGCCCTTACGGGCTTCGGTGACCCGAATGGCCTCAGACGAGCCTTCCTCAGGCGACTTGGCGTCTCGCCGGCCGAATACAGGCGCCGCTTCCGCATTGCGGCGTGATTGCCAGCGCCGCGGCATTGGGTGCTGGCATCGCCCGATGCCAAAGCAATTGCCTTCATCCAGCTCGCCCTCACATAGCTACTTTCGTAGCGCCTGAAGCGCAGTGAAGGAATCAACGCGTCATCGCGCGGGGCAGCGCATTACGTCATGGACAGCGCGTGGGTGATGGCCCTGAATCTGCCGACCCAAAGCGGGCCGCACCTGGCCTCCGACGCTACGGTTGTGGGGCTGGCTGGAAGCGTCACTGAATTGGCAGGAACAGCGCCCTCGTCAAGGTTTTCACTAGGGGTATGGACACCGATAATCCAGTAGCCAAACGACCCGCACCCGCTGGTACTGCAGTGAGCGCGGCGCAACTGAAGAACTCGGAGAATGCCATGAACCGCGAAGCTATTCTTTATCACGATGGCTGCAAGATTTGTCTTTCCGTTGTGGAAACGATGACAGGCCTCTTTGACAACGACCGACATTCCCTGACTGTTGTCAATCTCGAGGAACACGGAGAGCTAACCGCCTCCGCGGAGGCAGCGGGGGTGAAACGACTCCCGAGCCTGGTGATTGATGGGAAGGTCCTGGAGATTCAGCCACACGCCCCGATTGCGGAGTTCCGCCGGCAGTTGGTGTCCTGAGTCGCTCCGGACGGGGGCGCAGTCGGAGCGCTGCGCCCCGCTGGCGCGCTCAAGCCTCGCGTCCAAGCTGGTGGGAAGACTTCCGGTTCCCCGTTGGCGCATGAAGGCACAGGATGTGCGCTCCCTCGGCTTGAACTGATGGTATAGCGCCACGCGTTGGCTTTTCCACGAAGTCAAACTAGTTCACGTGGGGCGCCTGCGCAAGCGCGCGGCCCAAATCGTGGCATCAGCTCTGCTCTTCGAAAGTGCCCGTCAGGAAGGAGAGGCAAGCCTTCCCGGCGTCCGCCGAGCGTTCCTTCGGTGCCCAATCAGACCTCGCGGGAACCCGCCTACATCGACCTTGCCGGCGCGACTATCTCGTCAACAGTGTTTGGCCAATCAGTTCCTCGGTGCTTGCCGAACGGCGGAATTGTCCCCGTTCGCTTCCCTGGGGCTCGCAGTTCATCGCCGATGCGCTTGTATCGGCTGTCCTCTTCAAGAATAGCGTCATCATGAAATCAAACAGGTTGCCCCTATACATATTTGTGGCGATGGTACTCGGCGTGCTCGTCGGCACGGCCGTTCACTTCTTGGCCGGCGCGGAAGCGGCCAAGTCGATTAGTGGATATCTCTCCATCCTCAGCGACGTCTTTCTCCGTCTGATCAAGATGATCATTGCACCGCTGGTGTTTGCGACGCTTGTAGGCGGTATCGCGGGCATGGGCGACGGGAAGGCGGTGGGTCGCATTGGTCTCAAGGCGATGGCATGGTTCGTTGTTGCTTCCATCACGTCGCTGGTGATCGGCCTCGTTATGGCAAACGTCTTGACGCCGGGGCTTGGCATGGATCTGCCGCTGCCAGCCGCGGACGCCGCCTCGAACTTGAAAACCAATGCTTTGAACTTGAGAGACTTCATCGCTCATATGTTCCCGAAGAGCGTCATTGAATCGATGGCGACGAATGAGATACTCCAGATTGTGGTCTTCTCCGTGTTCTTCGGTGCCGCACTTGGCACCATGAAGGATGGCGTCGGCAAGCCGCTACTCCTGTCCATCGACGGACTCGGGCACGTGATGCTCAAGCTGACCAACTACGTGATGGCCTTTGCTCCGGCCGGCGTGTTTGGCGCCATCTCCGCGGTCATCTCTACCCAGGGTGTCGGCGTGCTCCTCGTCTATGGAAAACTGCTCGGCAGCGTGTACCTGTCGCTGGCGATACTCTGGGTCATTCTTATCGGTGCAGGCTACTGGTTCCTCGGGCGAGATGTATTCCGGTTGCTTGGCGAGATTCGTGCTCCGCTTCTATTGGGCTTTGCTACGGCAAGTAGTGAGTCGGCTTACCCGAAGGTGGTCGAGCATCTCGGGCACTTCGGCGTAAAGGACCGTATTGTCAGCTTCGTCCTTCCGCTTGGTTACTCGTTCAATCTTGATGGCTCCATCATGTATACCTCGTTCGCGGCGCTGTTTGTCGCGCAGGTCTATGGCATCGAGTTGTCCCTGACGAAGCAGATTACGATGCTCTTGGTCTTGCTCGTGACAAGCAAGGGGATTGCGGGCGTTCCCAGGGCCTCCCTCGTTGTCGTCGCGGCCGTATTGCCGATGTTCGGACTGCCGGAAGCCGGCATCTTGCTCGTGCTTGGCGTTGACCATATCCTCGACATGGCTCGCACGGTTACGAACGTCCTTGGGAATGCGTTGGCTACGGCCGTGGTCGCAAAGAGCGAGGGAGGACTGCAAAGCTCCTCCGCTGCGCGGTCGAGCCTGGATACCCCCAGGACGGCGTAGGGCCCCAGGCGGGGTGTAGAGAACGCCGCGACTCGCGCTTCGAATTTCTGGTGAAAGCTGCGGCCGTTTGGAGAGTCGTCGAGGGCAACCCGTCCGACTCGCAGGCGTGCCGGCCAACCTATTCCGAATTACTCACAGCGGCCTGAAAGGCCACCTTCAAAGATATGCTCGAAAAGAAACCAGGGCGACCGTCCGCGTTCATGACGGCGTGCATGAGCACAGGACTGTTCTTCGCCATGGCAGCGGTTACCTGCGCCGCATCCGCTGCCTCAGCCAATGCGCCAGAGGACCCGGACAGTAACAGAATTGCCGCGGAAATGAAGAAAATGCTGGACGGCCGTGCCGAAGTCAAGGGAGTCGCAAAGACACCGATTCCCGGCTTGTTCGAGGTCAGCATTGGTGGTGGCTTGGTGTACACGGATGGCTCCGCGAGATACATCATCAACGGCGTGATGGTTGATGCAAAGAGCGGTGCCAACCTGACGGAAGAGCGCCTTGCCGACTTGAATCGCATCAAATGGTCTGACCTGCCTCTCGCCGACGCGTTGAAGTGGACCAAGGGAAATGGAAGCCGGCAGATGGCCGTATTCTCGGACCCAAACTGCCCGTACTGCCGCCGGCTTGAGCAGAATTTGCGTCAGATTGACGATGTGACCGTCTACACCTTCCTTATGCCGGTGTTATCCGACGATTCGGAGCTCAAGGCCCGGCAGATCTGGTGCGCGGCGGATAGGACCAAGGCCTGGCGAGACTGGATGCTTGGGAAAGTTGCCCCGGCAGGGAAGGCCAACTGCAAGACACCTATTGCCGACAACCTTCGGCTGGGCAGGAAGCTGAACGTGACGGGCACGCCCGGCGTGTTCTTTGCTGACGGCACGCGGCTGGCCGGTGCTGCCGACGTGGTCACGCTCGAGCGCAGGTTGAGCGCCGAAAGGAGATAGCACTTACAGTTCGCGCAGGCCGAGTGCGCCTACAGATCAACGCTACGCGCGATTGGTGTTCGATAGCGACGAGGGGTGTCCGTTGCGTGGAAGGAATCGCGAAGCCAGCCGGGAATGGCGTCTTTCCGGGAAGAGGGCAACACAGGCCGGACAGTCGGAAGTGCTACGGGAAACTGGATAGACTCGTGCCCAGTTGGTTTCGTTCAGCGCGGACAGCCGCCAAAGTGCGAGCGCAGCGCAATTTGTCTCCGTTTATGACATCGACACAAAATACTCATACACATCGCGCTTGCGGACCGAGATAACCTCCACGGCGTCAAGAACTCGTATGAAGGTAGAAATTGTGAAGCGCGCCGTTGTAGTGGGTATCAGCTCGGTGGTTCTGTTGAGTGCATGTGTCATCGCTCCTCCGCGCGAGGAACACCGGCATCGGGATTGGGAAAGGGAAAGGGAAAGGGAAAGAGAGAGGTTCTCTCGATGGGAGCAGCCGCAGGAGATGCCTCGAGACTTCACCATCGAGCGTCACCAGCAGCGCTGATGAGACAGGTGGCGTGTGCCCTGGATCAGGCTCATTCCCGAGGCCGCCTTCAGTCCTTCTCTGAGGGCGCTAACGAATAGCTAGCGGAATGCCTACGAATGCGAAGACCGCTCTGAAAGCTTCCATGTAGGCAGTGCGATACTCCGCCTCGAATCGCCAGCGAAATAGACAACCATCCGAGGCCAGCGGGAGTACTTCGAGATACATGGTCTCGGTCACCAAGCTAACGGCCTGGGAAATTAGCCGATAGTCACTGGCATCGACGATTCTGTTGGCGTAGATGCCAAGCCATGCCAAACCGCCGGCGCCCGCATCGTCCGCGGTACGAAGTTCGCAGTCCATCTTGTAACCATCCTAAGCAAACGTACAGCCTGGTCTTCCATTCGGGATATTCTCCGCCGATGCAAAAGCGGGCTACCGAGTGCCCGCTCCAAGCATGGAGAACCTATTACCTGCACTCGGGTTGCAAGCAGCCGTCAAGCGCAAAGTCGGCCCTCCTGTCGAGCATGATATTCAGGGCCTGAATCGCAGCTCGGGCCGAGCCGCGCCCAAGATTGTCCAATCGCGCAGCAAGCAACCCGCTTTCCTCGGAGCTTCCCGGCAGGCAGTAGAGTTCCAGGATGTTGGTGTCACTGACTTCGCCTACGGCGATGCCGTCGGCTGGGGTGGCGCCTCGTGTCACCCTGACGTGACATGAATCAAGGTACCAGCGCTCCAGCAAGGAGTACGCGTCCTCCAGCGTGTGATGCGGCGTGAGGTTGGATTGGAACAGTGGGATGTGTACGGCGGTGCCACGCGCAAAGTTTCCTATGCTTGTGGCAAGCTGTATCGCTTGCGGGGGACGGGTCCATCGCTTGATTTCCCGCAGTTCACGGTCAATGGAGGTTGTCTGCAAAGTCCGGAAGACGGCGCGCTCCGCGCGGGCCGCGGTTTCCGCGCGCGACCTGGTCTCGCTAGCCTCCAGTGCACTATATCCTTGCACCGCATGGATACTTATCGGCAGGCGGGGGGCCAGGTATCCAGCTTCAAACAGGGGGTGCAACAGCGAAATGGAGGCACTTGCCACAGCGTTCGGAATCCCTACAACGCGTGCTTCGCGAATGAGAGCAGAGTTTTCCCGGAAGAACTCGGGGAGACCGCACACTACGTCACCACCTGAGAGATATGCTCCACTGGTATCGATGATTCGGGGCCCCTCGTGCAGATGTCCCAGAAGCTCGAGGGAGGAGGAGGCATTCCCACAGAGGATAGCGAAATCGGCCTCTCGGGCGATGTCAATCCGCGACACACGCCCCTCGTGGACGAAGGGCTCATAGCATGATAGTTCCAAATCGGACCTGTTCCGCAATAGCCCCCACAGGGTAAGGCCAACGGGAGTTTCCACTCCATCTACAAACACCTTCCGTTTGAGCATTTGAAATCCGATTCGTGGGGCCGCTTTGAGTGAGTACGCGGTGTTGGGGCGAGCTAGGTGGCAGTCCGAAACCGGCGCCTGTAGTCTGCCGGTGTGACGCCGAGGCGACGAACAAATGCGCGGCGAAGGCTATTGGGGTCGCCGAATCCGCAGAGTGCCGCGACCCGCTTCAAGGGATTGGCAGTTTCCTCCAACATCCGCCTCGCGGCGTCCAGACGAGCCCCTTCGACAAATTCGGCCGGTGTCGTGTTCGACTCGCGCTTGAACATGCGGGCAAAGTTCCGCGTGCTCATTCCTGCGTGCAGCGCAAGATGGTCTACGGAAAGGGGCTTCTCAATGTTCTCAAGCACCCAGTTCTGCACGTCGCGAATAACGCTCTTCTCAGCGGTCTGGGCCGCCAGGTGAGCGCTGAATTGCGATTGCCCACCTGGCCGTTTGAGGAACATCACGAACTCTCTTGCGACTTTCAACGCCACACCGCGACCGAAGTCCTCTTCGACCAAGGCCAATGCCAAGTCCATGCCCGCGGTAACGCCTGCGGATGTGTAGGTAGCTCCATCCTTGATGTAGATACGGTCAGGTTCCACGGTTACGGCGGGAAATGTGCTCGCCAGGCGGGTCGATGCGTTCCAGTGCGTCGTAGCCCTCTTTCCATCCAGAAGACCGGCACGGGCCAACAAGAACGCCCCCGAACACACGGCGCCAAGCCTGCGCACCCGTTTGCTTTGCTGCACGAGCCAGGAGAGCAGGGCCGCTTGCTCCTCGATTTCGCGCATCTTCGGGCTGCCTGCAACAAGAAGCGTGTCAATGTCACCACTCGCTGATGCGATGCCAGCGTCGGAGAAGAACGTCATGCCATTTGATGCCCGGACTTCGCCGCGCTCCGGCGTGATGATTTCGAACGTGTATGCGCCCGGATTTCCAGCCTGCCTGGCGGCTTCGTTGAACACGTCAATTGGGCCAACCACATCAAGCATCTGGACGCCCGGAAATGCAAGTACGGCTACTTTCATGGTCGCTTATTGGTCGAGGCCTGTTGCGTGCTGTTTAATCAGAAAAGGTCAACCGGCCTTTGGGGGTCCGTGTTTGCGCCATCATTGGCTGTATTTGGCGCGGGAGTCTGGTTGCCATCTTTCTTGAAACTACGCTGCCTTCCCCTTGTACGGAGGCCGTGCGTTTCCCGTGCGGAGCACCCGGGGAATTGCCCTCTGCCGCGGGTTGCCGGGCCGCCGTCTATCGGGGGCCCGGCTCGGGAACGTGCGGCGCAGGTCTAGCGACTTCAGCCAAGCAGCAAGCGGCCGCTGAAGAGCAGGTGAAGCGTGCGAATGAACAAGATGCCAATCGCAATCGTAAGGATGGCGAGGATGAGGCCGGCGATTAGCGTCAGCGGCCAGGTATTGGCAAAGAGTGCATATTTCAGTGCGGCATTCGCCAGGGCAGCCATCGGGAAGCTAATCGCCCACCAGGACGCAGCAAAAGGAATCGAGCGGCGGAAGACTTTGAAGCCGAGAACGATAAAGAGGAAGAAGCCGAAGTAGAAGAGCAGCGACGCGAACATATCGACATGCTGAGCGACGTTCACGTATGCAAGAAATCCAACTTCGAACGGCGCAATCATGATGATGAGCGAGGGAACCATCCCCTTGGGGAGCGGCTCGTGGTGCACGACACGCGAAAAGATCATGGTGAAGAAAACCATCGCCATCATCGTTCCGACCGCGACCGCAAACATGTTCACTTCGTGTGCCCAGGCCATCGGCATCGTCCCGCCCGCAACGGCGATATCCAACGTCGCAACACCGGGGATAAGCCACGCCGGGGCTGCATGCGTAGGGTCCTGCTTACCCTTGAAAAGGCGGGCAGTGATGATAAAGCTCAGAACAATGGTAAGAACTGCGCCCACCCCCCAGACTACCTGACCCAGCGACTCGCTATAGAAGCCCAAGACTGAGGAAAGCAGGAGTATGCCAATGGTAATGGTTCCAAAGAAGTTGCCGGCGATAGGATGAGTGAATTCGCCGTGCACGGTCGCCGGATACTTAATCCATTTGGCTATGTAGCCGATAGACAGAACCACGAACGTGAGAATTGCGACAATTCCAATGACTTCAGCAATGACCGGGTTGACGCCAAAGGCCCGATGAGCCAATCGCCACGCTAGAGACAGGCCAGAGATACCCATTACCGCGCCAAAAAGGTTGACGGGCAAATGCCTGACCGAGTGTGTTTTGACCTCTGCTCCAGCGGAATGACTTACAGTCGTACTCATCTCAAGCTCCACGAAAAATTGTCTGATTTTGCAGCGTACCCAGGAAAACGGGTCCGGCTAGCCGTATGCTTCGGCTCGCAGATTTGTTGGCCCGTTGGGAATGACTGAATTATGGTAGCCGGAGTGCGCGACTGAAAGATGCAAGATGTGGCAGTTTCGGCCAACCTTCGATCTGGTTTCTGCCAGCCAAAACAGCATGGCCGAATTTGTCGTATTTGAGGCCGGATTGGCCTTCCCAGGTGCAGCACGCTACGCGAAAGTCGCCAGCCAGCGGCCTCGCAAATCACACGCCCTCTCGGAACCAGGCCCTCACCCCTGGACGGACTACACCGGCTCGCCGGCCCGCCCCCATACGAGCGCAGGGGACATCGTTTCCTCCAGCGTGCAGCGTACGCTGCACGGCGCCGCAAATACGGACAGTGGCAGATAGCCCTTTCAGTACGGCCGAAATTGCAGGTTTGCCTACGCCGAGCAGCGGGTTGTGATTCCATCCGCGTTGACGCGTAGACCAGGCTCAAAGAAAGAGCGGTCTGGCCGGAAGTGAACTCAAGCTGTCCGTCAAACGGAGAATTAGTAGTACAGAATGCTCGGTACTCATCGCGCGAGCGGAAGGCTACCCCGTCCTCCTTATCCTGGAATCCATGCGCAATGCACCATGGCACGCCTGCACATTATTCCGGGCCGTTGCCCAGGGGGAGGATAGCGCCTGTCATTTCGGCGCCACTTACATTGGATTAAATATGGCTTGGACTATTCTATCTATTGCTGGACTACTGGAAATAGCTTTCGCGTTTGGGATGAAGTGGTCGGAGGGGTTCAGTCGACCAGGGCCCAGTTTGTTCGCCATCGCCACGGGCCTGACGAGTATTGTTCTGCTGACGCTGTCTCTGCGTAGCCTCCCGGTTGGCACCGCATACGCCGTGTGGACGGGTATTGGCGCGGCGGGTACCGCGGCAGTGGGCATGGCTTTCCTTGGGGATTCAATAACCGGCGCTCGAATCCTTTGCCTGGCGCTGATTCTCTGCGGCGTGATTGGCTTGAGACTGGTTGGAGGGGAGGCGGCCTAGCACGGCGCCCGCCGCCCAACCCCGGGGCGGCCTTGGCTTGCTGGACGCCCTATCCCTGCATGCCATCGTGGCCACCCGTCGGGTCAACGGACTTTGCCTGCCCGGCGAATTGTCTGCGGTAGGCGAGCGGGCTCTCCCCATAGTGTCGCCGAAAGACGAACCGGAACTCCTTGGAATCCGAGAATCCGCACATCGTGCAAATCTTTGCAATCGGGTAAGTGGTCTCCCTCAGCAGTCTGCTTGCCTCGGTTGCACGGGCAGACTCGACAAAGATGCTTGGTGCCACCTTGGCCTCCTCCTCAAATTTCGCCTGGAAGTTCCTCGGGCTCATGGCAGCCTGCAGGGCTAGTTGCTCAATCGTCAGCGGCTTGTCCAGGTTTCGGCGCACCCATTCCTGCACCTCGAAAATCTCACCGTGCGGCCGCACCCGCGGGCCACATGAACGCCCGCTGAACTGGAGCTGCCCTCCGAGCCTGCGCGGGAAGATGATAAGCTCCCGCGCCACTTTCATCGCGACGGACTTCCCAAAGTCTTCCTCGACCATCCCGAGAGCCAAGTCCATTCCGGCGGTAACGCCAGCGGATGAATAGACCTGCCCATCCTTGATGTAGGGCCTATCGGGCTCGACCTGAACACGAGGGAACCTGGCGGCGAGCTGGTTTGTGGCGTCCCAGTGGGTCGTGGCACGCTTCCCGTCCAGCAGCCCTGCGTTGGCCAGCACCATGGCGCCAGAGCAGATGGAGCCCAGCCGGCGCACGACTTTTGCCTGGTCTTTCAGCCATTGCACGGTGATCTCCCCGACCGCCATTGCCGTCCTGTTCTGCATCCCGGGTACCAGTAGCGTATCAATGTCCCCGAGGTAATCGGCAATGGTCATGTTTGGCGTAACACGGATGCCGTTGGAAGCGATGACAACGTTTCCGTCGATTCCCACCAAGCTGATTCGATACGCGTGAGGGCTTCCTGCCTGTCTCGCCGCCTCGCTGAAGACATCCATTGGGCCGACGACATCGAGCAATTGCACGCCCGGGAAGATCAAGATAGCTATGTGCATGATGGGAAAATTCCGGTCTTGGATGATACGAAACGAGTCTATTATTTAAACCAAACAATGTCGCTAAGATGGCCGTATGTCATGCATCAAAGTCTGAATCTGTTGCCGGGCAGATCATGAAGATGGAATTAACGTAATGTGCATCCACAAGTCGCGTGCGAGGTAACTATCGTCTCGGGTTGTGGAGCTTTTCTGGTTTCAACTCACGGGGCATTGATGACCGTAGTTGAAATTTCGGTTAGACCGATGTGCGGTGGATCGTTCTTTGCAGGCGGCTCAAGGGGCCGCCTAACCGTAGTGGCGGAAACTGTCCCAAGGTTGGCGGGCCATGCCGCGTGGGGACTCTTTACCCGGAAAGCACCGCAATCGAGAATGTTCCTGGAGTTAATCGGCTTGGCGTAGCGTCGCAGATGAAGCGATCCGGCGGTCCGGTTAGCGATGGCTCTGAATGAGAGAGCGAAAGATTCATTGGAGAAATGGACCGATTCGTTTGCTGGGGATTTGCTCGATTCGGTTCAATGAAGGGATATGTATGCTGCGAATGGCTGTTGATGCAGGGTTGGAACGGTGGGTTGCTCGGGTCAGAAAAGATGCGGACGTCCCGGTGCGGATCAAGCTATGGACCGGAAGCGCCTTCGACCTGGGACGCTTCGGGAACCCGAAAGTAACGTTGTCGGTACGCGACTCAAGAGCGTTGCCTTACCTTGTATCGCCAAGCTTGGACAGTCTTGGTGAAGCGTATGTGCAAGGAAGAATCGATGTTGATGGCGACATCACCGACATTATCCATATGGGCTATCGCCTCGCGGAATTGGGCTCGGACGATGGGGGCACGTGGGACCGATTGGCCCAGACAGTCCGGCGATTGGGGCATTCCAAGGACGAAGACAAGGCCGCCATTGAATATCATTACGATGTCTCCAACGAGTTCTACAGTCTCTGGCTGGACGAGAACATGGTGTACTCGTGTGGCTACTTCGAGGATGGAAGCGAGACCCTGCATTCCGCCCAGTTAAAGAAGATTGACCACATTCTGACGAAGATTCGCGTCCAGCGAGGGCAGACTTTGCTGGATATCGGTTGCGGATGGGGTGCCCTTGTCATTCGCGCCGCCCAGAAATACGGGGCGAAGTGCGTTGGCATCACCCTCTCCGAGAATCAGTATCGCTTTGCCAAAGAGCGGGTGGAGAGGCTCGGTCTAGCGTCGTCGATCGAAATTCGCCTGCAGGACTATCGCGACGTTGCGGGTACCTTTGACCGGATTACCAGTGTTGGCATGTTCGAGCACGTCGGCCTGGAGAATCTGCCGCGCTATTTCGGGAAAGTCGCCTCCTTGCTGTCGGAGGGTGGGGTCGTGATGAATCATGGCATCACATCAAGCGATGCCTCTAGTGCAGACTCGCCCCATGGCGGTGGCGGATTCATCGATAAGTATGTCTTCCCGCAGGGTGAGTTACCTCATATCTCGTTGGCACTTAAGGCGATGCAAGAGGGCGGAATCGAGGCGCTCGATATCGAGAATCTGCGAAGGCACTACGCACAGACCCTGTCTATGTGGACCGAGCGTTTTGAGGAGAAGGCCGCGGAGATTCGCGAGGCCATCGGTGAGAAGAAGTATCGAATCTGGCGCGTATACCTGGCGGGTTGCGCGTTTGCGTTTGATGTCGACAACGTGGCCATCTACCAGGTCGTTGGGCAGAAGGCTCGTCGCAACGCGGGGTCCATCCCCTGGTCGCGGAAGTACATGTACCGAAAGACGGAGTAATAGTCAGGTCCCACGGCTAGCGACTTGCTGTCGTGGCGACCTGATCTTGCGAGTCGCTCAACTCTCGTCTGGCCTTCGGAAGCCATATGACCATGCGCCAAGGATTTCGGGAAACTGAAGCGGAGGGAGGCGCAGTGCGGGCTGAGAGCATGAATGCGAAATACTGGCACGGTCGCTTCGACCAGGCCAGGCGCGTTGATGTTCCTGTGTAAGGGGGCATGGTGCGCCATAGCAGTAACCCGATTGCCAATTACGCCGAGAACATGGTCGGTCATCGCTGCGTCACGGGCCTGGGAACGTTGGAAAGCGGTTTCGGCGCCTTCAGCTTTGTCCGCCACGTGATTGAGCAGACAACGGAACGAGCGTTCCCCGCGAACTTGATGATGGCGGCAGAACTGCTCCCGCGCGTAGAACTGTCCGAGGCGTTGCCGGGCGACCTCGTCTTCTTCAATACCGAGATGAGAGCGTTCTCCCACGTGGGAATCCTGTTGTCCGAAGGCGCCTTCGTTCACGTACTCGGCAAGTGCGGGACCGTCGAGTACGGGTCGATTCGTTCCTTCCGGTGGCGGTCGATCGTAAACGGTGTCAGGCGCTGTCCTCAGTGTGTCTGCGGCCCGTGAGGCCTGCATCTGGATGCCGCGATACGGCCGCGAACACCTGAGGGGCCGTATCTGCCAACGGAAATTTCAATGAATGCAATCTTTGATTGACCGGAGGTCTTGACGGCGGTCATAGGCTGGAAGCGTTTCGCGGTGTCGTCGTCACCGATTCGCTTCCAGACGGTTTGTTTCGCTTCGAGCCTCATCAGACTCGCACGGACAGGCCGAAGCCTGTTTAGAAAGTGTAGTTGACTGACGATAGCGCGTACACAGCAAGGCGTCGCTGGACAACTGGGCTTCGCGCCGTATCGCCGAGCAAGCCAGTAACCGAAACTGCGCTGGTGATAGCCCAATTGCTTGTCAGCTTATGGGTCCAGACGAGTCTCGAGTCGGCGCCATATACGCCGGAATGGGCGGCGTATTCATTGAAGCCCGAAGTGAGAGCTTGCGACCCCGTTACTCCAAAGAAGGTCTGGTTGTACTTGCGGGTTCCGGCGAGCACGCCGACATCAAGGGAAACAACATCCCGGTCAGTCTTTGCCAAGTCGAACTTCGCTGCGGTACGAGAAGTGATTCCGCGCTCGCGGTGCGTGAGCGGAACCCTGAAAGTTGAGGTGAGGGAGATCTGCGGGGTCAGGGAAAAGCCCAGTTGGAGGACGCTGACAGCGGAGCCGCTGATGTCACCCATGCCGCGCAGGTGGTCGGAGCCCGGGAGCCCAGGTCGATTCTCGTCCTTTCGTCCCAGATCGTAGGTCAATGCAGCACTGCCAAAAAAGCCACTGGATGAACTGAAACGGGCTCCGATGCCGTCTGTCGCGGAGGCAAAGAGTCCATTCGGCAAAGTCACGGCGAAGGTAGGAAGTGCCACCGCGTGGTAGTCTTTGCTGCCCAGGTACCTCGGCACGACACCCCCGGCCAGGCCGACGCTGTATGACGTCGTCGACGATGGAGATTGACTCCCAGTCTGATTATCCACGGTGGATGCGGCGGCGAAACCGAAGGTACAGCAGCCGAGGAGTAGTAGTAGATTGCGCATGGTAAAAAACAGGCAGGTTGATAGTGCATCCGACTATACGAATGGAGCCTGCCTGCGTGGGTCATGGCTTTGTGTAGATTTGTCTCCAGTTGTCAGGCCATCTTGCGTCCGTCGGCGGACGCTCCAGGAAGAAGCATGACGAAGCGAGCGCCCCCCAGTTTGGACTGCTCGCATACGGCGGACCCATGGTGTGCTTTCACGACCTGCATGACGATAGAGAGGCCGAGGCCATGGCCACCCGTGCGTCTGTCGCGACTGCTGTCAAGACGATGAAATGGCTGAAAGACCAGCACTCTCTGACCCTCAGGGACGCCGGGCCCGTCATCCTCCACGGAGATGGTGACCGTATGACCTGACGTCTCAAGGACAGTGATCACCACACTGCTGGTGGCGTAGCGTATGGCATTACGAAGAAGATTCGCGAGGGCGCGGCCAATGCCGTGCGATTCGCCGCATAGACGGGAAACGCCATTAAGCTGGGCGTGGACAGAAATGTTCGCAGCGGCGGCCTCAGGCCTGGTTGCCTCTATCGCCATCTCGATGACGGGTTGGACATCGAACGGTGCGCGAGTTACGCCCGGCAGCAGGTGCTCCAGGCGGCCGAGTTCAAGAATCTCGGCTACGAGCGACTCCAGTTCCTTGATATCCCCATGCATTGCTTCCGCGCGCGCATGTACCTTGCTTAGAGAGGTGGATGACTTCAATAGCTCTAGCTCAAAGGCGACGCGAGAGATTGGCGTGCGGAGTTCGTGGGACACGGCGTTCATCAGATGCTTCTGCGCCTCAAAAGAGAGTTCGATGCGATCGGCCATCTGATTGAAACGGCTAGCTAGTCCGGATATGTAGGATGTTCGGGGGAGCTGCGAGCGCGCGGACATGTCGCCGTGCCCGAACTCTTCGGCGACAGAGCTTAGTGAATCCAGTTCAGTCCAATGGCGACGCACCCATAACAAGCTTGCGGCGAGAACCAGCGCTGCGACAATTCCGTACGCGGCGTAGAAGACGGCCTGTGTTCTGAACTTTGTTTTTCCAACGCGGGCGGCTAACGTTGTCGAGCCAAGGCGCAGGTAGAAAGCGTTGCCGTCGGCTGCGAACACCGGGAGACCATCGTGCAGGTCTGCGAGGTCCTGCTCGTGTATGAGGTCGGACGGAGGAATTGATACCAGCGAAAGCCGGTTGCGGCTGCGTAGATTCAGATCGTCGATGACATGCGGCCACTCGGCGTATGGATGGGAGAGGATGCGTTGCGAGAGTAGGTCGGAGTACCCTTGAACGGCCTCCCGCTGCATCTCGGTGTACCGGCTATGGAAGACCCGCGGCAAGCCAAGGTCCACCAATGCAATTGCGGAAAAAGTGGCAACCAGGACAAATACATACAATCGGATAAGGAAGCGTCGCACGGTTGCTACCAGGCCGAAGGGCTTAATAAATAGCCTTGGCCCCAAATGGTCTTGATGCGTTCAGGCTTATCCCATGAGTCCTCGAAGTGACGTCTCAGCCTGCAAATGTAGTTGTCAACCGACCGGTCGAAGCCGTCAAAGCCAAAGCCACGCAGCTCCTTAAGAATTTGGTCTCGATCTAGTACAGTTCCGGCCTGCCGCGCCAGCACAAGAAGGAGGTTGAACTCCTTGGTGCGAAGTGGGATGGTCTCCTCACGCCAGACGACTCGGCGGTCGCTCAAGTGAATTTCCAGACCCCCAATCTTCAAGTTCTCGTGTCGAATGGAGGCGGAGTTTTGTTCACTACGTCTCAGCAGGGCCCGAACCCGTGCCAGGAGGACTCTCGGCTCGACGGGCTTGGCTACGAAGTCGTCGGCACCCAACTCCAAACCTACGATCTGGTCGTAAGGGTCTTTACGTGCCGTCAGCATGAGAATCGGAACCGACGAGATTTGCTTTAGGCGACGGCAGACTTCCATTCCGTCCAGCCCAGGTAGCATCAGGTCTAGAACAACCAGGTTTGGCTTCAGTTCCTGATACGCGGCTATGGCCTCGTCCCCGCGATTGCACGTGCTCGTCGCAATGTCGAATTCACTCAGATACTCCGAGATGAGTTTCGCTAGCCTATTGTCATCCTCTACGAGCAGTAGTCTGCGCTTCGTACTGTCCATCCCCACATCCATCGTCTAGGCCTTGGCGCGCGTACCGAGTCTCGCAGCGGCAAGCGCCATATTCACCTATCAAAATCGGCACCACGGCATGCAGTGCCGCAGAAGAGAACATCTGCATCACTTTATGAGAGCCGGCGCGCCGAATTTGCCATTCTGCCTAGCACACCAGCAAGGTGAAAGCTGGCGTGTGCTACCACCAGCATATATGGCTGGATTTGCCATAATTTTGGCTAAGTTTGAGTGCAGACCAATCGAGCTCGAAAGTGATGAAAGGCTCGGCGCGTAGCCCAGGCTCCCGGTGGGATGGTCTTTTGCGACGCCTCGTCCCTCGGCGGGGCGCGGCATACGATGCGCATCGTTGCGCCCACCGTTAAAGTAGCCGTTGAATACACATTATATTTTTCGACAAATTCAAACAAAGTTGTGAAAAAAATCCTGGAAGGAAAGACGTAGAGTTTGAGGCATAGATACGGTTGGGAGGATGTCATGACCATGCTGATGCAGAGTTACGGTACAGGCGAGGCCAACACATGTTGATATCGATTTTTGGAGGGAGAGCATCTCGAAACAAAGGAGGGAAGTATTCAATGGGGGAATATGTGAAGTTCGCGCAATACTGGCAATGAAAACCGTCGCAATTGTCGGCCTCTCCACCATTCCAGACACAGCTAGCTATGAAGTAGCCAGATTTCTGCAGCGCGATGGCTTTCGCATCGTGCCCGTCAATCCCCGTCACGCGGGCCAAAGAGTATTGGGCGAGCTATGCCATTCCAGCCTGACTGATGCAGCGGCAAAGCTGGCGGAGGTGGGCGAACGGATTCAATGGGCTCATATTTGCCGGCAAAGCCGTGATGTCCCGCCGGAGGTCGTAGAGGCAGTTCTTCTTGGGCTTCGTGGGGTGTGGCTCCAGCTTGGCATCGTTAATAGCGAGGCGGTGAAGTGGGCCCGTATGGGGTGGCTGCTTGCAGTGCAGAATCGCTGTCCGAAGATTGAGCTAATGAAGCTGTGGGGAGAATAGCCGCTCCGGTCCTCCGATTGTTGCATCTTCTCAAGAGTCTGGGGAGTCGCGCATTACAAAACCAAGCATCGAAGAACTATGTTCTGACTGTGAAAGATCCCCGCATGCTCCGGGAGCTGACCGCGAGGCGGGCCGTGGTCTGGTTTGGCCTGGC
This sequence comes from Cupriavidus sp. 2TAF22, assembly GCF_052115045.1. Classification (NCBI taxonomy): domain Bacteria; kingdom Pseudomonadati; phylum Pseudomonadota; class Betaproteobacteria; order Burkholderiales; family Burkholderiaceae; genus Cupriavidus; species Cupriavidus sp. 2TAF22. Next base: position 95,137 of record NZ_JBFRFX010000023.1, read on the forward strand.
CTGCAAAACCCTTTCTCGCTTATGTACGACGAAGTGCTCGCCTGTGGTTTCTCCGCCAACGTATCGTCTTGCTTACTGCGGAGTTCACGTTCTGTCGACACTATGAGCGTCGGCAGTTGCGGAGAGAAGGCTCGGTTACGGATATCGGCACGCGCTGATGCGTCTGCACGTTACCGATTGCCGACTGGCGGGAGCGGTATCGCTCTCTTTCTCTCTCTCCCTTTGAGGCGGTCGCCCGGCCATCTACGTCTGTTGTTGCTATGAAAATCGCTGTACTTGCTTTCCCGAGTGTCCAGATGCTCGACTTGGTCGGGCCTATCGATGTCTTCAACGAGGCTGCGCGTCAGGCAGGAAATCCAGGCGCGTACCAGTTCGAGATTGTGTCGCCAACGCCCGGCATTCTGACTGCATCGAACGGAATGAAGATTACGCCGGATGCTACGCTTGATACCAGCAGCCCCGATATAGACACGCTTCTGATCGCCGGTAGTCCTTTGGTGAATCTTGCTGAAAAGGACACCGCAATACGAGATTGGCTTAATCGCTACGCCAAGACGGTTCGTCGGATTGGTTCGGTCTGTTCGGGACCGCTTCTCTTGGCGCACACAGGGTTGTTGGATGGAAGACGTGCAACAACACATTGGAACTCAACTGCCAGGCTGGGCCGAATGTTCCCCAAGGTAAAGGTGGAGCCGGACCAGATCTATGTGAAGGATGGAAATATCTACACATCCGCTGGCGTCACGGCAGGGTTGGACCTGGCGCTTGCTATGGTAGAGGAGGACTTTGGGCGAGCGATTGCCCTGAAAGTTGCCCGTGCGTTTGTGATGTTCCTCAAGCGGCCCGGTGGCCAATCCCAGTTTAGTGCGCATCTGGCTGCGCAGACTGCAGAGAAGAGCGTGATTCGGGATGTCCAGAATTGGGTGGTGGAAAATCTGAACAAGCAGCTTTCAGTGGATAATTTGGCCGCCCATGCGGGGATGAGCACGCGAAACTTTGCCCGCATCTTCAAACAGGAGTGCAACGTGACGCCTGCGGATTTCGTTGAGGGAGCGCGACTGGATGCCGCACGCAGGATGCTCGAAGAGACCAGGAATCCGCTAAAACGTGTGGCTGCCCTTACGGGCTTCGGTGACCCTAATAGCCTCAGGCGAGCCTTCCTCAGGCGACTTGGCGTTTCGCCGGCCGAATACAGGCGGCTTCCGCATTGCGGCGTGACCGGGAGGGTCGGGGCATTGGGAGTTGACATCTCCTGATGCCAAAGCAACACAAGCGGTTCACCCTAGCTACCAATGTACAGGTCTATTCTTGCGATTCGCAAAGCCCATGGCAACGTGGCACTAATGAGAGCTCGACACATTGCCTTTGTTAGCCAAGCAGGCTGTCCAATGCCTGGAAGTAGTCGTCCGCTTGTTCAACTACCGGGAAATGTCCAGACCGGCTGAGCTCAACGAACCGGCTACCCGGAATGAGGGAAGCGCAGGCTGCGCCCTCCTGCGGCGGATTGAGCCGGTCGTGCGCTCCTGAGATAACGATGGTCTTTGCACTGATCTTGGGGAGAATTCCCCGGAAGTCGAAGCCGACGAGTGCGCCCCCCGCCGCGGCCATCTCGTCTTCTGATAGAAGAGAGCGCATAAGCCTCTTGATATGAGCATCCTTCTTGATAGGGTCCACATAGGGTCCGAAGGCGAACCCAAGAAGGAACTCTTGCGTTTCCCGATGTGTCAGGTGCTCCACCTCGAGCTTGTGCTCCTCAAGGATGCGGGCGGAAGAGGACGTTGCACCATTGCTCTTGGTCACAATCAGGGCCAACTCCTTGACCCGCTGCGGATATGTGGCGGCGAAGCCTTGGGCGATGTAACTGCCCATGGAAGCTCCCATCACGGTGCAGTGATCGATCCCGAGTGCATCCAGCAGGCACCTGAGGTCTTCGACATGATGTTCGAGACCGAACTTTCCTCCGCGACTTGACTGTCCATGCCCGCGGGCGTCATACGCAATCGTGCGGTGCTGCTTTGCAAAGTGCGCTACCTCTTCATCCCAGCTTTCGAGACTTGCTCCCAGTCCGTGAATGAAGACAATGGGGGCTCCTTCGCCTCGTTCGACGACGTTGAGATTCACTCCGTTCACTCCGTTCACCGCAAAGCATTTCACAGTCGACTCTCCACAGATGCGCATGCATCTCGTTGCCGCTGTACGGTGAGCCAGGATCTTCCTGGCGACACTCCCTCACCACAGCATCACGATTCTATGTCCCCAGGCGGGATATCTCACTGCGAGGTGGGGGAGGTGTCCCTTCCTGACTGCGCATTGTCCGGGAATTGCACAAGATGTCCGGGCATCCCGCCGACCTTTCGCAAGTGCCGCCGGGGACTGCGCCGCTTGAAGGGTCAGGCAGACCTGAGGAAGCTCGATGAGATTTCTCGTGTCAGGAGTTCCATCGCTTCCAGTTCCTCCTCCGACAAGCCGCCCACGCAAGCGGTCGTGCCCCAGTCTCCGTAGATCAGTGCGACGCAGCGATTCCTGATGGTCACCGGGGCCAGCAGGATCGAGGTGGCATCGGGCAACTGTTCACGGTACCAGCGGGGCACGCGGTGGGCAATTTCCTTGTCGAAGGAATCTTCGATCACCAGCGGTTTGCGCGCGGTGGCGGCAAAGTGGAATATATCCGGGACAAAGCCCTCCTCGAACGATAGCGCCTCCAGTTTCTCTCGCATGCCGTCGCCAAATCCGATACGCGCCCCGAAGCGCTTTGCCTTCGGGTTCAGCAGCATGAGAAAACAATGCGAGAAGTTCAGTGCCCGCATGGCGGATTCGAGAACGAGCGGGGCCAGTTCGGAAATTGGCAGCTCGCCGCCTTCGCGTTGTATCTCGCCAAGGCTCTGCCGCAGGCGCGCGAGAGCGTCGTGCGGTTTGGCTGAGTTCGTTGGCGCGACCGCCTCGGCGGTGTCCGCGGATGCGGCGTCGCGCATCGAGGCATTGAGTGTCTGCGCCTGCGCTACCGCGATTTCGATGGCCTCGGGTTGCAGGCCCAGCGTTTGCGCGAGCTCCAGTATCGCGGCCTGGACGACATCCTCCGGTTCCCCGCTGCAGATCAGCGCCGCGGCCTGCGATGAAACCTTGGCCATTGCACCCAGCCAGTCGGCATGGGACTCCAGCGGTGTCTCTTTGTCGAAGCTCGCCCGCGTCATCGAGGTCGCGATCAGGGACGGCAGCCGCCATTTGATGGCGGCCGCCTGCGCGATGTCTTCCAGCGTCACGCCCAGCACACGCTGGATTGCGTCGCTTTCCCCGGCAGCGTCTTCCTGGCAGGAATCCTGGATCTGATTCCATTCTTCAGGAAAGTAGAAGACCAGGAGCAGGCGGCTCATGTGATGCATCAACGTGCAGACCACGGCCTCTTCCGCCTGGCCTATGCCCTGCGCGTTGCTCAGGGCCCTTGTGAGCTCGCCGGCAATCAGCGTTTGCTGCAATGCCTTGGCAGCCTGCGGGCGGTTGGCGGCGACCCCGGAAAAATACTCGAGAAGCTGGACCCCCAGCGAGAGATGGCTTATCGCATCGACACCCAGCACAAGGATGGCGCGCGATACCGTCGTCACCTCCCCGCCGAAAGTGCGGTACATGGCGGAATTGGCCAGCCGAATGACCTTCTGCGACAGGCTGAAGTCAGACAGTACGCCGGCGGCCATCTCGCCGACGCTGCTGTCGCTGTTCAGCGTCTTGAATATGTTGTCAATGCTGAACTGCAGTGTGGGGAAGTCCCCTTGCTGAGCCATTCGGCTCCAGAGCATTTCGAAGAACTGTTTCTTTGACATGATGGCATCTATTTCGCAAATGCCTGGGAATCGTCAAATAACAATTGACCGGCCCGAGTCATGCTCTCAAAATCCGGCGCGCTGAGCGCCTTCGAATATAGCCACCCCTGAACCAGCGCACATCCGTGCCTGGCCAGCAGCTGATTTTGCTCTACCGATTCCACGCCCTCCGCGATTGCCACCAGGCCGAGTTCCCGCGCCAGCGAGAGCACGGCCGATACGATGGTCCGCGCATGCGGCGAGTCCATCATGTCGGCCACGAAGCTCCTGTCGATCTTCAACGCGGATAGCGGGAAGCGCCGCAGGTAGGACAGGCTTGAGTAACCGGTTCCGAAATCGTCAACCGCGAACCGGACGCCCAGTGCGCGTAATTCCATCAGCAATTCCTGTGCTGCCTCGGGGTCAGTCATCAATACGCTTTCCGTGATCTCGAGAACCAGGCGTTCGGCGCTGATGCCGGCGTCGTGAATTGCCCTTCTGACGCTGGCGGCGAATCCCGGATGCTTGAACTGAACGGGCGAGACATTGACCGATATATATCCCACCTGCATCCCCTGGGCGTCCCATCCCGCGAGCTGCGCACAAGCGCACCGAAGCGCCCACGCTCCGAGGTGATTGATGAGTCCGTTATGCTCGGCAATTGGAATGAATACGTCCGGCGGGATGGGCTCGGCCTTTCGCTCCCATCGCATCAGCGCCTCGACCGCGCAGACCTTGCCGGATTCGGGCCACACGATAGGCTGGTAGTGGAGAACGAACTCGCCGTTCTGGATAGCCTCGAATATGGCCTGCTCTATGCGGAACTGCTCGTCCTGGCGATGGCCGAGTTCCGGCGAGTATACGCAGTAGCGATTCTTGCCCTGGGCCTTTGCGTCATACATGGCCAGGTCTGCATGCTTGAGCAGTTGCGACTCGGACTGGGATGCGTGTGTGCCGAAGGTCAGGCCGATGCTGGTGGTGACACGGACCTGGCAGCCCGCGAGATGAAACGGTTGCCTGCAGACGTGGATGATTCGTTCCAGTGTGGCGACGGCAGCCGCTTCCGATGCGACCCTGGACAGCAGGAGCACGAATTCGTCACCACCCAGCCGCGCCACCATATCCCCCGGACCCACGGTGCCCAGCAGGCGCAGGCTGACCTGTTTGAGCAAGGCATCGCCGAATTCATGGCCCAGCGAGTCGTTCACCCGCTTGAACCCGTCGAGATCCATCAAGGCAACGGCGAAGGGCGCCGTTCCTGCCCCGGCTTGCGCAAAGCATTCGGCAATGCGCTTGCTCATCAATGCGCGGTTGCCTACGCCCGTCAGGGGGTCAAGGAAGGATTCGTCGATGAGCCGTCGTTCGTTACTGACCCAGTGGGTGACGTCGTGCCCGAACAAGGACAGATACGCGTTGCCGTCGTCGTTCGCGCAGGGGGCGATGCGGAGGTCCAGCCACCGGCTTTCGCCAATTCCGCCCAGGAACCTGACCTGGCCGCATTTGACGTCGCCGTCGCGCTCGCAGGCCGTGAGCATCGCCGCGAGCTGTTCGCACTGCTCGAGCGAGACTAGGTCGAGTACCGACGATTTGAGTAGATATTCCCGGGGGTACGCCAGCAGCTGTGCCGAAGCTTCGGTAGCGGACAGGATTCTCCCCGCGGTGTCGACCTGCAAAGCCAGTCCACCGGAGGTCTCGAGCAGTGCCCAGGCGTCCTGCGCCGATACATCAGACGATACGTGCGGATTCCCGACGGAAGATAGCGAATGCGGAGGTACGTCCGTCAGAACAGCATCATACGTATACGATGTCATGGGATCTTTAACTCGTAGTCCTTTGTGGGCTAGCCTCAGCCTGAAACTAATACCATAATCACCCGAATAATGGGAATCGGCTTTGGCGGGCAGCGCGTTACGGCCAGGCCCGATTCTAAAGACCGCGACACGGATTTTCAGGTATTCCGGCTATTCGGGCCGTGCCTGCCCTCGTATGCGCAGCGTTGGGCGGGGAAAATACCGGAGCCGCCCGGGGACTTGCTTCGCGCCAGCTTTTTGTTGCTTTTGTACGACAGTCCGGAGTTCCGCCGGAAGCCCGGGCCTGAACGTTCAAACAGCAGGTGGCCCGGGCATCCGGCGGGCCATTCGTCCGGAGCGCGCGCTTCATGCACGGACTGCCGTGATCCAGAGGATCATCGCCCCGACATTCAGCGCCACGGTGGCCCGGAAGATGAACTGGAATTCCCGCTTCTGGTTCTTGTGCCGGAACAGGTGCTGGGCCGCAAGCGCGCCCGGCCAGCCCCCGAAGAGGGCGAGCAGATGCAGGTTTGCCTCGGGAACACGCCACTCCCTGCGGGCTGCGCGGCCCTTGTCCATGGCGTAGAGCGCGAACACCGTCACACTGAGGGCAAGGCTGAGGAGCGCCACGCCGCGCGGCAGGTAACCTGCGAGGGCAATGCCGATCACCGTGGCCAGGGCGAACGCGCCCGTCACCGCTGGAAGCAGGCTTGCCTGCGCTGATGCCTGCGCTGCTGCCTGCCTCGGGGCGCCCGCTATCGAAACCCGGCTTGCCTGCGGGCGGCCTTCCTTGCTCGTCGTGATCTCAAACGATACCCGGTCGCCAGCCCGGGGCACGGCGCTGCGATTCTGCAGCGAGCTGACATGAAGGAAAACATCTTTCGACTGGGCGTGAACCTCAATGAAACCGTAGCCCTTGTCGGCATTCCAGGATTTGATCCGTCCGGCTTTTCTCATCCCTGTTATTCATATTCCGAGATGGCCAAGTCTAACTGATGCGGGAACGCATCACGCATGGCCGGCGGTGGCAGGCCATGCGTTCTTGTCCGTTCAGCCGCCGATGCCCAGCAGCTCCACCTCGAAATTCAGCGTGGCATTGGGCGGGATCGTGCCCGGCACACCGCGCGCGCCGTAGGCGGTCGGGCCCGGGCAGACCAGCTTGGCCTTGCCGCCGACCTGCATTTTCTGCACGCCTTCCGTCCAGCACGGGATGACCCGGTTGAGCGGGAACGAAATCGGCTGGCCGCGCTTGTAGGAACTGTCGAACTCGGTGCCGTCGGTGAGCGTGCCGCGGTAATGGACCTTGACCGTGTCGGAGGCCTTGGGCGAGGGGCCGGTGCCCTTGACCAGGTGCTGGATGGTCATGCCGGAAGGCAGGGTTTCCGCGGGGCCGGCAGGCGCTGCGGCGTGAACGGCGCCGGCGCAGGCGAGGGCGGCGAGGAGCAGGGAGATCTTCTTCATCGTTGGCTTGGCTGGGTGGGAAGTCGGATGCGCCGGCCGGGCCGGCCGCAAAACCAGCATCTTAAACCGGGACGGGGGCAGTCCCGGTTTTTACGCTTCCTGCCAGGCCACACCAGGCCACACCAGGCGGCAAGCGCAGCCTATGGCATCACGGGCGGGCGATAAGGCAAGGTCGCGGCGAACGCCCACAGCATGAACAGCACCAGCGGCGCGTGCACCAGCAATTGGGTGAAGGTGAAGCCGACCACGTCCTTGGCCCGGATCCCGAGCACACCCAGCAGCGGCAGCATCCAGAAGGGGTTGATGAGGTTGGGCAGCGCCTCCGCGGCGTTGTACACCTGCACCGCCCAGCCGAGGTGGACCTGCAGCTGGTTGGCGGCCTGCATCACGTACGGCGCCTCGATGACCCACTTGCCGCCGCCGGAGGGTACGAAGAATCCCAGCACCGCCGAATAGACGCCCATCACCGCCGAGAACGACTCCCTGGTGGCCACCGAGACGAAGGCCGACGCCAGGTGGTGCGACAGGCTAGCGCCATCCACGCCCGCCGCCTTGGTGAGCATGAAGGCGATGCCGCCGTACAGGGGGAACTGGATCAGCACGCCGGCGGTGGATGGTACGGACCTCGCGACAGCCCGCAGGAAACGCTTGGGGCGCCAGTTCAGCAGCATCCCCAGCATGAGGAACAGGAAGTTGTACGTATTGAGGTTGGAGATCGCGAGGACCGGATCCTTGGTGGTGAATTCGTGCACCAGCCAGCCGGTCCCGAGCGCCACGATCAGCAGTGTCAGTAGCGGGCTGTATTCGAGCCATTCGCCGGGGCGCGTCGGGCGCCCGGTCACATCGCCGGCATCGTCCAGGTCCACGCCCATGTCTTTCGCGGTGCGGGCGCGCTCCCCGGTGGGCGCGGAGAAGTAAGCCACCAGCAGGGAGGCCACGATCAGCACGGCGGTCATTGCCATCGATTGCCACAGGAATATCGTCTCGGCGAACGGAATCACGCCGGTGATATCGAGGAGCGACCTGGGCAGGCTGGCCGGATTCGCCTGCAACTGCGCCGCGGACGAACTCAGGCCAAGCGCCCAGGTGGCGCCCATGCCCAGGTAGGCGGCCGCGCTGGCGGCCCGGTAGTCCACGCGCAGCCCGGTGCGCCGCGCGATGGCGCGCACCAGCAGGCCGCTGAAGATCAGGCTGACGGCCCAGTTCAGCAGGGAGGTCAGCAGGCTGACCAGTGCCACGAAGGCGACGGCGCCGCGCGCCGTCCCGGGCAAGGCGGCGAGGCGCGCGATCAGCAGCGACGCGGGCGGCGACGCCGCCACCACGTACCCCGCGATCGCCACCACCGCCATCTGCATGGTGAACGGTATCAGGCTCCAGAAGCCATCGCCGAAGGCCTGCGCCACGCTCTGCGTGGACGCGCCGATGCCGATGGCGCCGAGCGCCACGACGACCACCGCGATGGCGGCGAAGATATACGAATCGGGGAACCAGCGCTCGGACCAGTCGGTGACCTTGATGGCCAGCCGTTCCAGTCCGCCGCGGCTTGGGTTGTCCCCGTTTTCCAGGGATAGGGGTGCGCTTTTCATTTACTGTCTCCTTGCATTGCCATGGCTTTGCGCGCGGCACGATGCCGCGCTAGCCTTCGAATCCCTCATAGGCCATGACGGCGGCCGCCAGATCTTCCAGCGCGGTGCCGACTGCCTTGAAGACCGTGATTTCCTGCTCGTCCGCGCGGCCCGGATGGGCTTGCCGGCACAGGTCCGCCAGCGTCGCCCGGATGTCGGCCGCCCGCAGCACGCCTTGTTCGATGGGGTGCAGCAGGTCGCCCGCCTTGAGGACCGCCTCGCCGGTGTCGACGAACACCGAGGTTGCGTCAAAGCAGGCATCGTCCGCTTCGCGCATGGCTGGCGTGAAGCCGCCGATCAGGTCCAGGTGCGTGCCGGGGCCGAGGCAGGTCCGCCGGACGATGGGCACGGTGGAGAGCGTGGCCGCGGTCACGATATCGACGCCTTCGCAGCCGTGCGAAACCGATGCGGCAAAGCGGGCGTCGAAGCCGTCGGCCCGCAGCCTTGCCGCCAGCAGCTCGCCCTGGTGCGCGTTGATGTCCCATACCGCTACGCGTTCGATGGGCCGAACCGCGCGATACGCATAGGGCAGCAGGCTCGCCACCCGCCCCGCGCCGATCACCAGCATCGACGACGCATCGCGGCGGCTCAGGTACGACGCCGCCAGCGCCGACGCGGCGGCGGTGCGGCGGGAGGTGATCTCGTTGCCGTCGATCATCGCCAGCGGCTTGCCGGTGCGCGCATCGTGCAGCAGGTAGGTCGAGTACAGGCCCGGCAACCCAGCCTGCGTGTTGCCCGGATAGATGGTGACCGTCTTGACGCCGAGGTAGGCGCCGGGCTGCCAGGACGGCATCAGCAGCACCGTTCCTGCCGCCTCGCCGGGCGTGCCGATGGCATGGCTGTGGCGCTGCGGGACCTCGCAGCCGCGGATGAAGGCGTCGCGCAAGGCGGGCACGAGCGCATCGAACGGCAGCAGCGCGCGGGTGGTGTCGGAGTCGAGTATCTGCATGTTTTACGTGATGGAGTTGGGGAGGGAACGTGTGATGGCTTGCGGGCCGCTCGCCGCCGGCGCGGATGAGATCAGGCATCCAGCACGATGTCGCTCGCGGGGATCGCCTGGCATGCCAGGCACACGCCGGCATCCTCCGGCTCTTCGCCATGCAGGTGGAGGACGCGGCCCGACACGACCGGCACGGCGCAGCTTTCGCACTGTCCGACCCGGCATCCGCTGGGCAGCGCCAGGCCCAGCCTTTCGGCGAACCCCAGCAAGGGTCCGTCGGCCGAGCGCCAGACGCGCGCGGTGGCGGATTTCGCGAAGACCACGTTGAACTGCTGCTCGGGACCGGACACCGTGCGTTCGGGGGAGCGGAACACCTCGCGGAAGATGTCGGAGCGATGCATTCCCCTGGCCGCCAGCGCATCGGCAAAGGCGCTCATCATCGGCGCCGGGCCGCACATATAGACCAGCGGACGGGCGCCGAGCCATTCCGGCGGGACATGGCCGGCGCTGACACGCCCGGCCACGTCGTAGTCGATGCCGGGCCGATCGCACGCGTCGGGGCGGTCGTAGAAATCGATCACCTCCAGCCCCGTGATGCACTCGCGCAGCGCGCGGATGCGCGAGCGGAAGGCGTGCGCCTGGCCGTTCTGGTTCGCGTACAGCAGCAGGATCCTGGGCCGATCGACCGGATCGACCGGATCGACCGGATGGCCCGGATCGCTGGCGGCCGCGAGGGATTCCAGCAGCGAGATGAACGGCGTGATGCCGATCCCGCCGGCCAGCAGCACAAGCGGCCGCCGGGAACGCACCGGCATCACGAAGTTGCCGGACGGCGCCCGCAGCGATACCACATCGCCCACCGCAAGGCTCTGGTTGATATACGAGGATGCGCGCCCGGACACGGCTTCGCCGGTAGCCGTCATGCCGGTGGCGCGGCGCACGGAAATCGAGTAGCCGCGCCGTGCCGGCACCGTGGCCGGGCCGGTGAGGGAATACGAGCGCACCACCTCTTCGCCGCCCGGCCGCATGGCGAGCCTGATCGTCACATGCTGGCCGGGCTGGAAATCCGGCAAGCCGCCGCCATCGGCGGGCTCCAGGAAGACGGAGGTGACCTCGCGTGCTTCCCTGGCCAGGCCGGCCACGCGGAAGGCGCGATAGCCATCCCACCTGCGCCGCGCCTCGTCGAGCCCGGGCTCGCGTTCCACATTGCAGCGAAAGGCGCGCAGGGGCACCGAGCCGCTGACCGGGTCGATGCTGTCCGCGCTGATCAGTGCGTTGTAGTTGCTGTTGCCCTGGCCGGATACCGGCAAGGGACCCTGGGCGAGGGCGTCGCAGCGTTGCCACCAGCCGAACTCGCCCACCACCACGCGCGGATGCAGTCCTTCTCTCACCCTGGCGATAAAGCGGGCGCTGCCGGCGGGCGTGGTCACGCGGATTGCATCGCCGCTGGCAATGCCGCGCGCGGCCGCCAGTGCGGTCGGGATTTCCGCTTCCGGCTGCGCGGCCTTGCGCCTGAGCGAAGGCAGGCCGCGATGCTGGCTGTGGCAGTAGTAGCCGCTCTTGGCCGAGGTCAGCACAAAGGGAAAGCCCTCGCCTGCGGGGCCGGCAGCTTCGCCGGCAGGCTGGCCCGGGCGCGGCAAGGCGGGATAGCCGTGGCGCAGCAACAGTTCGGAGTACAACTCCACCAGGCCGGTCTGCGTATCGAAGGCGCGCTCGCGCGGCCTTGCCGCGTACTTCCGTTCCATGTCGGCCACGGGCACGCGGATGCCTTCGGGCTGTGCGCGCAGCCGCTCGACGCTCAGCCCGGAGGGGGCCAGCATATGGTTCCAGCCCGCTTCCAGGCTGCCGCCGAAGAAGGCCTCCGACAGCCCGAGCCTGGTCGCGAGGTCGAACACGATGTCATTGTCCGAGCGCGATTCGCCGCGCGGCGAGACCATGCGCTGGCGCAGTTGCACCAGTTGTTCCGCCTCGGCGGAGATTTCGAAGCCGATGCGCAGGCCTTCGCGCTCCCACGGCGTATTCACCGGCAGCAGGATATCGGCGTAGCGCGCGCTCGGCGTCTCGAACAGGTCGCAGTGCGCATAGAAGTCGAGGCTGCGCAGCGCCCGTTCGCCATCTTCCACGTCGGCCTGCGACAGCAGGGGATTGGTGCCGAACGCCACCAGCGTGCGCACGCTGTAAGGCTGTGCATGCAGGATGGCCCGGTAGAGATCGCGCGCGGTGACCCAGCCCTGCGCGGGCGGGCCCAGCGGCCTTTCGGCATAGCCGAGTGCCTTGGGCTTCTGCCCGGCGGGCAGCAGGCCGGAGCCGCTGACGGGGTTGTAGGGCGGCTTCTGGTAGATGCGGTTGCCGCCGTTGCGGTCGAAGCTGCCGGTCAGGGCGTACAGGCAGGCGATCGCGCGGTCGGTCTGGGTGGCGTTGTCATGCTGGCCGACGCCGGACCAGGCGTGATAGGCCACGCGCCCGGCCGAGGCGAACAAGCTGGCGGCATGGCGAATATCTCCTTCGTCCACCCAGGTCAGCTGCGCGGCCAGGGCTGCCGGGTAGCGGGCGCATTCGCCGGCATAGAGCTCGAAAGCAGGGTGGCAGCCGATGGCTGTGCCCGGTGTATTGGCGTCATCCACGCTGAACGAACCGCGCAGCGCAAGATGCTGGAAATCCTGCGCCGCCAGCGACGATGACGTCTGCGCCCGTGCAGTCTGCGCGTTCCAGACCAGGTAGGCATCGCCATCCGGCAGCCCCAGGTCGCGCCCCCGCAGGAAGCGTCCGTTGTCGCTGCGCACTAGCAGCGGGCCGTTGGTCCACTGGCGGACGAAGTCCAGGTCGAACGCGTTCGCTTCGATCAACAGGTTGGCGATCGCCATCGCCAGCGTGGCATCGGTGCCCGGCCGCACGCGCAGCCATTGGTCCGCCTGGCCGGCCAGCGCCGTTTCCCTGGGGTCGATCACCAGCAGCTTCGCGCCGGCGCGCCTGCCGGCCCCGATTGCCTCGGCCTGCGACAGCCAGGTGTTGGTCGGGTTATGACCCCATAGCACGATGAGCCCGGCATGCCGGTAGTCCGCGGTCGGCATGCCGCAGCCGAAGGTAAAGGCGTGCGCGTAGTCCTTGTGCCAGTTGCAGATCTCCGTGGCGTAGCAGGTGTTGGGGCTGCCGAAGAGCCGGATAAGGCGTTCGATCCAGTCGATGCTGTCGCTCAGCGGCGTGCCGCTGGGCGTGGTCACGGCGAAGGCCACCGACTCGGCACCGCCATCGCGCCGGGCCTGCAGCATGCGCCGGGCGATCTCCGCCAGGGCCTCTTCCCAGGAGATCCGTGCCCAGCCGGGATCGGGGTCGGTCTTGGGATGGGTGCGCCGCATCGGATAGAGGATGCGCTCCGCGCTATGGACCAGCTCGGGCGCCGACTTGCCCTTCAGGCACATGGCCTTGCCGGTGGGGTGGGCGGGATCCGGCCGCACCGATATCAGGGCGTCGTCCGCCACCACGTTCACCGTCCCGCACCGGGAGCGGCACAACGTGCAGTAGCCGTGCTTGTCTTCATTGCTCATTGCTGGTCACCGCATCTTGTCTCCTGACCGGATGCTAGCTAGCATGGCGAAGTATTTCTAATTCTTAATTTTGAAAAAGCAATATCGGAAAAATCGATGCTACCCACATTGAAGCAACTGCAGCATTTCGTGGCCATGGCCGAGTCCGGGCAGGTGTCGCGTGCGGCACTTCGCTGCCATGTGTCGCAGTCGTCGATGACGTCGTCCCTGAAGAGCCTCGAGGAGGCACTGGGCGTCCAGTTGTTCACGCGGCATGCCAGCGGCGTGCGTCTCACCGAAGCCGGCACGCGTTTCCTCCGGCATGCGCAGCAGATCGGGGATGCCGTGCTGGATGCGGTGGAGGCCATCACCGTCGCGCCGGTGGAGATCACCGGAACGGTGCGCCTGGGGGTGACCGAGACCATCACGGCCTATGTGCTCCCGGGCCTGCTGCCGGCATTCGAGCGGAAATTCCCGAAGCTCCGGCTGTCGGTGCTGGAGCGGGAGCGGCACGACATCGAGCAGGGCATCCTGGACGGCGAGATCGATATCGCCCTGCTGCTGGTGTCGAACCTGCCCGGCCTGAATCATGTCACCTGCGAAACACTGCTGCGCTCCGCGCGGCAGCTGTGGGGCCATCCGGAGCATCCCCTGATGACGGCCGAGCGCATCGGGCTGGCCGACGTGGCGCGGCATGACTACATCCTGCTCGACATGGACGAGCACATTTCCACGGTGGGCAAGTACTGGGGCCAATACGGCCTGGCGCCCGATGTTCGCTACCAGAGTTGCTCGATCGAGGCGGTGCGCAGCCTGGTGGCGGCCGGGCGCGGCGTCGCCATCCTCTCCGACCTGGTCTACCGGCCATGGTCGCTGGAGGGCCAGCGCATCGTGCGGCGCGGCATCGCCGACAAGGTGCCGTCGATGGACGTTGGCCTGGCGTGGAGGCGCGAGCCCGCCACGCCGGGCAATGTCGTTGCGCTCGCGGACTTCCTGCGCGGCGCCCTGCGCGAAAAGGCCAGGTTCTAGGTCCGGCTGCGGCATTCGGCGCTAGCCGCCGGAATTCCCGCATGCCGTGGCGAAACGGCAATTGAGCCTATGCCGGCGGGCGCGGCGCCGCCTATCCTGTCTTGTGCCGGTGCACGGCGCCTTGAGCGATACGCGTGCACCCGGGCACACCCACGACAGGAGAACACGCATGGCTGGAACCACGGTGGCGGACATGATGGCGGACATCCTGACGGTGGCCGGCGTCGAGCGCATCTACGGCCTCGTCGGCGATTCGCTGAACGGCCTGACGGATTCCCTGCGGCGCAAGAAGACCATCGAGTGGCTACACGTGCGCCACGAGGAGGTGGCGGCCTTCGCGGCTGGCGCGGAGGCCCACCTGAGCGGCAAGCTGGCGGTATGCGCCGGCAGTTGCGGCCCCGGCAACCTGCACCTGATCAACGGCCTGTTCGACGCGCACCGCAGCCGGGTGCCGGTGCTGGCCATCGCCGCGCACATCCCCAGCTCGGAGATCGGCTCGGAGTATTTCCAGGAAACCCGCCCGCAGGAGCTGTTCCGCGGCTGCAGCCACTATTGCGAGATGGTCAGCAACCCGGAAGAACTGCCGCGCATCATGCAGTCCGCCATGCGCGCCGCGCTGGGCCAGCGCGGGGTGGCGGTGATCGTGGTGCCTGGCGATATCGCCCTGATGGAAGTGCAGGCACCGGCGCTGCTGGAACTGGCCCTGCCCGAAGCGCCCGCGGCGGTGCCGCCGGCCGAGGAACTGGCGGTGACGGCGCGCCTGCTCGATACCGCCAGCAGCGTCACCCTGCTGTGCGGGCGCGGCTGCGAAGGCGCGCACGCCGAAGTGGTGGCGCTGGCGCAGCGCCTGAACGCGCCCGTGGTGCACGCGCTCGGCGGCAAGGAATTCGTCGAGTACGAGAACCCGTTCGACGTCGGCATGACCGGCCTGATCGGCTTCTCCTCGGGCTACTACGCCATGCTCGAATGCGACACGCTGCTGATGCTGGGCACGGACTTCCCGTACCGGCAGTTCTACCCGACCAAGGCCACGATCATCCAGGTGGACATCCGCGCCGAGAACCTCGGCCGCCGCTGCCGGCTGGCGCACGGGGTGGTCGGCTCGGTGAAGGAGACCATCAAGGGTCTGCTGCCGCTGCTTGGGCAAAAGAGCGACCGCGCCCACCTGGACCGCGCGCTCGAGCATTACCGCAAGGCGCGCACCGCGCTGGACGACCTTGCCACCGGCGCGCCGGGCAGCGGGCTGGTGCACCCGCAGTACCTGGCTCGCTGCATCAGCGAAAACGCGGCGCCGGATGCGGTCTTCACCTTCGACGTGGGCACGCCCACGGTATGGGCCGCGCGCTATCTCGCCATGAACGGCCAGCGCCGCCTGATCGGCTCGCTCAACCACGGCTCGATGGCCAACGCCCTGCCGCAGGCCATCGGTGCGCAGGCGCTGTTCGCGCAGCGCCAGGTGGTGGCAATGTGCGGCGACGGCGGATTTTCCATGCTGCTGGGCGATCTGCTCACGCTGCGCCAGCACAACCTGCCGGTCAAGGTGGTGATCTTCAACAACGGCAACCTCGGCTTCGTCGCCATGGAGATGAAGGCGTCGGGTTTCCTCGACACCTATACCGACATGGTCGACACCGACTTCGCCGCGATCGCCACGGCGGCGGGCATCCCCGGCATCCGGGTGGAAGACCCCGGCCTGGTGGCGCCGGCGCTGCAGGAGGCATTCAGCCGCCCCGGCCCGGTGGTAGTGGACGTCAAGACCAACCGGCTCGAACTCGCCATGCCGCCCACCATCACCACCAAGGAGGCCAAGGGCTTCAGCCTCTACCTGCTGCGCGCGATCATCGACGGGCGCGGCGGCGAGATCGTCGACCTGGCGAAGTCCAACCTGTGGCGATAGGGCAGGCGGCAGGGCCACAGGGCGGCAGGGCTTCGCTGCAGGCCATCAGCCGATGCGCGCGCCGCTGGCCTTGACGATCGGGCGCCAGGACTGGTACTCGGCCACCACGAACTTGCCGAACGACTCCGGCGTGTACTGCATCGGCTCCGCGCCCTGCATCACGAACTTCTTGCGGATGTCGGGGCGTCAGCAGACTCAGCCCCGTCAGTCGTAGTCCAGCGCGTCTTCGAGCGGGACTTCACGCTGCGGCATGAGCCGGCGCGGCGGGTGCATTCCGGTGTACAACGGAATGCGCCCGCCTGCAAGCTGGCCGCCAGGGTGGCGCGCCGCGTGCGCCAGACCATGCACGGCAGCGCCACCGCGGCGCTAACTTGCGCTAGAGTGGGAACCTCGTACAGCTTGCGTTACACATGAGGATGTCCATGGAAGCCCAGCGCCTGCAGTTCCCCGGAAGTGACGGCCAGCAACTCGCCGCGCGGCTGGATTTACCGGCCGGCCCGGTCCGCGCCTTTGCCCTGTTCGCCCATTGCTTTACTTGCGGCAAGGACGTGCTCGCGGCCACGCGCATCGCACAGGCACTCACCGCCCACGGCATCGGCGTGCTGCGCTTCGATTTCACCGGTCTTGGCGGCAGCGGCGGCGATTTCGCCAATACCAATTTTTCCTCCAACGTGGCCGACCTGCTGGCGGCGGCCGACTACCTGCGCCAGCAGCACCGCGCGCCCGCGCTGCTGATCGGCCATAGCCTCGGCGGCGCGGCCGTGCTGGCCGCGGCGCAGGGCATACCGGAGGCCAAGGCGGTGGTGACCATCGCCGCGCCCAGCGATCCGGGGCATGTGGTGGGCCTGTTCGGCGAGCACGCCGCGCGCATCGAAGCCGACGGCGAAGCCGAAGTCCAGCTTGCCGGCCGGCCGTTCCGCATCAAGCGCCAGTTCATCGAGGATGTCGGCGAGCAGAAGCTGCTCGATAGCGTGGCCAGGCTGCGCCGCGCGCTGCTGGTCATGCACGCGCCGCAGGACGATACCGTGGGCATCGACAACGCCACGCAGATCTTCATTGCGGCCAAGCATCCCAAGAGCTTCGTCTCGCTGGACCGCGCCGACCACCTGCTCACGCGCAAGGAAGACGCGGTCTACGTGGCCAATACCATTGCCGCCTGGAGCCAGCGCTACCTGGGCAGCGAGACGCTCGACATGCCGCCCGCCGTGGCCGAGGAAGGGCTGGTGCGCGTGGAAGAGACTCACACCGGCAAGTACCAGCAGCGCATCGTCGCCGGCCCGCACCGCCTGCTTGCCGACGAGCCGGTCTCGTTCGGCGGCCTCAACGGCGGCCCCGCGCCTTACGACCTGCTCCTGGCCGGGCTGGGTGCGTGTACCTCCATGACGATGCGCATGTATGCCGAGCGCAAAGGCTGGCCGCTCGAGCATGTGGCGGTGTCGCTGCGCCACGAGAAGATCCACGCCGCCGACTGTGCGGACTGCGCCACCACCGAAGGCAAGATCGACTGGATCGAGCGCGAGATCACCATGCTGGGGCCGCTCGACGAGGCCCAGCGCGCCGCCCTGCTGGAGATTGCCGACAAGTGCCCGGTGCACCGCACCCTGCATTCGGAGGTGGTGATCCGCACGCACGCGGCGGAAGCCGTGCCCAAGTAGGCCGGCGCGGCGGACCCGGACGCACCCCTCTCCCGTGCGCGGGAGGGGGGTGCGCACCAGCGCTGCGCCCCGGCCTCCGGTTCGCGCTCAGACGAAAGTCGTCTCGATCCGCGAAGCCGCCTTCAGGAACAATGTCACCGGTGTGCGCTCGCAGATCTGCGCGAGCCGCTCGCGCTCGGCCTGGCCCAGTTCCGCGCCACTTACCCTGACCTCGCGCTGGATAAAGCGCGCCTCGTCCTTGCCCTGGAACACGGCCGTCACTTCCACATCGGCCACGGGCCATTGTTTGCGCTGCATATACATCTTCAGCGTGATCGCCGTGCACGAAACCAGGCCGGACAGCACGAAAGCGAACGGAGCCGGGCCCTGGTCCGTGCCGCCGAGGCTGGCGGATTCGTCGCCGCTCAGCGCATGGCTGCCGGCCTGCAGGTGCACGAGGTAATTGGCATCGGCCGGGCCGAGCCGGGCGGTGGCTTTGGAATTTGACATGGCTTGTGCGGAGTCGAAGTTGCAGGTGGGTAGCAGGGGCCTGGCCGGGTTTCTGGCTGGCGCAAGCATTTTCTCTTCCAAATCAAGGGCTTGAGCTCTTCAGTCAGCGGCCGGCCGGGAAAGCCGGAGACTGATTGTAACCATGCCGCCGCCGGGCCGCACAAGATATGGCGGAGCAGGGACATGCCCGGGCCGCGCCACGCTCCGGATCGATGCCGGGCTGATCCGTTCGTATCACCATAGTGGTGCAATTGAACCGTCTGTTTCCTTGTTGCGGTGAAAAACACGAGTGTTTCATGGTTATCCATGATGGAACAAATGTTGCTCAGTGACTAGCATCTGAAACGATGACGGATCCCGTATCCGCTAGACAAGGAGCGATCGATGAAAGCAGTGGAAGCGACGAAGGCGACGAAGGCGATGAGGCTGGCTGCGCTGGGCATGGCGATGGCGGCCGCCGCGCTCGGCGCGGGTGCGGCCCGGGCGGCGGACGCGGCGGCCGGCTCGACGCTGGGCAAGATCAAGGAGTCGGGGGCGATCGCGATCGGGCACCGTACCTCGTCGATCCCGTTCTCGTTCTATGACGGCAGCCAGAAGGTGGTCGGCTTCTCGCAGGACATCTGCGACAAGGTCATCGCCGAAGTCAGGAAGCAGACGGGCGTGGCAAACCTGCAGGTGCGCATGGTGCCGGTGACCTCGCAGAACCGCATCTCGCTGGTGCAGAACGGCACGGTGG
The DNA here is from genome assembly GCF_052115045.1 of Cupriavidus sp. 2TAF22. Taxonomy (NCBI): domain Bacteria; kingdom Pseudomonadati; phylum Pseudomonadota; class Betaproteobacteria; order Burkholderiales; family Burkholderiaceae; genus Cupriavidus; species Cupriavidus sp. 2TAF22. The sequence goes on from NZ_JBFRFX010000023.1 coordinate 114,077, forward strand.
ACCTGGAGTGCGGCGTGACCACCAACCTGAAGGCACGGCAGCAGCAGGTGGCATTCTCGACCACCTTCTTCGTGGCGGGCACGCGCCTGCTGGTCAAGAAGGGCAGCCCGGTGCAGGACTTCGGCGACCTGTCCGGCAAGGCGGTGGTGACCAATGCCGGCACGACGTCCGAGCGCATCCTGCGCAAGCTCAATGACGAGAAGAAGGCCAACATCACCATCCAGAGCGCCAAGGACTATGGCGAGTCATTCCTGATCCTGCAATCGGGCCGGGTGGCTGCCTTCATGATGGACGACGTGCTGCTGTCCGGCGTCAAGACGCTGGCGCCGGCGCCGGCGGACTGGACCGTGGTGGGCACGCCGCAGTCGTTCGAGGCCTACGGCTTCATGATGCGCAAGGACGATCCGGAGTTCAAGAAGCTGGTCGACGGCGTGATCACCGGGCTGATGAAGAGCGGCGAGATCCGGTCGATGTACGACAAATGGTTCAACAAGCCGATCCCGCCGAAGAACGTCAGTTTCGAGTTCCCGATGAGCGCGGCTGTCAAGAAGGCCTACGAGCAACCCAGCGACGAGGCCTTCGAGTAAGGCCCGTTCGCGCGGGGGCGTCCATCGGGGCGTCCACCGGGGCCGTCCGTCACGGCCGCTTGGCGGGCACGTAGGCGCCGGTCTGGTGGAGCTGCCCCTCCGCCAGCTCGAGCGCCTTGATCGCGCCCTTGCCCTTCTTCGCCAGCAGTTGTTCCACGAGCGCCTCGGCCAGCGCCACGCCGGCGGCGATCGAGGGAAAGAACGAGGGACTGTCGAGCGAGAAGAGCAGGGTGCAGTCGGCCTGCAGGGCGATGGGGGCGACGGTGCTGTCGGTCAGGGCGATGACGCGGCAGCCGGCCTCGCGCGCCGCGCTGGCCACGCGGATGCTCTCCTGCGAATACGGCGCGAAGCTGGCGACCACCACCGCATCCTTCGGCGCCAGCGCGCGCAGTTCCATCTCCAGCGTGCCTGCATCGCCGCGGATCAGGTGCACCGGGGCGCGGAACAGCCGGTAGAGATAGTGAAACGTAAAGGCGATCGGATAGCAGGAGCGGAAACCGGCGACATGGACGGCGGGCGCGGCGCCGATCAGCTCGGTCGCGCGCGGCATCGCTTCGGCATTGCCGGCACCGGTGCGGTCCAGGTTGCGGTGCTGGGTCTCCAGCATCTCGGCCAGCATCCGTGTCGAGCCGCTTTCCCGTACCACCTTCCTGGCGCGCTTGGCGTAGGGCTGGGGACCGCCGCGCAGCGACTCCACGAAGAGCTCGCGCAGGCCCTGCCAGCCGTCGAAACCGAGGAACTGCGCCAGGCGCACCAGCGTGGCCGGCTGCACGCCGGCATCCGCGGCGATCTTGCGCATGGAGAGCATGGGCACTTCCTGCGGATGGTCCAGCAGGTAGCGCGCACCGCCCTGGAACTGCGTGCTGAGCGAGGCGAAGGTCTCGCGCAGGTGGGCCTGCAGGTCGTCCAGGCTTTGGGGCGGCAGGGGGCTTTCGGTCGGCATCGGCGTTCTGGAATGAGGAGATGCAACGATTGTTGCACAATCGGTGGCGACGTGCTTCCTGCTTCTGCTTGCGACGGTTCGCGGCGCATGGAATCGAATGAATCTTTCGTGTCGATACAAGAAACATATGTTGCATACGCGGCGACGTTTTCTTATACTTTCCCCAGCCGGCAACTCCGCCTGACTCCGTACCGCACATCATGACCAAAGTCTTCCACCGCAATCCGCGCCAGGCGCTTGCAGTCGCCGTAGCCGGCAAGGGCATCGAACTGACCGACAGCAACGGCAAGCGCTATCTCGACGCTTCCGGGGGCGCGGCGGTGTCTTGCCTGGGCCACGGCCATCCGCGCGTGATCGAGGCCATCAAGCAGCAGCTCGACACCATTGCCTACGCACATACGTCGTTCTTCACCACCGAAGTGTCCGAGGAACTGGCGGATACGCTGGCGCGCGCCGCGCCGGGCGACCTGGACCATGTGTACTTTGTCTCCGGTGGCTCCGAGGCGGTGGAGGCGGCGCTGAAGCTGGCCCGGCAGTATTTCGTGGAGATCGGGCAGCCTGCGCGCCGGCACTTCATTGCGCGCCGCCAGAGCTACCATGGCAATACGCTGGGCGCCCTGGCCATCGGCGGCAACGCATGGCGGCGCGAACCGTTCCTGCCGTTGCTGGTGCCGGCGCACCATGTCTCGCCGTGCTACGCCTACCGCGACCAGCACGCGGGCGAGACCGGCCAGCAATACGCGCAGCGCCTGGCCGATGAACTGGAGGCCAAGATCCTGGAACTGGGGCCGGACAGCGTGGCCGCCTTCGTGGCGGAAACGGTGGTGGGCGCCACCGCGGGCGCGGTGCCGCCCGTGGCCGACTACCTCAGGCGCATCCGCGGGGTGTGCGACAAGTACGGCGTGCTGCTGATCCTGGACGAGGTGATGGCGGGAATGGGCCGCACCGGCTACCTCTTCGCCTGCGAGGAGGACGGCGTGGTGCCCGATATCGTGACCATCGCCAAGGGCCTGGGCGCGGGTTACCAGCCGATCGGCGCGATGCTGTCGACCAGCCGTATCTATGACGCCATCGTCGGCGGCAGCGGCTTCTTCCAGCACGGCCATACCTATATCGGCCACGCCACGGCGTGCGCGGCGGCACTCGCGGTGCAGCGCACGATCGCCGGGGAGAACCTGCTCGACAACGTGCTGGCCCGCGGCGAGCAGTTGCGCGCCCGGCTGCGCGAAGCGCTGGGAGAGCACCCGCATGTGGGCGACATCCGCGGTCGCGGGCTGTTCGTCGGCGTCGAGTTCGTCGCCGACCGCGCCAGCAAGGCCACGCTGGATCCGGCCCTGAAGACGCACGCGCGGCTCAAGTCGGCCGCCATGCAGAACGGCCTGCTGGTGTACCCGATGGGCGGCACGGTGGACGGCGTACATGGCGACCACGTCCTGTTCGCGCCGCCGTTCATCTGCTCGGCGCAGGACATCGACAGCATCGTCGAGCGGTTCGCCGAATCGGTGGCGGCGGTCCTGCCGGGCTGAAGCAGGACGTCCGGCGCGGCCCCGCGCAGGCGCCTTGCCTGTGCGCGGGACGCCGCTTGCCGCCGCCTGCGCCTTGTCTGTCGGGCGCGAGGCACGTCCGAGGCACGTCCGGGGCACGTCCGGGGCACGTCCGGGGCACGTCCGGGGCAAGGGATGCGGCTACACTGGACACACACTTCGCCCGCCGGGAGCGGCCATGGACGCCACCCAGGTCTTGCCTTTGCTGCTGCACTTCGACCAGCATCTGGGCAGCGCCATCGCCGACTACGGCACGCTGGTCTACGGCATTCTCTTCGCCATCGTCTTCTGCGAGATCGGTCTGCTGCCGCTGTTCTTCCTGCCGGGCGATCCGCTGCTGTTCATCTGCGGCGCGTTCTGCGCTTCGGGCGCGCTGCAGTTGTGGGTATTGCTGCCGCTGCTGCTGGTTGCCGCGGCGGCGGGCAGCCTGCTGAACTACGCCATCGGCCGCGCCATCGGCACGCGCGTGCTGGCCGGCCACCATCGCTGGATCCACCGCGACGCGCTGCGCAGGACACATGATTTCTACCAGCGCCATGGCGGCCTGACCTTGCTGATGTCACCGTTCGTGGCCGTGGTGCGCACGTTCGCGCCCTTCGTGGCGGGCGTCTCCGCCATGCCGGCGGCGCGCTTCGCGCTCGCGGCAGGCACGGGCGCGGTCTTGTGGGGGGTCTCGCTGCTGGTGGGCGGCTACCTGTTCGGCAACGTGCCGCTGGTGCGCGATCATATGAGCGCGCTGGTGCTGCTTGGCCTCGCGCTCGGCCTCGGCTCGCTGGCGGTTGCCGGCCTCTGGCGCGCCGTGCGCGGGCGCCTGGGCGTGCGCGGCTGAGGCGTCCCGCAGCCTGGCGCTGAAGGCGGACGCTGTCCTGCATGGCCGGGCCCGCGCGGCGGTCCGGCCGGCGCGATGTCGGCCCGGAGGCCCCAGGACCCATCGATTTCCTGTCCGGTCTTCTTCCCGTCTTCTTTTGGTCTTCTTCCCGTCCACTTCGCCACCTTCATCGTTTTGTCATCAGCGCCACCCAGAATGCGCTCACTGTTTATGCAAGGAGAGTGGGATGACGCATGCAATCGAAGTGCGCGGCTTGTCCAAGGCGTTCCAGGCGGGACGCAAGGCGCTGGACAATGTCGGCCTTTCCGTCGCCCCGGGTGAAATGGTGGCGCTGCTGGGCGCCTCCGGCTCCGGCAAGTCCACGCTGCTGCGCCATGTGGCCGGTTTCGTGGCCGGCGATGCCGGCGCCGGCGAGGTGCTGGTCAACGGCCGCGTCATCCAGCGGGATGGCCGCCTGGCGCGCGACGTGCGCGGCGCGCGCGCCGAGATCGGCTTCGTGTTCCAGCAGTTCAACCTGGTGGGGCGCCTGCCGGTGATCACCAATGTGCTGACCGGCATGTTGCCGCGCATACCGCTGTGGCGCAGCCTGGTCCGGTATTTCAGGAACGAGGAAATCGACGCCGGCCTGGAAGCGCTTGCCCAGGTTGGTATAGACGACTATGCGTTTCGACGGGCGTCGACCCTGTCCGGCGGACAGCAGCAGCGCGCGGCGATTGCCCGCACGCTGGTGCAGAACGCGCGCGTGATCCTGGCCGACGAGCCCATCGCCTCGCTCGATCCCGAGTCGGCGCGCCGCGTGATGGAGTTGCTGGCCCAGATCAACCGCACGCGCAAGGTGGCCGTGGTGGTGTCGCTGCACCAGGTGGACGTGGCGATGCGCTACTGCACCCGCGTGGTGGCGCTGCGCCAGGGCAGGGTGGTCTACGACGGCCCTTCGGCGGCGCTGACCCCCGGCATGCTGCGCGACCTCTATGGCACCGAGGCGGCCGAGTTGCTGCCGCACGGCGCCGGGCTGGAAACCGAGGCTCCCGGCCTCGTTCCGGCCGGCCTCGCCATCGCCTGACATCGCGCGCTTCGGCATCGATTCCCGAGCTTTTCTCGTAGCGCTTTCGCAAGTCTCACCGCAAGCAACCCTAACCAAGCATCCCCCGGAGCTATTCATGCTGCGCAGAACCTTTGTTGCCCTGATCGTCACCGGCGCCGCCGGCGCCTTCGCGCTGCCCGCCCTCGCCCAGGAAGGCAAGACCATCAACATGGGCTTTATCTCGACCGAGACGTCGTCCAACCTGAAGTCGGCCTGGCAGCCCGTGATCGACGACCTCAGCAAGCAGCTGGGCGTGCAGGTCAAGCCCTTCTTCGCCTCCGACTACGCCGGCATCATCGAAGCCATGCGCTTCAACAAGGTGCAGGTTGCCTGGTTCGGCAACAAGTCGGCCATCGAGGCGGTGGACCGCGCCAACGGCGAAGTGTTCGCCTCGGTGATCGACAAGGACGGCAATCCGGGCTACTGGTCGCTGCTGATCGTCAACAAGGACAGCGACCTGAAGTCGGTCGAAGACGTGATCAAGAACGGCAAGTCGCTGAGCTACGGCGCCGGCGATCCGAACTCGACCTCCGGCACCGCCGTGCCCGGACACTACCTGTGGGGCGCGCGCAACCTCGAGCCGAAGACGCTGTTCAAGACGGTGCGCGTGAGCAACCACGAGACCAACCTGCTGTCGGTGATGAACAAGCAGGTCGACGTGGCGGTGAACAACACCGAGAACATGGAGCGCTATCGCATCAATACCGGCAAGAACGCCTATGACCAGGTGCGCGTGCTGTGGAAGTCGCCGCTGATCCCGGCCGATCCGCTGGTCTACCGCAAGGACCTGCCGGCCGACGTCAAGACCAGGATCAAGGCCTTCTTCGTCAACTACGGCAAGGGCGCCGACGCTGCCCGCGAGAAAGCCAACCTGGCGCCGCTGACCTACCAGGGCTTCCGTGCCTCCTCCGATGCCCAGCTGGTGCCGATCCGCCAGATCGAGCTGGCCAAGGAAAAGAGCAAGATCGAGTCCGACACCACGCTGGCTGGCGCCGACAAGGACAAGCGCCTTGCCGATGTCACCCGCAAGCTGGCCGAGCTGGACAAGCTCGCAGCCACCAGCGCCCAGTAAGCGCGCAAACGGCGGCGGTCCGCCGAGCTTCCGCGACTGGCGCATCTACCTCGACGAGATGGTGGTGACCGTACAGATCGCCATCTGGGGCACCTTCATGGCCGTGGTGGTGGCAGTGCCGCTGGGCCTGGCCTGCTCGGCCAATATCGTGCCGGGCTGGGTCTACCAGCCGATGCGCCGCGTGATGGACTCCTGCCGCGCCATCAATGAAATGGTGTTCGCCATGCTGTTCATCGTCGCGGTGGGGCTGGGCCCCTTCGCCGGCGTGCTGGCGCTGTGGGTGCACACCACCGGCGTGCTGGCCAAGCTGTTTTCCGAGGCGGTCGAAGCGATCGATCCGCGCCCGGTCGAAGGCGTGCGCGCCACCGGCGCCGGCGCGCTGGAAGAAATCGTCTACGGCGTGATCCCGCAGGTATTGCCCCTGTGGATCTCGTATGCGCTGTATCGTTTCGAATCCAATGTGCGCTCCGCTTCGGTGGTGGGCATCGTTGGCGCCGGCGGCATCGGCACGGTGCTGTGGGAAATCATCCGCAGCTTCCAGTACGCCGAGACGTGTGCCGTGATGATCATCATCGTTGCCTTCGTCACCGCCATCGACCTGCTGTCCGCCCAGATCCGCAAGGCGCTGGTCTGACTCCGGCATCACCGCGCGCGGCGCAGCAGGGCGCCGGCGCGGGCTTTTCCACACGACACCTCTGTTCATGACCATCCTCAGGCGCATCGAAATCCTCTTCTCCGGCCACGGCGCCAGCTTCTACGGCGGAGAGTCCATCACCCAGACCGAGCACGCGCTGCAGTGCGCGCACCTGGCCGAGCAGGCCGGCGATCCCGAGCCGCTGGTGGTCGCCAGCCTGCTGCACGATCTCGGCCACCTCGTGATGGCGGAGGACAGCACCACCGACATGCGCCACCAGGAAGTCGGCGCCGACCTGCTGGCGGTCGGCTTTGGCCCGGACGTGACCGAGCCGATCCGCCTGCACGTGGCCGCCAAGCGCTACCTGTGCGCCATCGAGCCCGCCTACCAGGCCGCATTGTCGCCGGCCTCGCAGCAAAGCCTTGCGCTGCAAGGTGGCCCCTTCGATGCGACCCAGGCCAACGCCTTCGCCGCGCATCCCCATGGCGCGGCGGCGGTGCGCCTGCGGCGCTACGACGATCTCGCCAAGGTGGTTGGCCTCGTCACGCCGCCGCTGGAGCACTATCTGCCCATGGTCGAGCGCTGCATCCGCCGGCCTGCCCAGGCTTGAAACACGCGAGGAAAAACCGGATATGGACAAGCCGGATATGGACAAGCGGGATACGGACAAGCCGGCCGGCCACCTGACGCTGCACGAGGTCAGCGGAACCGACGCCGAACTGGAACAGGTGGCCGCCTTGCTGTCGGAGATGGACGGCGAAGCACCGCTGCCCCTGGCGCGCATGCGCGCGCTGTTTGCGCGGCTGCGGACCATGCCGGATTACCGCTGCTATCTGATGCTCGGCGCCGGCGGCGTGCCGCTGGGTACCTTCTGCCTGCTGGTGTTTCCCGTGCTGGCGCACCAAGGGCGCAATGAAGCCATCGTCGAGAGCGTGGTGGTCACGCAGGCCGCGCGCGGCGGCGGAGTCGGGTCGGCGATGATGCACGCCGCGATGCGGCTGGCGCGCGAGGCGGGGGCGGACAAGCTGGCCTTGTCGTCGAATGCGCGGCGGCTGCAGGCGCACCAGTTCTATCGGCGGCTGGGGTTCCGGGAGCACGGGATCAGCTTCAGCATCGAGTTGGCGGGGGATTGAGGGGGGGCCAACCGCGGAAGTAACCTTGCCGCCATGCGGCAGATCATCCCGGATGCCCATCCTTGCGCTTGCGCTCAAGCTCTGGCGAAACCGGCCGCGCGGCAACAATGTGCCTTATGTCCCGGCGTGGCGCTTCGAGGGCGACATCGAAGACACGGCGGCACTGCGGGGCTGGCTGCTGGAACGCGCCGGCACCTTGCCGTAGCCTGGCGCGCGCGGCACGCCAGCGGCGGCCCGGCTCAGGAACGTCTGGCCGCGGCCAGTTCGTCTTCGGCGGCACCCGCATAACCGGCATCGCGCACGATCTCCGCCAGCACAGCCGCCGCCGCCTCCAGCGGCCCGCTATTGTCGAGCCCGGTAAAGCGGCATCCCGCCGGCACCGCGAACGGCTCGGCGGCGCGCGCCAGGCGCCGGGCGATATCGTCTTCGTCTTCGCGTCCGCGCTGGCGCAAACGCTGCGCCAGCACCTGCGGGCGCACGCTGACCTGCACCGCGTGCAGGGCGGGATAGCGTGCGCATGCATCGGGCAGGTATTCGCGCGAGCCGTTGACGACCACGCACATGCCTTGCGCGAGCCAGCTGTCGAGTTCGATGCCGATGCCGTAGCGCAGGCCGTGGCTGTCCCACTGCAGAGCGAAGCAGCCGAGCGCGGCACGGCGATCGAATTCGGCGGGCGTGATCGGCACGCTGGCTTCGTCTGCGTTGCTGGCGCGCGTGATGTAGCGATGTGCGATCAGGACGCGCTCGTCGGGCCGGAGCCGGTCGCGCAGGGCGCGCAGCAGCGAATCCTTGCCGCTGCCCGAAGGCCCCATCAGGTAGATCAGCTGCCGCCCGGCGCGGCAATCCGGTGGCGCGGCGGTCATGCCGCCTCCGGCCGCAGGGCGGCACCGGCGGCGTCGGTCGTGCTGCCGTCGAAGCCGTAGTGGCGCGCGGCCACGAAGGGCGCGTCCGGAGCCGGCTGGACGAACAGGCTGATGTCGCGCACCGGCATCGGAACGTCCAGCAGGTGGCTGGCGTGCGCTTGCAGCAGCGCGGCGGCGGCAGCCTGGTCCGGCTCGTCGAGCATGCCGCTCAGCGTGATATGGAAGATAAAGGTCTCGAAGGCATACGGGTAGCCCCAGGCGGCGAGCATGCGGCGTGCTTCGGGCCCCAGCGCCTCGGGCCTGCGGCGCGCGATTTCTTCGCCGCTGGGCGGGGCGCGGAACGCGTCGAACTCGCGCACGGCGGCATCGGCCAGCGCGTGCATGCGGGCGTTGGCGCCGGTGTCGTCGCCGAGGCACCAGGCCAGGAAGCCGCGCAGGTTGCGCAGCGCCAGCGGCACGGCGAACGGCTGACGTCCGGGCGCGAAAGCGCGCAGGGCGGCGTCCAGTCCGTCAGGGGTGCGGCCGGGCGCGAGCCGGAACGGGGCCTTGAGCGTGGCGTGCAGGCCGTATTGCGCGGGAGCGCGGGTCCATTGCACCAGGCGGGGATCGTCGCTGATGCGGGCCACCGGGGCGCAGGTCTCGGCGCTGCGGCCGAGCCAGCGGGCGCCGAAATCGCGCCACGGCGCGGCCGGGGTGAGGTAGATGGCGTAGCGGTACGCGTGCGGCAACTGGCTCGGCGTCATGGGCAAGGGCCTCAGGCGGCGCGCCGTTCGCCGCTGGCCTGGCGCAGCGGGAAGGCACGTGTGGCGTGATGCAGGATCCCGCCCACGATGGTGGCGCAGACCTGGGGCAGGGCAGGGTTGCTGTCGTCGACAAGGATGGCGTCGGCGCGCAGGCCCGGGCCCAGCGCGCCGCGGTCGCCCAGGCCGGCGGCGCGGGCCGGATTGCGCGAGACCAGGTCCCACGCGGCCGGCAGCGGCAGCACGCCGAGCTGCGCAATGCGGAAGGCGGCCTGCAGCGGCGCGGGGTAGTAGTAGTCGGAGGCAAGCACGTCGCACAGGCCGGCGGCGACCATCTCGGTGGCATCCGGCGCGCCGGTGTGGCTGCCGCCACGGATCACGTTGGGCGCGCCGAACACGGTATGGTTGCGCAGCGCGCGCGCGGCGCGCGCCACCTCCACGGTGAGCGGAAACTCGGCGACGGTGCAGCCTTGCTGGTGGAAGCCCTGGCGCGTGGCGGCGTCGCCGTCGTCATGGGATGCCACCTGCAGGCCGGCGGCGCGGGCGGCGGCGATCAGGCGGCCCACCGCCGCGGGTACCTCGTGGCCTTTTGCCCGGGCCTGCTCCAGGCGCTGGCCGAAAGTGGCCGGGTCGCACTCGGCGCGCTCGGCGTAGGCGGCGAGCTTGCGCGTGTCCTGCATGCGCCTGAGCATCTGCGGCAGGTGATCGTTGATGGCCAGGAAGCGCACCTTGCCGCTGGCGATCCACTCGAGCGCGATGTCGAGGCCGGCCAGGTGGTGCGCCTCGAAGCGCAGGTGCACGTGATGCTGGGCGCCCAGCGCGCCACGCATGCGTTCGAGTCCTTCGAACATGCGCTGCGCATAGGCCTCGCCGCGCAGCCCGCCTTCCCACGACAGCGTGACGCCGTGCAGTTCGGTGGTGATGCCGTGCGCCAGCAATTGCCGGTCCACGTCGAACAGGGCGCCGTCATAGGGGAAGCTGACCCCGGGGCGCGGCATCACCGCGCGCTCGAAGGCGTCGCCGTGGATGTCGACGATGCCGGGCAGCACCAGCAGGTCGCCAGCATCGAGCGAGGGGCCGGCGGCGCCGGGCATGCCGATGCAGCCGTCGCGGAACGCGAGGTCGGCCGGCGCGATGCCGTTGGGGGTGAGGACGCGCCGGCCGCTGAGGCCGGCGAGGGTGGGGTGCAGTGCGTGATTGGAGTTCATGCTGGCGACCTTAGCGCGGGCAGATGACAAGCGGATGTCTAGACCAATTGTGTTGTGCTGGCAATGCGTTCGTGGTGCTGTCGGCGGCCATGCGCAATCGGGCATTGGCCGCGCGGATCGTGCAGATTATGCCGTTTATGCAGGCCATGTGGCTGGCGCGGCCGTCAATCCTGGTCGGCCACCGTCAGCTGCACCCAGTCACCGGCGAAGCGCGCCACGCTGTAGTGCAGCGGCACGCCGTCGGCATCGACGTTGAGGGCCTCCACCTGCAGGATGGGCCGCGTCTTGGGCTGGCTGAGCTGGCGGGCCACCGGCGCCGACGGCATGGCCGCGGTGATGCGCGACCATTTCCGTGTGTAGTCGGCGACGCCGAAATGCGCGAGCGCCTTGGAGATCGACTGGCGTGCGCGCAATTGCGCTTCGAGTTCCGGGAAACGCGCGGCGTCGAAGTAGTGCTCGGCCACGTCGATGGTGCGGGCCTCGGCCTTGCCGAGCATCTGCACGCGCAGCACCGGGGCGTTGCGCGGCAACCCGAGGTGCCTGGCGATCTCGGGCGCGCGCAAGGTCTGCGACTCGATCACCTCGATATGGCCGCGCATGCCCTGGCTGGCCAGGTTCTGCGAAAAGCGCGTGCGCCGCCCGATGGCGTAGTCGATCGCGTGTTCCTGCACGAAGGTGCCGCGGCCTTGCTCGATGCGCACCAGGCCGTTCTGCTCCAGTTCGCCCATGGCGCGCCGGATGGTGTGGCGGTTGACGGCGAAACGGCTGGCCAGCTCCGGCTCGGGCGGCAGGCGCTCGCCCGGCTCATAGAGCTTGTTGCGGATGTCGAGGGCAAGGGCCTCGCCGATCTGGCGCCATACCGCAACTCCCGAACCCCGTTCGACTTCCTGTTCCACCATCTTGTCCTGCCCCTTCGTCATCCTGCGTTCATCATCGGCATGCTTCAATGGGATGCGATTGTGCCTCAACGGCGCCGTCCCGTGCATGGTACCGGGCGGGATGGGCGGCCGTCACGAAAGCTTCATCTGGCTGTGTTCTAGTTCGGCCCATGGATGGTATTCTACATCTAAACGTATAGACGTATAGGGGATGTACAGATGGATCGGACCGAGACCGGAAGCACCGCCCGCGCCGCAGGCGACACCAGCCCGGCCCATGCCGGGCACGCCGCGCGCGCCGCCTGGCTGCGCGAGCTGGCCCTGGCGGCGCCGGAGGCGCTCGAGCAGGCATTCGGACAGCTAGGCACGGTGCCCGCGCACCGCATGCTGCGCAAGCCCGAGAGCGGCATGGCCATGGCGCGCGCACGCGCCGGCGGCACCGGCGCCCAGTTCAACCTGGGCGAAGTCAGCGTCACGCGCTGTGCGGTGACGATGGAGTCGGACACCGGCGGCGTGGTCGGCGTGGGCTATGTACAGGGCCGCACGCACCGCCAGGCGGAACGGATCGCCGTGCTGGACGCGCTGCTGCAGTTGCCGGGCTGGCACGAGCGCGTGCAGGCGGCAGTCATTGCGCCGCTGGCGCAGGCTCGCGTGGCGCGCAGCGCGCACCAGGCGGCGGTGGCGGCACAGACCAAGGTGGAGTTCTTTACGATGGTGCGCGGAGAAGACTGAGATGCCAGGCCAAGCAAATGCCGCAGCTGCGGCAGGTTACGACAACGCGGCCGCAGGCCGCGCCGGCGCGGCGATGCTGCTGCCCGGCTTTGACGATGCCGTGCAATCGGCGCAGCGCATCTTCCGTGCCGCGCTGGATGCGATGTCGCGTCCCGGCACCGTGCGCGAACTGGCCGAGCCCTGCGGCGTGCCGCAGGGCTTGTCGCCGGCGCTGAGCGCGCTGCTGCTGACGCTGGCGGATGCCGATACGCCCGTGTGGCTGCCGCCCGGCACGCCCGATGCCGTGCGCGCCTTCCTGCGTTTTCATTGCGGCTGCCCGCTGGTGGACGACGCGGGGCAGGCTGCCTTCGTGGCGGTGCCGGCCGGCTGCGTGGCCCCGGCGCTGGCAGCCTGCGCGCAGGGCGATCCGGCCTACCCGGACCGCTCGGCCACGCTGCTGCTGGAAGTGGCATCGCTGTCGGACGGCCCGGCGGTGACGCTGCGCGGCCCCGGCATCGAGCATGAGGCCACGCTCGCCGCGCAAGGCCTGCCGGCGGACTTCTGGACCCAGTGGCACGCCAACCAGGCGCGTTTCCCGCTGGGCGTCGACGTGCTGCTGACCAGCGGCCACGCCCTGAGCGCGTTGCCACGCACCACCCAAGCGGAGCTCTGATATGTACGTAGCCGTCAAAGGTGGCGAACGCGCCATCCTCAATTCCTATCGCATGCTCGACGACTACCGCCGCGGCGACCGCGCCGTGCCGGAGCTGACGCTGGCGCAGGTGCGCGAGCAGATGCCGCTGGCGGTGTCGCGCGTGATGGCCGAGGGCTCGCTGTACGATCCGCACCTCGCCGCGCTGGCCATCAAGCAGGCCGCGGGCGACCTGATCGAAGCCGTGTTCCTGCTGCGCGCCTACCGCACCACGCTGCCGCGCTTCGGCTATAGCGCGCCACTCGATACCGGCGCCATGCGCCTGCAGCGCCGGATCTCGTCCACCTTCAAGGATGTGCCGGGCGGCCAGGTACTCGGGCCGACCTACGACTACACCCAGCGCCTGCTCGATTTCACGCTGGAGGCCGAGCGCGACCACGCGCCGCTGCCGCCCGCGCAGTCCACGCTGGACGCGCGCATGCCGCGCGTGACCGACCTGCTGCGCCAGGAAGCGCTGATCGAGCCGGAGACCGTGCCGGCCGGCGACCCCGCGCCGCCCGACCTGACGCGCGAGCCGCTGGAACTGCCCGCGGCGCGCCCCGCGCGGCTGCAGAACCTGGCGCGCGCCGATGAGGGCTTCCTGCTGTCGATGGGCTATTCCACCCAGCGTGGCTACGGCAACTCGCACCCGTTCGCGGCGGAGATCCGCTACGGCGATGTCGAGGTCGAGCTGTTCGTGGAGGAACTCGGCTTTGCCGTGACCATCGGCGAGATCGAGGTCACCGAATGCCAGATGGTCAGCCAGTTCGCCGGCAACGCGCAGGAGGGACCGAGTTTCACGCGCGGCTACGGCCTGGTGTTCGGCTACGGCGAGCGCAAGGCCATGTCGATGGCGCTGGCCGACCGCGCCATGCGCGCCGCCGAGCTGGGCGAGGCTGCCGACGCGCCCGCCAATGACATCGAGTTCATGCTTTACCACAGCGACAACGTGGAAGCTTCCGGCTTCACGCAGCATCTGAAGCTGCCGCACTACGTGGACTTCCAGACCAATCTCGAACTGCTGCGCCGGCTGCGCGCCGAGCGCGCGCAGGCGGCGCCGGCCCGGGCCGAAGCGGCGCAAGCCGCCGCGGCTCCCGCCGACGGCACGCAAGCGCAGGAGGCACTCGCATCATGACCAACGCCAGCACGAACACAACCACGAACACGAACACGAACACCAGCGCCACGGCCGACGCCGCCGTGCGCGACGAGCACTACAACTTCGGCTATCTCGACGAATCCACCAAGCGCATGCTGCGCCGCGCGCTGCTCAAGGCGGTGGCGATTCCCGGCTACCAGGTGCCGTTCGGCAGCCGCGAGATGCCGCTGCCCTATGGCTGGGGCACCGGCGGCATCCAGGTCACGGCTTCCATCATCGGCAGCGACGACGTGCTCAAGGTGATCGACCAGGGCTCGGACGACACCACCAACGCCATCAACATCCGCCGCTTCTTCGGCCGCGTCACGGGCGTGCGCGCCACCGAGCGCACCGCCGAGGCCACCATCGTGCAGACCCGCCACCGCATCCCCGAGACGCCGCTGGCGGCCGGGCAGATCATGGTGTTCCAGGTGCCGATCCCCGAGCCGCTGCGCTGGCTGGAGCCGAGCGAGACCGAGACGCGCACCATGCACGCGCTGGCCGAGTACGGCGCCATGCACGTCAAGCTGTACGAGGACATCGCGCGCCACGGCCGCATCGCCACCACCTACGACTACCCTGTGATGGTGAACCAGCGCTACATGATGCGCCCGTCGCCGATCCCCAAGTTCGACAACCCCAAGCTGGACAACAGCCCGGCGCTGATGCTGTTCGGCGCGGGGCGCGAGAAGCGCGTCTATGCCGTGCCGCCATACACCAGCGTCAAGAGCCTGGACTTCGACGACCATCCGTTCGCCGTGGAAACCTGGGACGGCTGCTGCGAGCTGTGCGGCTCGGCCCACAGTTATCTCGACGAGATCATCACCGACGACGCGGGCGGGCGCATGTTCGTCTGCTCCGACACTGAATACTGCGCCACGCGCCAGGAGCAGGGCATGAGCGGCCCGGCCGGCGTGGCCCCGAATAACACCAGCAGCATCACCAGCACCAGCAGCAAGGAGCCAGCATGAGCCGTACCGACCAGCCGCTGTTGTCCGTGCGCGGCCTGACCCGCACCTGGGACGGCGTGCACGGCTGCCACGACGTGAGCTTCGACCTGTTCCCGGGCGAAGTGCTGTGCGTGGTGGGCGAATCAGGCTCCGGCAAGAGCACGTTGCTGCAGGCGGTGTCCTGGCAGGCCGCGCCGGAGGCCGGCAGCGTCTGCTATGACACCCGCGAGCAGGGCCTGGTGGACCTGGCCACGCTGTCCGATGCCCGCCTGCGCCTGCTGGCGCGCACCGACTGGGGCTTCGTGCGCCAGAATGCGCGCGATGGCCTGCGCATGCGCGTGAGCGCCGGCGCCAATATCGCCGAGCGCCTGATGGCCGTGGGCGGGCGCCACTATGGGGAGCTGCGCGAGGTCGCCGGCACATGGATGGAGCGCATGGAACTGGACCTCGGCCGGATCGATGATGCGCCCACCAGTTTCTCCGGCGGCATGCAACAGCGGCTGCAGATCGCCCGCAACCTGGTCACGCATCCGCGCCTGGTATTCATGGACGAGCCCACGGCCTCCCTGGACGTTTCCGTGCAGGCGCGCCTGCTGGACCTGCTGCGCCGCCTGGTGGCCGATCTCGGCCTGGCCGCCATCATCGTCACCCACGACCTCGCCGTGGCGCGCCTGCTGGCGCACCGCACGCTGGTGATGCAGGGCGGGCGCGTGGTGGAAAGCGGCCTGACCGACCAGATCCTCGACGACCCGCACCACCCGTACACCCAGTTGCTGGTGTCCTCCATCCTGCAGGGCTGACCATGACGCAAGACTTCGACACCAATCGCGGCAATCCCGGCAATCCCGGCAATCCTGCCAACCCCGCCGACGCGCTGCGCATCCAGGTGCGCGGCCTGGGCAAGACCTTCGTCCTGCACAACCAGGGCGGCACGCGCCTGCCGGTGCTGCAGGCCATCGACTTCGACGCCGCCGCCGGCGAGTGCGTGGTGCTGGCCGGCAGCTCCGGCGCGGGCAAGAGCACGCTGCTGCGCTGCCTGTACGGCAATTACCTGGCCACCGAAGGCAGCATCCGCATCCGCGACGAAGCCGAGTGGGTGGAGCTGACCCGCGCGCCCGAGCAGCGCATCCTGCAGTTGCGGCGCGAGGTGATCGGCTATGTCAGCCAGTTCCTGCACGTGATCCCGCGCGTGAGCACGCTCGACGTGGTGGCCGAGCCGCTGCAGCAGCGCGGCGCCAGTTTCGAGGAGGCGCGCGAGCGCGCCGCCGTGCTGCTGGCGCGCCTGCAGGTGCCGGGCCGGCTGTGGGCGCTGCCCCCGGCCACGTTCTCGGGCGGCGAGCAGCAGCGCGTGAACATCGCGCGCGGGCTGATCGGCGGCCATCCGGTGCTGCTGCTGGACGAGCCCACGGCCTCGCTCGATGCCGACAACCGCGCGGTGGTGGTGGCGCTGATCCGCGAGGCACTGGCCGAGGGCCGCTGCCTGGTCGGCATCTTCCACGACGAAGCGGTGCGCGATGCCGTCGCCACGCGGCTGCTGCCACTGCATCCGGCACCGGCCGCGCACGCCCCGGCCGGCAAGCTGGCCGCCGTGCCGGCCTGAACCCGCCGTTCCATCCGTTCCTAACCGTCCCCGGAACCGACCATGCTTCCTGCCTACCTGACCCGCGCGCGCATCGTGCTGCCCGATGGCGTGCTCGCCGACAGCGCGCTGTTGATCGAGGATGGCCGCATCGCGGCCATCGAGCCCGCCGCCGCCGATGTGCCGCGTGCCGCCCAGGTGATCGACCTGTGCGGCCAGACCCTGATGCCGGGCCTGATCGACCTGCACTGCGACGCCATCGAGAAAGAAGCCGAGCCGCGCTCGCGCGTGATGTTCCCGCTCGACTTCGCCGTGGCCCAGGTCGACCGCCGCAATGCCGCCGCCGGCATCACCACGCCGTATCACGCGCTGTCCTTCGCCAGCACGCAGTTCGGCGTGCGCAACAACGAGACCGCCGCGCAGATCGTGCGCACCGTGGCCGCGTTCCGCGACCACAGCCTGGTGGACAACCGTATCCACTGCCGCTACGAAGTCACCGACGCAAGCGCGCTGCCGGTGCTGGAGCAACTGCTCGAAGCCGGCGTGGTGGACCTGGTCTCGGTGATGGACCACTCGCCCGGCCAGGGCCAGTTCAAGACGCTGGAAGCCTACGTGGCCTACATGATCGGCAACCACGACATGAGCCGCGAGGAAGCCGTCGCGGCGGCCGACAAGAAGGTGGCCGAGCAACAGGGCGCGCTCGAGCGCGTGGAGCGCCTGCTGGCGCTGGCCGCGCGCCTCGGCGTGCCCGCCGCCAGCCATGACGACGACTCGGTCCAGCGCATCGCCACCATGCAGGCGCTGGGCGTGCGCATGAGCGAGTTCCCGATCAACCTGGAGACCGCCCGCGCCGCCGTCGCGCAGGGCCTGCCGACCATCCTGGGCGCGCCCAATGTGCTGCGCGGCCAGAGCCAGAGCGGCTCGATGCGCGCCATCGATGCCATCCGCGCTGGCGTGGCCGACTGCCTGTGCTCGGACTACCAGCCGTCCACGCTGATCGCCGCTGCGTTTGCCGCCGAGCGCGAAGCGGGGCTGACGCCGTCGCAGGCGGCCGCGCTGGTCGGCGCCAATCCGGCGCGGGCCTGTGGCCTGACCGATCGCGGGCGGATCGAGCCGGGGCTGCGCGCGGATCTCGTGTCGGTGGCCATGGTGGCGGGGCAGCCACTGGTCTCGCACACGTGGTCGGCGGGCCGGCTGGTGTTCGCTGCCGCCTATCCGGCGCACGCCACGGCGCAGAGCGCCAATGGCGCCGCGCAACCGGCGGCGCGCCGCGAAGGGCGCGTAGCGGCATGATGGCCGGTGCCGGTGCCGCCTGGCGCGCAAGGCCGGCATCATGGGCATCGTGCTTGCCGCTGGCGTGGTGCGGGCGGAGGACACCGTCCGCGTGACGTTGCCGCCTCCGCCTTACCGGGGGCTGGAACGGGTCCGAGCGGTGCGGTGCTAGTGGTGCGAGGCGTGGCCGGCGGTGTGGCGGGGGGCGTGCCACTCGCCCGGGATATCGGGGACCACTTCGCATTCGCCGCGCACGATCAGCTCCACCGTGGCACAGACGCCGTTCACGCCGCGCGGGCCGACGCAGACCAGGCTGCGGGGATGATCCGTATGGTTGGGAATGGCGTACACGCGCATGCCTTCCTGATACAGAGGATGGGCGGGCAGTCTTGCGTTCAGTAGTTCAACGAAACGCAGCGGGCTCACAATCGGCTTTTCCATCGCGCTCTCCCATGGAGAGTGGGCTCGGTATCCGGCAGCGCCGGATGGCCCGAAAGTGCCTCGCTGGCGGGAAACGGGGCGCTTTCCGTCCAGTCTGGAGGCACAGAACAGGGTATGTGGCCCGGGAGCCGCGGCGGGGGCGGAATGCGGCTCGATAGCCGCTTGGCGCGTAACACAATGCCAGGGGCCACGCGGTAAGGTTAGGCGATCTGGCGGCAGGATCAAGGATTGTGGCTGTTCGAAGCGGGAGAGGGGTGCGTGCGGCACTCCGGATGCGGGTGCCGGTCTCTTTCGGGTCGCCCTTGCGCCGCCCTGAGGTATATTTGCGGCCATACGAGCATCCGTGCCGCGGCATGCCGCCACCGGAGCGCCTTACCGACATTCCATCCGCATGAACGCCACCCCGAGCCTTGCCCCCGACGAAGCCGCGTCGATCGCAGTATCCGTCGCCGCCCTGCGCACGCACTATGATGCCGCGGTCCTTCCCCTGTGGCGCGGTCCCGGCTGGAATGCGGACATGGCCTTGCCATACGAGGCATTGGGCGGCGCGGACCGGCAGCCCTTGCCGGTGAGCCGCTACCGCGCGATGGCCTGCGCACGCCAGCTTTACGTGTTCTCGCAAGATGCGAGCGCCGCCGGGGCTGCCCATGCCGGGCAGCTGTTCTCGTCGCTGCGCCGCTGCTTTGCCGATGGCGCGCACGGCGGCGTCGTCTACAGCATCGATGCGCAGGGGCGTGTGCTCGATGGCACCAAGGACCTGTACACGCACGCCTTCGTGGTGTTCGCCTGCGCGGCCTACGCCGAGCGCACGGGCAGCGCCGAGGCGCGCGCCTTGCTGGAGGAGACCACCGAGCTGGTCGAGGCGCGCTTCGCCACCGGGCACGGGCTTTATCACGCTGCGCTGACGCAGGATTTGAGCCCGGCCGGCACACCGCTGCAGAACCCGATCATGCATCTCACGGAAGCCTACCTGGCGGCCCACGCGCTGACCGGCGACAGCTTCTACGCCACGCGCCTGCAGGCAATTGCCGCGGCCGTGCTGGCCGCGTTCGTCGACCCGGCCACCGGCTGCATCGCCGAGCTGCCGTTGCCGGCGCAGATCGCCGGGGCGGCCGCGCCTGGGGACAATCGCGTGGAGCCGGGCCACCAGTTCGAGTGGTTCTCGCTGCTGGCATCGGCGCCGGACTTGTTCGGCGGCTCCGCGCTAGAGCATGCAATGGCGCGGGCGTTCGGATTCGCCCTGCAGCATGGCGTGGACAAGCAAACCATGGGCGTGGCCGCCGCGCTCGGCCTGGATGGCTCGCCGCGCGAGGCGACCCAGCGGATCTGGGCACAGACCGAGTTCGCGCGGGCGCTGGCGGTGCGCGGCGATGCCACGGCGCTGGCGCTCCTGCGCGCATGGCTCCAGGCCTTCCCGGCGCGTTTCCTGCATGCGGGCGGCTGGCACGAATGCCTGTCGCCGGCAGGCGCCGTGGAACGCGCCGAGATGCCTTCGACCACGCCATACCACCTTGCCACCGCCTACCAGGCGCTGGCCGAAGCCTGCGGGTGGTAGGGGTCATAGCCCATGGTCGACTCGGTATAGGGCGTATGCCAGTGGCCCATGAAGACCAGGCCGTATGGCCCTGCCAGTCCTACCCGCGAATTGCGCCCGGCGATACCGCCCTGGCCGTTGTCGACCGACAGGTTGCTCTCGATCTGCCAGACCGCCTTGAAATCGCCGCCGAGGGGCTCTTCGCCACGCAGTCCGAACACCGAGCGGTAGTTGGTCATGCGGGCGGTGCTGCCAGTGCGGTGCCGTCGGTGGCGGTGCTGGCGCGCGCGTATTCGAGGGCCGTGTTCAGGCGGCCATAGACGGTGACCGTACTCTGGGCAAACGCTGCCGGGCAGGCCAGCCCGAGCAGGACAAGGAGGCTGGCGTGCCGCAGTCTTGCCGCAATGTCGCGCACGGGAGTTTCCATGGCGGGGGCTAGGCGCGCACGAGCCTGGCCTGCCATGGCTGGCAGCACAGCGTTGCCAGCAAGGCCACCGGCAGCAGCACGCACCAGAAGCTGACGGCGGTGAAGGCCAGCGCGCCCAGCACGGCGCCGGCGGCAAAGCCGGCGAGGGCGGGGACCATCTTGCGCAGGCGGGCCAGGATGGCTTTCTTCTGCTCTGGCGTCGCCGCGGCCAGGTCCACCATGTCGATCACGATCTGCGTGGTGTTGCCGGTCATGATGGTGGTCGGGCCCAGGTCGGCGAGCGCGGTGCGCGACAGTGCGTTCTGTATGCCCATCGCGGTCACGGCAAGCAGCCCCGCCACCGTGCCCAGCGCCGCATCCGCGCCGGCGTGGGGGGCCTCCAGCCCGGCGCCCATGAACAGCAGCAGGAAGGCGCATTCGAGCGCAATCAGCACGGTGACCACCGGCTGCTGACGGCCCTGCAGCCAGCGTTCCAGCAAGCGCGTGGCGCCGACCGCGACCACGAAGGTGGGCAGCGCGAGCAGCTTGGTCATCAGCCCGTTCGAATGGCCTGTCAGTTCCACGCCGATCATGATGAAATTGCCGGTCACGTGCGCGGTGAACAGCCCGAACAGGGCGGTAAAGCCCACCACGTCGACATAGCCCGCCACGAACGAAAGCAGGCAGCCACGCGTGCCTGCGGCGAGGTCCCCGAACCGGGGTGTTGCGCCGGCGCTCATCCTATTTCTCCTGCCCGGCCGCGGGCTGGTTCTCGGCCAGCGTCTTGGGCGGGGTGCCCGTGATCTTGGGCACGCACTCCGAACTGAACCATGCCACCGTGACCGGCTCGCCGGCGATCATGCGCTTGATGGGTGGCACGACCTGTTCGCCGATCAGCATGCCGAGCAGGCCGATCAGGGCCACCACCGGCGGCGCGGGCGAGCGGACCTGCAGCAGCGCGTAGATGATGCCGACGAGGATGCCGACGGCGAGGGAGACGAGATAGAGCTTCATCGATGGCTCCAGGGTAGTAGGAAGAAAAGCAGCGGCCTTACCGCGGCACGGGCCTGCCGTGGCGGATGTCTTCCCAGGCCACCAGCAGGAAGCCGCCGGCCAGGCCGATATGCTCGAAGAAGGCGTTGGCCATCATCAACTGCTCGCTGGGCGGCGCATCCCAGAAGCGGTTCGCGAGGAAGCTCGCCATCAGCGTGAAGCCGGCCAGTGCGAGGGCACCGAGCCAGCGCAAACGGCCGCTGAGGATCAGCACCGACGCGCCCAGCTCCAGCGCGATGGTGGCGGCGGCCAGCGGTGCCGCCGGCGCCAGGCCGAAGTGCTGCATCTCGGCGATGGCGCCGGCGAAGTCGGCCAGCTTGACCAGGCCGCCCTGCAGGTAGGCCGCGCACAGCGCCAGCAGCGCGAGCCAGCGTACCCAGGGCGGGGCAAGTCGCGCGCGCGCGCCGGCGGGGCGCTGCCCGGGCATGGAGGTGGTCTTGGTCATGGCTGGCCTCCGCGATCCGGCAACACGTCAGGTCCCTGCATCAGAATGCCCAGCACGAGCAACCCAGCGCGCCCCAGAACGCGCTTTCGTCCGTGGCTGGCACGCCGGAAGTCCAGGCCCTGGCGTGCGCGTGGCCGTGCACGCCACAGGTGCTGGCGCAGGCGCAGGCGGTGTTCAGCGCCTGCTGGCGTGCCGCCGGGCGGGGCTGGTAGCGGCTGCCGTGGCGCGCCGGCGACCAGTCCGGCATCGCGGGCGGCAGCGCCGGCGCGAGCTTGCCGAAGTCGCCGTCGCCGTACACCACCTTGCCGCCGAGCAGCGTCAGCACCGAGGTAATGTCCTGGATCTCGTCGCCGGGCACGGCGAAGTAGTCCGCGGACAGGACCGCCAGGTCGGCAAGCTGGCCCGCCTTGATCTCGCCCTTCTTGCCTTGCTCGGACGAAAACCAGGTGTTGGCCTCGGTCCACAGCCGCAGCGCGGTGTCGCGGTCGAGCAGGTTGGCCTGCGGGTACAGGGACATGCCGCCCACGGTCTTGCCGGTGGTCAGCCAGTACAGGGAGACCCACGGGTTGTACGAGGCCACGCGCGTGGCGTCGGTGCCGGCGCCCACCTTGACGCCGCGCTCGAGCATGCGCTTGATCGGCGGCGTGGCTTCGGCCGCGCGCGCGCCATAGCGCTCCACGAAATACTCGCCCTGGTAGGCCATGCGGTGCTGCACGGCAATGCCGCCGCCGAGCGCGGCGATGCGGTCGATATTGCGGTCGGTGATGGTCTCGGCATGATCGAAGAACCAGTGCAGGCCATCGAAGGGCACGTCCCGGGCGACCTTTTCGTAGACGTCGAGCGCGCGCGAGATGGTTTCGTCATAGGTGGCATGCAAGCGCCACGGCCAGCGGTTCTCGGCCAGCAGGCGGATCACCGGTTCGAGATCAGCTTCCATCGAGGGCGGCATGTCGGGCCGCTCGACGCGGAAGTCCTCGAAATCGGCCGCCGTGTAGACCAGCATCTCGCCGGCGCCGTTGTGGCGGTACAGGTCGTCGCCCTGGCCCGGCCTGACCTGCCTGGACCAGGTGCTGAAATCGCTCAGTTCTTCCTTGGGCTTCTGCGTGAACAGGTTGTAGGCCAGGCGCACCGTCAGCTGCCCGTCCTTGTGCAGTTCCTCGATGATGCTGTAGTCCTCGGGGTAGTTCTGGTAGCCGCCACCGGCATCGATCACGCCGGTCACGCCAAGCCGGTTGACCTCGCGCATGAAGTGGCGCGTGGAGTTTTTCTGGTACTCGGGCGGCAGCTTCGGGCCCTTGGCCAGCGTGGCGTAGAGGATCGTCGCGTTGGGCTTGGCCAGCAGCAGTCCGGTCGGGTTGCCGGCGCTGTCGTGGACGATCTCGCCGCCCGGCGGGTTGGGGGTGTCCCTGGTGTAGCCCACGGTGCGCAGCGCGGCGCCGTTGAGGATGGCGCGGTCGTACAGGTGCAGGATGAAGACCGGCGTGTCCGGCGCGGCCGCGTTGAGTTCTTCGATGGTGGGCAGGCGCTTCTCGGCGAACTGGTGCTCGGTGAAGCCGCCCACCACGCGCACCCATTGCGGCGCGGGCGTGCGCGCGACCTGCTCCTTGAGCATGCGCATGGCGTCGGCCAGCGAGCGCACGCCGTCCCAGCGCAGCTCCATGTTGTAGTTCAGGCCGCCGCGGATGATGTGCATGTGGCTGTCGATCAGCCCGGGGATGGCGCGGCGGCCCTGCAGGTCGACCACCTGCGTGGCGGGCCCGGCCAGCTGCATGATCTCCTGCTTGCTGCCGACCGCGGCGAACCTGCCGTCGCGGATGGCGACGGCTTCGGCCTGCGGGTTGGCGCGGTCGAGCGTGGCGAACTTGCCGTTGATGAGGATCAGTTCCGGGGTGGCCGGTGCGTTCATGGCAAAACTCCTGCGGGATGGCGCCGCGCGTGGCAGCGCAACGACGGCGCAACGACGGCGGTGCAAAGGCAACCTGGCGCGGGTGCGGCGAGGCCCGCTGGCCGTTGTGGCCGCGCGGGCGCTCTCACGCTGGCTTCTACTTCGCGGGCACGGGGGCCAGTACTTCGTGCTTGCCGGCCGCGCGTTGCGCTGCCTTGTGGACCATCGTGTAGGCGTAGTCGACGCCCATGCCGTAGGCGCCCGAGTGTTCCTTCACCAGTGCCATGACAGCGTCATAGGTGTCGCGGCGCGCCCAGTCGCGCTGCCATTCGAGCAGCACCTGCTGCCATGTCATGGGTACCACGCCGGCCTGGATCATGCGCTGCATGGCGTAGTCGTGCGCTTCCTTGGAAGTCCCGCCCGAGGCATCGGCCACCATGTAGATTTCATAGTCGCCCTCGGCCATCGCGCACAGGGCAAAGGTGTTGTTGCAGACTTCCGTCCAGAGGCCGGCCACGACCACCTTCTTGCGTGCGTTGGCCTTGAGCGCATCGCGCACCTTCTGGTCGTCCCAGGAGTTCATCGAGGTGCGCTCGAGCAGCTTCTGCCCGGGGAAGACATCGAGCAGTTCCGGATAGGTATAGCCGGAGAACGATGCCGACTCGACCGTGGTGATGGTGGTGGGGATATTGAAGATCTTGGCGGCCTTGGCGAGGCCGACCACGTTGTTCTTCAAGGCCTGGCGGTCCATGGACTGCACGCCGAAGGCCATCTGGGGCTGATGGTCGATGATGATCAGCTGGCTGTTCTGCGGGGTCAGGACTTCAAGCTTCGGATTGGTCATGGCGATTTCCGGTTAGGCTGCATGGCTGGGCGGGTTCTGGCAGGCACGGACGACGACATCGAGGTCAATCACGGGGGCGATATCGGCGTGCGGCATAAATATGCTTGACATGACGGCAAGCATTTCATTCTCCACAGGGCGGCGTGGCGAATCTGGCGGCAACGATGCCTCAACGAATCTAGTGCAAGTCGCGCGAATTTTCAAAAAAGAAAAAAGGAAGGTGAAAATATTCGATGCCCTGCCGAAGCCATTGCGAGGAATTGCCATGTATGCAAGGGCAAGGAAATAACGAGACCGATATTATCGGATTGCGCCGGTCTCGTCTTGTAGGATAGGACGGAAAATTAGCGAAAAGTACGCCCGCTCCATGTTGATGAATCAAGCACTGCGCCGCCGCGCCAGGACGGCAAACGGCCGCTGGCCTTCGCTCTGCGGATGCCGAGCGCCATCGCCGCCGGCGCTCGTGCCGGCAGCCCGTGCAATCCGATTGCGGCCTTGCGGGTGCCGCGAATGATCATGAATGAACTATAAGTCGTTCCGGTTGCGCCATTTTGCCGGGGGAACACCGACAACCCCGCTGAATACCCGCGTGAAATGGCTTTGATCGGAAAATCCATAGCGCACCGCGATTTCCGCGATGGATATTCCCTGGCGCAGCAGTATCTTGGCTTGATCGATGCGATATTCCAATAGCCAGCGATAGGGCGTAATTCCCGTATTCTGCTTGAATGCCTTGATGAAATAACTGCGCGACAGATTGCAATGCGCGGCCACCATCTCGATCGATACGTCTTCGCCCATGTGGGCGACCAGATATTCCTTGGCCAGCGCTTCCTGGCGGCGCGACAGCGCCGCTGTCTTCAGCAGATGCACCGAGGCGCTGCCGTAGTGGGCGATCAGATGCGCAAGCACGGCACCCGTCAACTGATCCAGGAAGAGCTGCGAGGCCTGTCCTGGCGCCTCCAGCGATGGCAGGAACGCGCGCGCGAGCGACTCGATCACGGCATCGTGCTCGCCCGCGGGGTTGCGCAGGGACAGCGATGCGCGCGCGCCGTGTTCGCGTGCAAAGGCCTGCAGTTCGTCGCAGCTGAACTGGATCCTCACATTGTCGAAAGACGCGCGATGGTGGCATCGCCAGCCTTGCCGCAGATCCGTGATGGCCAGCGCGCCAGCGGCATGGCCGCCGGCAAATACCTGCCTGCCGTCGCGCCACAGCGTATGCGCGGCGAACGGGCGCAGTTGCACGATGGCGGAAAACGCATCCTGAGACGCAATGGCGGGAGCCGGCGGCAGGCCGCCGGGCAGGTCGCAGCGCATGCGCATGATGCTCGCATGCGCCGTGCCGAGCCGGTCGATGACCGGCACCGCAGACGATGGCGGCGGTGAGGCTGGCCGTGCTGCGCTTTGCGTCATATGTCTGGAATGTCTTCGGCGAGCGAACTCGGGCGGGCGACGGTGACGAGGCCCGGAAGACGCCAGTGTGCTATTGCAGTGCGGCAAGCGCAATGGGGTGCGGAGGATTGCCTGGCGCCGTGCCGCCGCCGGCACGCGCCGGATTCCCGCGCTAGCCGGCCACGGGACTGAGCAGCCGGTCGAACTCGTTGCGCACGATGCGGTAGGACTCGCCGGAGAAACCCTCCAGGCCGGCACGGTCGATCACCGTGATCTGGCCGCGGCTGTGACGGATCATGCGTAGCGCCTCGAGTCGTCCCACGGCTTCGGTCACACCTTCGCGGCGCACGCCGAGCATGTCCGCGATGGTCTGCTGGGTAAAGTTGAGCGCGTTGCAGGGCGAGCGGTCCAGGGCCAGCAGGAGCCAGCGGCACAATTGCGTGGTCAGCGAGTGATGCCGGATGCAGACGGCGGTTTGCGCTACCTGCGTCAGCAGCACCTGCATATACAGCAGCGCCTTGCCCTGCAGTGCCGGCAGTTGCGGGTAGATCTCGCGCAGGTCGGCCGCGCCTATGCGCAGCGCACCGCCGCCGCGGCGTACCTCGATGCGGTTGGGCATGGTTTCGGCGCCGGTGAGGGCCGGCAGGCCGACCAGGCCTTCGCGGCCAACCGAGGCCAGTTCCACGCTGGCGCCGCTTTCCTGCAGCGACATCATCGAGATGACGGCCGTGCACGGAAAATACAGGTGCAGGATGCGCTGTCCGGAATCGCTGAGCAACTGCCCTTCGCTCAGTCTTACCCTGTCGAGGCGCGGCACCAGCAGCCGCCGCTCGGGCGCAGGCAGCGCCGCCAGCAAATGATTGCCGGCCAGGTCCAGTTCTCTATCGATTTCCGTTTCGGTCATGCATTTCTCCCCAAGGCGAATGGTCTGCGTGCCGTGTGTCCGGCTATCCCGGTTCTGTGCGCGATGCAGGCAGGGCTCGATCCCTTGATGTATTAAGGACGGAAAGTGCGCTTCCCGACAGTGGCCGGAGGTTTGAGATCGCCCCGGGATTCGGGCGGATAGGGCGGGTTCATGTCTTCGACCGGATTCATCCTTTCGGCGGGGGGCGGATCAGGCGCACGGCGTGCGCCAAAGCGGTGCGTCGGCTGGCATGCCTTCGCGCAGGCGGGACGACGAAAAAAAGCTGTAAGGTCGGCCAATGACGGGCGACGAATGGGCTCATTCCCCCCAAGTTGGAGACAGCCATGCACCCGAATCTCACCAAGTCGCTCTTCGCCGCTGCCGTACTTGCCGCCGCCGCATTCGCCGCGGGCAGCGCCCAGGCAGCCGGAAACCCGGGTGTCTCCGGGGGGTCCGGGGCCGCCGGCACGCCCCAGGTTCAGGCGCAGCGCCAGGCCGGCGCGCGCGACATGTTCAGCGATGGCGCGCGTAGTGGCAGGCTCGATGCGTTCACCGATGGCGCCCGCATCGCCGGCCTGGACCGCAGCGGTCCGTCCGCCGATCCGGCGCGCCGCATCGACCCGTTCAGCGATGGCGCGCGCATGGCCGATCCCTATACCGATGGCGCCCGTATCGCCGGCCTGGACCGCAGCGGGGTTTCCGCCGAGCCGGGCCGCGCTATCGATGCCTTTGCCGACGGCGCCCGCACGCGCGGTGCGGATCCTTTCTCCGAGCGCGTGCAGAGGCTGGCCGGGATGGACACGCGTGGCGTGTCGGCGCCGCCGGCCCGCGCGCTCGACCCGTACCTGGACGGCGCCCGCGCCTGAGGCAGGGGGGATACAGCGGATACAGCGGATACAGCAGCCACGGTGAATGCGCGCGCGCGGCGCTTATTCGTCCAGCCAGGAACCGCGCAGATCGCTCTTTTGCAGCAGTTGCAGCAGCGTCTCGGCAGGGCGGCTCAGGCGCCCAGCGCGCAGCGAGATGAACTCCACCTCCGGCAGCGCGGGCAGGGCCTCGCTGTTGACCAGCGGTACCAGGCCGCGGCCGGAGAGGTATTGCGCGCGGACGGTGATGCCGAGGCCGCCGCGCGCCGCGGCGATGCACCCCGAGTGACTGCTGCTGGTGCAGACGATCTGCCAGCGCATGCCCGCCTTGGCCAGCGTGTCGAGCACGATGGCGCGGGTGACACTGGGCTCGGGCACGAGGATCAGCGGCAGGGGCTGTCTCAGGTCGGCCACCGTGCCCGGTCGCGCCAGCCACTCCAGCTTGCCGCGGAACAGCGGGGTGCCGCGGCGGTCGCCTTCGCGGCGCTTGCCGATCATCAGGTCCAGCGCCCCGGCATCCATCAGCTCGTAGAGCTTGCCGGTCATGCCGATGGTGATTTCGAGTTCCACGTCCGGATGCGAATTGCGAAACGCAGCCAGCACATTGGGCATGGGGCCGAGCACCAGGTCGTCGGAAGTGCCCAGCCGCACGCGCCCCTGCAGGCGCGGCGCGTTGAACTGGGATTCGGCGCGTGCGATGGCCTCCAGGATCAGCCGGGCGTGTGCGAGCAGCGCCTCGCCGTCGGCGGTCATGGTCAGGGTATGGGTGTCGCGCACAAAGAGCCGGCGCCCCACGTGCTGCTCCAGGCGTCGGATATGGTCGCTGACGCTGGACTGCGACAGGCCGAGCTGGCGCCCCGCGTCGGTGAAGCTGTGCGCGGCCGCCACGGTGGCGAAGGTCTTGACCCAGACAGGATTGAGCATGCGCGCATTGTCATCGGATTCTCCGATCACAGTCAATATGTCCAGCGGGGTTCCCGATTGGCACCATAGTCATTAACATCGACAGCATTCGTGGCACCGCCGCTTTGCACGGGTCCCTGCCGGGTGATCCGTCCGGATGCCACGCCGGCCCAGGCCGGTTCTTGCCGTGAGATGTACCAGAATGAACAATCAATCCTCGCAGAAATCGCATACGGCCATGCTGTGGATCGTCGCCGCGGGCTTTTTCATGCAGACGCTCGATACCACCATCGTCAACACCGCGCTGCCCGCGATGGCGCGCAGCCTCAACGAATCGCCCCTCGACATGAGGCCGGTGGTGGTGGCCTACACGCTGACCATGGCCATGCTGACGCCGGCCTCGGGCTGGCTGGCGGACCGCTTCGGCACGCGCCGCGTGTATTTCGCGGCGATCCTGATCTTCGTGCTGGGCTCGCTGTTCTGTGCCGGCGCGCAAAGCCTGGACCAGCTGGTGATCGCCCGCGTGGTCCAGGGCATCGGCGGCTCGATGCTGCTGCCGATCGGACGCCTGGCGGTATTGCGCAGCGTGTCCGGCGAGCAGTACATCGCGGCGCTGGCCTTCGTCTCGGTCGCGGGGCAGGTGGGGCCGATCTTCGGCCCGGTGCTGGGCGGCTGGATCGTGCAGACCGTGGCATGGCACTGGATCTTCCTGATCAACGTACCGGTGGGCGCGATCGGCCTGCTGGCCGTGCTGCGCTATCTGCCCGACAACGCGCTTGAGCGCCCGCCCGCGTTCGACTTCATCGGCTGCGGCTTGCTGTCGTTGTGCATGGTGGCGTTCTCGCTGGCGCTGGACGCGCCGCACGAAGCCAGCCACGCCGCCTGGAGCGGCAGCCTGTTCGCGCTCAGCCTGCTGTCGGCGCTGCTCTATATCCCATATGCCCGGCGCAGGCGCGATCCGCTGTTCCGGCTCGCGCTGTTCCGCGAGCCCAATTTCAGCGTGGGCCTGGCGGGCAACCTGGTATGCCGCATCGGCTCGGGGGCGGTGCCGTTCCTGATGCCGCTGCTGCTGCAACTGCAGCTCGGCTACTCGCCGCTGCATTCGGGCATGATGCTGTTGCCGGCCGCGCTGGCCGGCGTGGTGGCCAAGCGCGCGATCGTCCCGCTGGTCAAGCGCTACGGTTACGACAACTTCCTGCTCATCAACACCATCCTGGTGGGCGGCTCGATTGCCTCGTTCGCAGCGATCTCGCCAGGCTGGCCGCTGGTCTTTTCGATCGCGCAGCTGGCCCTGTTCGGCGCCACCAACTCCATGCAGTTCGCCGCCATGAACAGCGTCACGCTCAAGGGCTTGAGCGTGGAAGACGCGGGCAGCGGCAACAGTCTGTTCTCGATGGTGCAGATGCTGGCCATCGGCCTTGGCGTGACCATCGGCGGCGGTCTCGTGAGCCTGTTCTCCGCGCAGCTGGGCATGTCCGGCACGGCCTACCGGCTGGCGTTCTTCAGCGTTGGCATGATCACGCTGATGTCCGCGCTGGTATTCCGCAGGCTCGACGTGGAGCAGTTCGACAAGGGCCGCCGGACGGCCGGCGTGGCCAGCCGCTGAGCCGGCGGCTCAGTCGGTGACGCCGTTGTCGTGGAGCAGGCGTGCGCATTCGTCGAGCATGTCGTGGGCGAAGGCGGACTGGTAGTTGGGATCGAGCGCTTCCATCATCTCGTGCGCTGCGTACAGGCCGGCCTCGCGCGACAGCGTGGCGGCAAGCTGGCGCGCGAATTCGTCGCTCAGCTGGGACAGCAGGCGGCGCTCGGCCAGCGCGAGCTGCAGCTTGGAGCGCGACAGCCACAGCCCGGCCAGGGTCGCGCCCTGGGCATCGGTCATCCACTGGCGGTGTTCGTAGAAGGCCGACAAGCGTTCGGCGGCGAGGGCGAACAGCAGCGCCTTGCGCGTATCGAAGTCGATCCTGGGGAGCGGCGCGGCGCCGGGCGGCGTGGTTTTCATCGGGCAGGCAAAAAATGCAATGGGCGCGAGACTACCACGTTGTGGGTTCGCCCCCGGACTTCGGGGCCGGGCGCAAGACCGGCGCACCGGGCCGATGCGCCAGGCGGATGCGCCAGGCGGATGGGTCAGGCGGATGCGGCAGCGAAACGTGCCTTGAGCCAGGCGCCGATCGCCACGATTTCTTCCATGCAGACCGAATGCGGCATGCGGTAGGTGTGCCATTCCACCTGGCAGCCGAGTTGCTGCGCCGTGTCGCGCGCCAGCATGCCGAGCTGCACGGGTACCACGTCGTCCTCGCTGCCATGCGCGGCGAACACCGGCGCGGCGCGGTTGGCCTCGCTCAGTTCCGCGGCCAGCAGTGCCGGCGAGGGGATATAGGTGGACAGCGCGATGATGCCGCCCAGCGGCTCGGGATGCGTGAGCCCCGTGGTGTAGGCGATGGCGCCGCCTTGCGAGAAGCCCGCCAGCACCACGCGATGGCTGGGCACGCCGCGCTGGTTCTCGCGCGCGATCAGCGCGCGGATGGCCGTGCGCGAGACGCGGATGCCGGCCTCGTCGCAGTGGCTGCGCGCGTCGTCGAGCGAGGCGATGTCGTACCACGCGGGCATGACATAGCCGCCGTTGCAGGTGACGGGAATGGCCGGCGCGTTGGGAAAGACGAAGCGCACGGCAGGGGCGGCCGCGAGGCCAAGTTCCGGCACTACCGGCACGAAATCGTTGCCGTCGGCACCCAGGCCGTGCATCCAGATCACGGACCACGTTGGCGCCGGGGCGCTTTCGATTTCAATGCAGGGCAGCAGTTCGCTCATGTCGCTCATGGGGGGATTCCTGTCGGGGCCGTGCCGGCATGCGCGCGCGCCGGCGATGGCGCGGGCTTGCCGCGCGAGGCGGACAGTATCTCATGGCGGCACGCGACACAGCCGCGCGCCGGACGGCGCGCGCCTGTACCACGGCAAGACACGGCGCGCCTTGCGTGTCAGGCGGCGGAGGGCACCGCGGGTATGGTGACGAGACCCGGCGCGCTGCGCGGGCCTTGCGCGTGCTCCGCGCTGGGGGGAGCACGCCGCTTGTCCACCACGTTTTCGACGCCGGTGGCGGACACATCTTCGAGGAACGCGACGAGGTCGCGGTAGTAGTCGACCTGCATCTGCGCTTCCAGCAGTCGACGCTCGGCCTGGAACAACGTTAGCCGCATTTGCTGCAATTCCCTTGCTGCGATTTTCTCCGGGGTGGGCGGACTAAACATATCTGCAAGTGAACGCATGGCATACCTCCCAAAAAACGGCCTCGAATTGAAGCGCCTGCCATTGCTTCCAATATAGTCAAGAAATGCGCACTTTAGGTTTTGTCGCATGCCGTCCACACGGTCGATTGCGGACGACTTGCGGCTGGGGTAGATTTGTTGGCCGGCGATGGGCTCACCGGCGCGGCCCCGGCCGCTGCGGCCTACATCGCCAGCGTGCCCGGCTCCGGCTGCTCCAGCTTTGCAAGGTAGGCGTGGATCTGCGCCACCACGGCCGCGCCTTCGCCCACCGCGGCGGCCACGCGCTTGGTGGAGTTAGAGCGTACATCACCGATCGCGAACACTCCCGGCACGCTGGTCTCCAGCGCCGAGGCAGGGCCCATCCCTTCATGCGGCGTGTCGGTGCCGGTCAGGACGAATCCCTTCCCGTCCACGCGCACATTGCACGTGCGCAGCCATGCCGTGTTCGGATCGGCGCCGGTGAACAGGAACAGGTTGCGGATCGGCACTTCGGTGATGCGGTCCGAATCGCGCTTGCGGTAGCTGACGCTGGCCAGGTGCTCCTCTCCGGCCAGGGCCGTAATCTCGGTGCCCGTATGCAGCTCGATATTGGGCTGGGCCGCGATGCGCTCGATCAGGTAGCGCGACATGCTGGCCTCCAGGCCTTGCCCGCGGATCAGGATATGCACCCACTTTGCATGCGCGGCGAGGAAGACCGCTGCCTGCCCGGCGGAATTGCCGCCACCGACCAGCATCACCTCTTCGCCACTGCACAGGCGTGCTTCCACCGGCGAGGCCCAATAGTAGACGCCGCGGCCTTCGAAGCGTTCGAGCGATGCGATGGGCGGGTGGCGATAGGCCGCGCCGCTGGCGATGACCACCGTGCGCGTCGGGATCTTGCGTCCGTCGCACAGTTCGATGCGCTGCGGATGTTCTCCGCAATGCAGCGCCGCTACCTGTAGCGGGATCGCAACGTGCGCACCGAATTTCTGCGCCTGCACGAACGCGCGTCCGGCCAGCGCCTGTCCGGAAATGCCGGTGGGAAAGCCGAGATAGTTCTCGATGCGCGAACTGGCGCCGGCCTGGCCGCCCGGGAAGAGGGCGTCGAACACCGCCACGGACAGCCCTTCCGATGCGGCATACACCGCGGTCGCCAGCCCGGCTGGGCCGGCGCCGACGACGATCACGTCGTAGATATGGTCTGGATCGAATTCGGGCAGCAGTCCGAGGCAGCTGGCAAGCTGGCCGGTATCCGGAGCGCGCAGCACCCGGCCGCCCGGACAGATCACCAGCGGAAAGTCGCCGGGCACGGCGGCGCTGAATTCGAGCAGGGCGCTGGCATCGGGATCGGTATCGGCGTCGACCACCGTATGTGGATAGCCGTTGCGGCGCAGGAAGGCTTGCAGGTGCAGGACCTTCGGCTCGCTGCCGCGGCCCAGCAGGGTCAGGCCCTTGCCGCGTTCGATCAGGCCCACGCGCCGCAGGATCAGCGCACGCATGATGCGCTCGCCCAGCTCGGCCTCGGCCACCAGCAGGGCACGCAGCCGCTCGGGAGGAATCGCGATGGCTTCGACATCATCGATCGCCTCGGCGTCGACCAGCGCGGGTTCGCCGGCCAGCTGCCCGACCTCCGCGAGGAAATGGCCGGCACCGTGTTCGCCGATCAGGGAGGTGCGCTCCAGCGCGTCGCGCTGGGACACGCGCACGCACCCGCACAGCAGCACCAGCATGCCGTGGCCCGCGTCGCCCTGGCGGAACAGGAATTCGCCGGCACGCCATTTCCGCACCGTGCCGAAACGATGGAGCCGCGCGATCTCGGCTGCGGCCAGTTGCGGATACATCTGGTGGCGGCGCGTTTCCAGCGGAGAGAACGCCGCGGGCGCGGTTTCCGCTTCGGCGGGAGGATCAGACGGGGACATCAGCTGCGGCCCGCTCGCGGCGATATTGCCGCCGGCATTCTCTGCGCTCATCTTTGGCTCCCCGAGTGCACCGCGCCGAAAGGCAGGTGCGGATGGATGCGAGTGCTGCAGCTACTACGCGCGCGGGTGGCACCGCCGCGCGGCCTCGGGGAGTTTGCACGCGATCCCGCGCTGCGGCAATCCCCGTCCTTTCGATGTCTGTCGGCGCGCACCTGCCGGGCGCCGCGCGGCGATGCAGCTTGTGCCAGCCAAGCCTGCTGCAAGCCGCTGGCCGTGGCCGCGCCGTTGCTACGCTGACCGGGCAACGGTGTCACGCGGGCCGGCTCCGGGCTGCGTGGCGTATCCGGGTCGGGCTTGCGGGGTGGTGCTTGCACTACCTTATAAGAATCTTGTAGAACGATAGGTAAAAACCCTTGACTATCTATCTACAGGTAGATATTATTGGGTCCATGGATGCAGCGATGCGGCAAGGGCAGGAAAGCAAAGCCCACACCGCACCGGTTCCAGTGCAGCAAACAGCAACAAAGACGGAAGTCATTTTTTTTGCCCCGTTTCTCTACCTAGTGGTAGGTAAAGCAAAAAAGAGGACATCCTTAACAAATCCAGGTCCCCGCGGCCAGTGCAGACCCCCGGACCCACGCTTCGATTGGAGAACATCATGAACGCCAAGCTTCTTGCCAAGTCCCTGCTCACCGCCGCCACCCTGGCCGCAGCTTTCGCCGCGGGCGCCGCGCAAGCCGGTACCGTCCCCGCCGACAAGTACGGTTACAACTACCGCGCGCGGGATGCCTACACCGACGGCGCCCGTACCGGCAAGTTCGATTCCTTCAGCGAAGGCGCGCGTGCCGGCAAGGCTGATCCGTTCACCGACGGTGCCCGCATCGGCAAGTTCGACGTCTTCACCGATGGTGCCCGCATCGCCGGCCTGGACCGCAGCGGCGTCTCGTCGACCCCGGCCCGCAGCGTTGACCCGTACACGGATGGCGCCCGCGTCGGCAAGACCGACCCGTACACCGATGGCTATCGCACGGTAGCCGGCCTGGATCACAGCGGCGTTTCGTCCGCCCCGGCCCGCAGCTTCGACCCGTACACGGACGGCGCGCGCGGCAATGACAAGCGCAATCCGTTCTACGACGGCGCCCGCAGCGGCCGTGCCGATCCCTACACCGACGGCGCCCTCGCCTGAGGCAGTTGATGGCGAGCCCCGCAAGCGTGCCCGGCGTGGCTTGCCATCATCATCGATTCACCCCGTCGCGCCGCATTGGCGGCGCGCGGATAC
Source organism: Cupriavidus sp. 2TAF22 (assembly GCF_052115045.1). Lineage (NCBI taxonomy): Bacteria > Pseudomonadati > Pseudomonadota > Betaproteobacteria > Burkholderiales > Burkholderiaceae > Cupriavidus > Cupriavidus sp. 2TAF22. The sequence goes on from NZ_JBFRFX010000023.1 coordinate 149,046, forward strand.
CAGGAGCGCATCATGAGCCGTTGGCAGAGTTTCCGTCTGCTGGCAGGCTGGGTCCTGGTCTGCGTTGCCAGTGGCTCGATGGCCACCCTGGCGGCACAGACGCTCCCCGCCTGACAGAATTGACGACAGTTGTAGTCGTACCATCGCAGCGCTGGCGCGTTGCAGCCCGACGGCGTGCCCCTACCGGCACGCCGAATTTTTTTGCGGCTTGTTTTTCGCGCCGCGAACCGATTGCGCATCCATTGCGTATCCGGCCGCCTCCTAGCCTCCGAGGGTCTTCCTCGTTATCCGAAAAGGCGTGGCCCGGCCAAGGGTAAATTTCAGCGCCCCGTTGCCGTTATAGCGGTAGACGTTCCAGCGCAAAGTAGCGCTGGCGCGTCTGCACGCCTGCGCGCGCAAGGGGCTCTCCCGACAGGGATGAGCGCGTGGCCGGGCGGCATATAAAACAAGGCCGACACCATCCATGCCGCATATCCAAGGTCCGCCAGCCGAGACCGAACTCTTTCGCTTGCTGATCCTGGGCGTGACCGACTACGCGATCTACGCGCTCGATCCGTCGGGAAGCGTGAGCAGCTGGAATGCGGGTGCGCAGCGGGCCAAGGGATATACGCGCGACGAGATCCTGGGCAAGCATTTCTCGTGTTTCTACACGCCCGAAGACCGTGCCGCCGGGCACCCCGAGCAGGCGCTGCGGCAGGCGCGCGAGCTGGGCCGCTTCGAGGCCGCCGGCGGCTGGCGCGTGCGCAAGGACGGTACCCGTTTCTGGGCGCACGTGCTGGTCACCCCCATCCACGACCGCACCGGCAGGCTGCTCGGCTACGCCAAGATCACGCGCGACATCACGCAGCAGAAGGCCGATGCCGAGCGCACCGCCGCGGTCGCGCGCAAGCTGGACCTGGCGCTCGAGAACATGTCGCAAGGCCTTTGCATGTTCGATCCGGACGGCAGGCTGGTCCTGGCCAACGGGCGCATGGAGGAGATCTTCGGCGCTGCCGCCAAGGGGCTGGAGCCGGGCACGGATTTTCTCGAAGTCTGCCGCGCCATGGCCGGCGCGCGCGCGCGGGAGGCCGCGGCGCCCGGCGCCCTGGCGGGCCGGACCGGCCGCGACCACGCCGCCGAAGCGGGGCAGCCCGAAGCCCGTGCCGAGCAGTATGCGCAGTCGTTGTCGGAACGCCACCGCGATATCCTGCGCCGCCACAAGAACTGGCGCAGCGTGGAAGCGCTGCCTGACGGGCGCGCCATCGCGCTGTCGCACAGCGCCATGCCCGACGGGGCGTGGGTGACCACCTGCGAGGATGTCACCGAGCAACGCCGTATCGAGGCCAAGATCCACCACCTGGCGCGTCACGACGGCTTGACCGGGCTGCCAAACCGCAGCTTCCTCGATGCCTACCTGGACGATGAGCTACAGCGCGCGCACCTGCAGGGCTGCCAGGTGGCCACGCTGGGCATCGACCTGGACCGCTTCAAGGAGGTCAACGACCTGCACGGCCGCGCCGCGGGTGATACCGTGCTGCGCACGCTTGCCGCGCGTATTGCCGCCCAGATGCAGCCGGGCGAGTTCATCGCCCGCATCGACGGCGACGAGTTCATGGCCGTCAAGCGTTTCACGCGGCAAACCGAACTGAGCGATTTCACCGCGCGCCTGGTGACCTGCCTGAGCGAGCCGGTGCGGCTCGATGGCTACGACCTCACCACCAGCGCCAGCATCGGCATCGCGATCTATCCCGGCGACGGCACGCACCGCGACCAGCTGGTCGGCAATGCCGGCCTGGCCATGCGCCGCGCCAAGGGCAGCCTGTCGGAATCGATCTGCTTCTACGAACGCCGCATGGATGAGACGGAGCGCGAACGCCGCGCGCTGGCCGGCGAGCTGTGGATGGCCATCGCCGCCAACCAGTTCGTGCTCGACTACCAGGTGCAGACCGCGATTGCCAGCGGCGAGGCGATCGGCTGCGAGGTACTGCTGCGCTGGGAGCATCCCGAGCGCGGCCTGATCCCGCCCGACAGTTTCATGCCGCTGGCCGAGGCGTGCGGCGCCATCCTGCCGATCGGCGAGTGGGTGCTGCGCACCGCCTGCAGCGAGGCCGCGCGATGGACCTTGCCGCGCAAGATCTCGGTCAACCTGTCGCCGGTGCAGATCACCCACGGCAACCTGGTGACGCTGGTGGCGCGCCTCCTGGAGGAAACCGGACTGCAAGCCGGCCGGCTCGAACTCGAGATCACCGAATCCACCATCACCGGCGACAGGGAGCGCGCGCTGGACATCCTGCGCGGCATCAAGGCGCTGGGCGTCAGCATCGCCATCGACGATTTCGGCACCGGCAATTCCTCGCTGGATACCCTGCGTTCTTTCCCGTTCGACAAGATCAAGCTGGACCGCAGGTTTATCGCCGAGATCGCCGGGAACCAGCAGGCCAAGGCCATCATCCGCGCCATCCTGGCGCTTGGCCAGAGCCTGGCCATCCCGGTGCTGGCCGAAGGCGTGGAGACCGCCGAGCAGCTCAAGCTGCTGCAAGCCGAAGGCTGCGACGAAGCGCAGGGCTATCTGCTCGGCCGCCCGCAACCGCTCGCGCTGTTCCGCCGCGACCATGCCGTGCTCGTGGCGCCGCAGGCGCAGGCAGACCCCCGCTCCCGATCGCCAGGGTGACGCACGAGGCGCGCGGGCGCGCGGCGAACCCCATCTCGCCCGGGAAGCGCGCGGAACTCGCCTGCCGGGCCGCACTCTGATCCCTTATCGGCGGCCGCCCTGGCCGCCGCCCGGACCAGAACAGGGAGCGGCAGTGCCAGCACGGATCACCCGCATCCAGGCGGGCATCGGCGGCGTCATCGAAGCCGATGGCGACGATGGCGGCGATGGCGGCCATGGCGGCTCAAGCCCGTCATGAAGGACCTGCCCCGCGTCGCCGCATGCCAGCCACCGGGCCCCGAGGCAGGGTCCCCGCACCCGGGACCGGTGCGCGAGGTGGGCGATCGCAGCGGCGGCCACCATGTCTCTCCCCATCGGCTGCCCGGATGCGCGCACGCTGATCCGCTCACGCCCGCCGACCGCTACCAGGAACTGTTCGTCGCGGTGCAGATGGCCCGCGTCTTCAGCGACAGCAAGACCTTCACCGATGCCATCCCGCGCCAGGACCCGGAATCGATCCTGACCGCATACCGGGCCAGCGCGGGCGCTGCCGGATTCGACCTCGCGGGCTTCGTGCAGGCGCATTTCACGCTGCAGGAAGTGCCGCGCAGCCGTTATGTCTCCGATCCCCACCAGACCCTGGGCGACCATATCGACGCTCTGTGGCCGGTGCTCACGCGCCATCCGGCGGAGCACCCGCCGCAATGCTCGCTGCTGCCGCTGCCCAATGCCTACGTGGTGCCGGGAGGGCGCTTTACCGAACTCTATTACTGGGACTCCTACTTCACCATGCTGGGCCTGACCGTCAGCGGCGACGCCAGCCTGCTGCATGGCATGGCAGACAATTTCTCCTACCTGCTCGATACCTATGGCGTGATTCCCAACGGCACGCGGACCTACTACCTCAGCCGCTCGCAGCCGCCCGTGTTCGCGTTGATGGTGGAGCTGTTCGATGACCACGGCGTGAAGCCCGAGCTGGCCTACCTGCCGCAGCTTCGCAAGGAGTATGCGTTCTGGATGCGCGGCGCCGAGCACCTGGCGCCGGGACAGGCTTGCCGGCGCGTGGTCAGGCTCGCGGACGGCAGCCTGCTCAACCGCTACTGGGACGAGCGCGATACGCCGCGCGAAGAAGCCTTTATCGAGGATATCGGCACGGCCGCCGCCTCGTCGCGCCCCGCGCCCGAGGTCTACCGCGACCTGCGCGCCGCGGCGGAATCGGGCTGGGACTTCAGCTCGCGCTGGCAGGAGCCCGGCGGCGGCCTGGAAACGATACGGACCACGGCCATCCTGCCGGTCGATCTCAACAGCCTGCTGTACAAGCTGGAGACGAAGCTGGCCGAGCTGGCGGCAGCCGCGGGCGAGGCGGACGCGCCGGACTTCCTGGCACGCGTGCAGGCGCGGCGGCATGCCATCGACCACCTGATGTGGAACGAGGCCGAAGGTGCCTGGTTCGATTTCGACTGGCAGCGCCACCAGCCCCGCGCCAACCTCACGGCGGCCACCGTGATGCCGCTCTACGTGGATGCCGCCAGCCCCGCGCAGGCGGCGCGGCTCGCACGCACCGTGACCGCGCGCCTGCTGCAACCCGGCGGCATGGCCACCACCGAGCGCATCAGCGGCGAGCAGTGGGACCAGCCGAATGGCTGGGCGCCGCTGCAATGGCTGGCCATCGGCGGGTTTGCGCGCCACGGCCAGCGTGCGCTCGCGCGCGAGATCGCGCACCGCTGGCTGCATACCGTGGCCAGCCTCTATCGCCGCGAGTACAAGCTGGTGGAGAAATACGCATTGCGGCATGCGCCGCATGGGGCCGTGGGCGGTGGCGGCGGCGAGTATCTCCTGCAGGACGGCTTCGGCTGGACCAACGGCGTGGTGCGCCGCCTGCTGCAGCAGCATCCCAGCCACGCGGCCTGCGCCTCGCGCGCGGGAGAGCCGGGCTAGCTTGCCCCGGGCTCGCGCATCCAGTGCGCCACGGTGGCGGCCAGCCAGGCCGGGTCGTCGTGCGGCAGGTCGTGGCCGGCCCACGCGTGCCTGCGGTGTGCCACGGCCCATGCCGCCGCCAGGCGGGCCGAGCACTCCGGATCGACCAGGCGGTCGGCCGCCGAGGACACCACCAGCGTGGGGCAGCGCGGCGCCGCCGCCGCGGCGCGGTAGCGCGCCGCGGCCCATAGCTGGCGCAGCGCATTGCCTCGGCTCACCGGCGCGCTCGCGCGGATCGCGCTCCATGCCGCCACGTCGGCAGCCAGGGCGGCCCTGGTATTGCAGGTGAGGCGATGGATGGTGCGCTCGCAATAGGGGCCGTCCTGCCAGCGCAGCGCCATGCCGGCCAGCGCCGCCCAGTTGCGCGGGCGCAGGCGCTGCGCCACGCTGCCAAACGGCCGCATGCTGGTGTTGACCAGCACCAGCGCGCCGATCTCCTGCGGGTAGCGCCGCGCCCATTCCGCCGCCACCATGGCGCCCAGCGACATCGCCAGCACGCGGTAGGGCGGCGCCAGGGCCTGCCGGCGCGCGCTGGCGCGCATGTGCTCGACCATCGCCGCCACGCTCGGTGGTGCGCGCCGTGCCGCCTCCGTGCCGTTGCCGGGCAGGTCCAGCAGGGTCAGGCGCGTGATGCCGCAACGCGCCCGCAGCGCGGCGGGCAGCGCCCCCCAGTGGCGCGCTTCGCGCGTGAGCCCGCGCAGCAGGATCCATTCGTTGAGCCGGGCGTTCATCGGAGCCGGCCGCCCTGCCATTGCGCCGTGGCCTGCGCCAGCAATTGCGCGCGCCGCTCGCCGCGCGGCAGCCAGCGCTCGGGCGCGTAGGCCACGCGCCCGAGGAAGTCGAGCAGGTTGGCGTGACGGCGCAGCACGCGCTCGGTGCGGTGCGCCTTGACCGGATTGAAGAAGCCATGGCGCGAGAACAGCTGCCGCGGATTCTTCTTGATCCACAGCCAGGAACCCAGCTCGAGCGTCATCGGCAGGAAGATGTTGGCCGGCGGCGTATGGTCGTAGGCCCAGTCCCACAGGTCGCCATGCAGCAGGTACTGGTTGCTCTGCGGCTCGAACGCATAGCCGTGGTGCGGATGCGCCTGCTCGAACATCGTCTTGAGCGCGAACATTTCGGGCAGGTGCGCCATCGGCGCGGCCGTGCGCGCGTACGGAAACCAGATACTGTCGCCCCAGCCGTAGCCGGAGTGGCAGTCCAGCGCGAAGCTCAGGGGGCGTTGCTGCAATTGCTCGGAGACCACGCGCAGCATGGCCGTGCTTTCCAGCTCCATCGGTGCTCCCAGCCTGCCGCGATACCACGGCAGCCACGGGCCCAGCCGCTGTCCGCCGGCCAGCGGCGGCACGCGGCCAACGGCGTCCTGCGGCGCGTTGCGCATCAGGTCGACGCCGTTGGGGTTGGCGCGCGTGGACGCCCACATGCCGCCCGGGTTGACGATGGGCATGAAAAGCAGCCGCACCGATTGCAGTTGCCGCTCGAGCAACTCGTCCCACTCCAGCCGCCACAGCAGCATGCGCATGTAGTCGAGCAGCAGGTGGGTGCCGATACGCTCCAGGCCGTGGATGCCGGCAAAGAACCCGATGGCGGGTGCGCGCGGGTCGTCCGAGCCGATGCTGGCGGTGTAGAGGGGGAAGCGCTGTGCGCCTGCGCTGACCTCGCCGACGCAGCGGGCGTCCAGGCGATGCGCGCCGGTTTCGAGCAGGGCTTCCAGTTGCCGCATTTCAGCGAAACCGTCGGCGGCGGGCAGGGGCATGGGCGAGGGCAGATCCGGGGGCGCGGTCCAGGCAGACGGGGTTGCGCCCATCATCGGCCGCCAATGTGAAATCCCCGTGACGGCGGATGAGGTTGTCCGTGCACCGGCTTCGAATCCGGCTTCGAATCTGACTCCGAGGCACGGACCGTGCCGGTGCGCGGGCGCCTACCCGGCCATCCCGGGTGCGAACAGTTCTAGTATCGTCCACCCCCGCGCCGTCGCCAAGGCGCCAAGCGCGGCATCCGGATTGGTCGCCACGGGATGGCTCACCGCCTCGAGCAGCGGAATGTCGTTGCGGGAATCGCTATAGAACGCGGTGCGCTCGAACCGGTCCCACCGCAAGCCCAGCGAAGCCAGCCACTGCGCAACCCGCTCGATCTTGCCCGCGCCGAAGCTCGGCACGCCGGCGACGGCGCCGGTGAACCCGCCGCGCGCGTCGCACGCGGCCTCCACGGCCACCAGGTGCTCCACCCCCAGCGCCGCCGCAATCGGCTCGGTGACGAACCGGCACGTCGCCGTGACGATGCAGCACAGGTCGCCGGCATCGCGGTGACGGGCCAGCAGCGCGCGGGCTGGCGGGCGGATGGCAGGCACGATCACCTCGCGCATGAAGCTCGCGCGCAGCGCCTCCAGGCGCGCGCGCGGATGGCGTGCCAGCAGGCCGAGGGCAAAGGCGGCATGGCGCCGGAAGTCGAGTCGCCCCGCGCTGTACTCGGCCAGCCACAGCGCGTTGTTGGCTTCGACTTCGCGCGCGTCGGCGGCGCCGGCCGCCACCAGGTAGCGAGCCCATTCGTATTCGCTGTCCAGCGGTAGCAGGGTGTGGTCGAGGTCAAACAAGGCAAGGCGGGGCATGCGCCGTCTCCGGTCGGAAAACCGCACAGGATGGGCAGGCGCGGTGACCCGCGCGTGATGCGCGGCGCAAGAATTCCGATACCGTTATCGGCGAATTTCCGCCGCCGCGGGAAAGCGCTCGCCTAGGCGGCTGCGCGGGGGGCGAGGCATTCGAGGAAGGCGCCGATCAGGCGGGTATGCGTGCGGCCCTGGAGACAGTACAGGTACTCGTGCAGTACCGGCGGGTGGCTGGCGAACGGTACCACGCACAGCCCGGCATCGCGCGGGACTTCGCCGAGCGGCACCACGCTCGTTCCCAGGCCCTGGCGGATGGCTTCGTAGATGGCCTCGCGGCTGCCGATCACGGTGCTCGACGGCAGCTTCAGCCCGGCATCTTCCAGCGCCGTCTCGACCGCCTTGCGGGTCATCGAGCCATGTTCGCGGATCAGCAGGTGGCAGCCGGAGATCTGGGCGAGGGTGACGCTGGGCGCGCGCGCCAGCGGGTGGCCGGGGTCGACCACCAGCACCATGGGATCGGACGCCAGGGTGATGCGGGCCAGGCGATCGTCGTCGACGGCGTGCGACGAGACCGCGACGTCGATGCGGTACTCGAACAGCGCGTCCAGCATCTGTTGCGAGTTGCCGATGTCGAGGCTGATCCCGATGGCCGGGTAGCGTTCCCGGAACGCGGCCACGCTGGGCAGGATGTAGTAGGGGCCGGTAGCGCCCACGCGCAGCTTGCCCAGGTGCAGGTTGCCGGCGTTGCGCAGCAGGAAATCCGCGCTGCCCTCGTGCTGCATCAGCTGTTCCACCACGGGCATGAGGGCCACGCCGACATCGCTGAGGTCGACCCGGCCGCCGCGGCGGTAGAACAGCTCCACGCCGTAGCTTTCTTCCAGCTGCCGGATGCGGCCGGTGACGGTGGGCTGGCTCACGCGCAGCTGCTTGGCGGCGGTGGTGATGCTGCCCTGGCGCGCCACTTCATAAAACGTCGTCAGCAGGTCGCCGAGCATGGGAATCCGGGGGAAGGAAGCAAGCGCGCCAGTCTAGCGGCGCTTTGTGACAGTTCCGCGCAGCGCCGCCACGGGGGCGGCGGCGCTGCACGCGGGGCCGGGCGGCCAGGCCCGGGGCCACTCCCCGCGCCTACTTGCCCAGGGCGGGATCGGACTTGCCGTCCGCGCCGGTTTCCACGCGCCCGGCGAAGCGGCGCTGGAAACCGCCCTGCGGCACCGTGACGGCGAAGTCGTACCAGTTGTCCTGCAGGCCCAGCGGCCAGTGCTGGTCGAGCTGCTTGCCGGCGGGGATGTCGAAGCTCCAGGGCCCGTCGGTGCGGTAGGCCTTGGGTGTGACGGTGAAGGTGCAGGGCGCGGGGCCGGTATTGATCATGGTCAGGTAGACCGCGGCATTGGCGACGTCGTAGCACACGCGGATTTCCGGCGCGGTGCCGCCGGCCGCCGCCACGGCGCTGACGTCGCCCTGGAAGCTGCGGTGGAAGCCGTTCGGGCCGAGCACCCACAGATCGTACTTGCCATTGTCGGCGGCGTAGGCGTCCCAGCTATCGTGCAGTTCCTTGCTGGGCTCCACCACGTAGCGGCGGGGCACGCGGTCCAGGTGCAGGCGGTCGTACACATGGAACACGGCGGCGGCGTTGCCGGTGTTGCTGAACAGCAGCCACATGACGCGCGAGCCCGGATCCTCGCGCCCGCTCACGTGCAGCTCGTACGGCAGCGCGCGGGACGGGCGCTGGCCGGCTTGCTGGGTGGCGGGCGCAGCGGCCTGCGCGCTCTCGGTGGGCAGCGGCACCTGCGCCTTGGCCTCCTGTGCGGTGCGCACGGCATCGGCGGCGGTCTTGGTGCGGCTGGGCATGCCCGGCAGGGCCGCGCTGTTGGGGCTGACGAAGTTGAAGGCGGAGCTCAGGTCGCCACAGATGGCGCGGCGGTAGGCGCTGATATTGGTTTCGGCGACGCCGAAGCGCGCCTCCATGAAGCGCAGCACCGAGGTGTGGTCGAACACCTGCGAGTTGACCCAGCCGCCGCGGCTCCAGGGCGACACCACGTACATCGGCACGCGCGGGCCGGGGCCGTAGGGATGCTTGTCGGTGTGGTACTCGCCGTCGGTGGAAACGGTGGACTTGCCGGCCAGCACGCCGCTGGCGTCGTAGGCCGGCGCGCATGGCGGCGGCACGTGGTCGAAGAAGCCGTCGTTCTCGTCGAAGTTGATCAGCAGGACGGTCTTGCTCCAGATGTCCGGATTGGCGGTGAGCGCGTTGAGCACTTCCTGCGTGTACCAGGCGCCCTGCACGGGGCTCGAAGGCCCGGGGTGCTCGGAGTAGTTGGCCGGGGCCACGATCCACGAGACCTGCGGCAGGCCGCCGGCGGCGATGTCGTCCTTGAGCGCCTGCAGGAAGCCGTTGTCCGGCATGGTGTTGCCGATGCCCTTGATGAGCGGGTTGATGGCTTCGTCGGCGACGGTATAGGCCGGGTAGGGACTGCCGCTGGAAGCATTGCCACGCGCTTCGTTGGCCTTGCGGTACTGCACGAAGCCGGCCAGCGGATTGTCGGTGAAGTTGTCCGGCATGTTCTGGTAGACCTTCCAGCTCACGCCGGCGGCCTGCAGGCGTTCCGGATAGGTGGTCCAGCGGTAGCCGCCGGTGGAGGCGCCCATGGAGTCGCCGCTGTTGTCGATCACCGGCCCGCCGTTGGCGCCGGTGGGGTCGTTGGTCCCGGTCCAGTGGAACAGGCGGTTGGTGTTGGTGCCGCCGTGGAATCCGCAGTGATACGCGTCGCACAGCGTGAAGGCGTTCGCCAGGGCAAACTGGAAGTCCAGCTCGGCCTCGGTGTAGTAGCCCATCGACTGGGTCTGCTTGTAGGTGGGCCACTTGTTCATGCGGCCCAGGTCCCAGGCGTTCTGCGCGTCGGGGTAGCTGTGCGGAGTGCCGCTCACGCGCTGGGCGTTGCCCGTGGCGCTGTCCAGGTGATACGGCTGCACGATGCGGTTGGTAAAGGTCTGCTGCCAGACGTTGAGGCCGCCGGCCAGCGGGATCGGGAAACGGTCGCCGAAGCCGCGCACGCCCCTGAGCGTGCCGAAGTAATTGTCGAAGGAGCGGTTTTCCTGCATCAGGATCACCACGTGCTCCACATCGCGGATGCTGCCGGTGGCGTTGTTGGCCGGAATCGCCAGGGCGCGGCGGATCGACGGCGGGAAGGCGGCCAGCGCCGCGGCGGCGGAGGCGCCACCGGCCATCTTGAGGAAGTTGCGTCTGCTGTGAAGGCTCATCTTGATTGGTTCTGGCTAGGCTGTTCGGCTGGTCGGTTGGTGCGGACGTTGCCCGGCGCGGTGCCGGGCCTGCCCATCCATCAGGGCGCGCAGCGCAGTTGCGGCGTCACCGCCGGTTGTGCGCCGGGCTCGGCCGGCTTGGCGGGAGGCTGGGCTGCGTTGTTGTCGCCGGCGTCGCCGCCGCAGGCGCTCAGCACGGCGCACAGCGCCAGCGCCGCCAGCCATGCGGGCAGTGCGTGAATCGAGATCGAAGGCTTCATGGTCACGTTTGCTCTCGTGGGGAATCAGGGGTTGAGCGTGGACAGGGGCTGGCGCGAGCCGGTGATGGTCTGCAGCTCGGCCAGGCTGAGCTGGCGCGTCCACATGGCGAGGTCGTTGAACTCCATCACGCCCTTGAGCGAGCCGGCGTTGTTGGGCACGTAGGCGTGGGTGGCGTCGTCATTGATGCCCCACTGCCTGGTGTTGAGGCCGCCGAGCCTGGTCACGTCGGTGTTGACGATGGCCTGGTTTTCTTTCTTCTGCACCCCCATCACCGGGTCGATGATGTAGGCGCTGAAGGTCTTGGCCGTGGCGTTGACCGACAGGGCCAGGTAGGCCCACTGGCTGGCGCTGAACTTCATGCCCTGGATGTCGTCGCGCTTGCCGCCGCTGCCGATGTTGAAGCGCACCTCGCAGCTGCCGAACAGGCCGATGGCGATGCCGGCGTTCGACCCAGAGACGTAGTTCTTGTTCGACAGGATCGGCTCGCCGGTGCCGTTGCCCTGGGTGCAGTCGGACTTGAACCAGAAGCCGATGGTGAACTGCGGGGACAGCGCGATATCGGCGCCGCTCTGGTTCAGCACGTAGGCGTCGACGTTGGAGTTGACCTTCAGCGACCTGGTGCCGAAGTTGTCGGTGCCGGGCGAGCCGCCGTCGGTGCCGGCCACCCACGGGCCGATGGTGGTGGTGCCCTTTGCGTCGACCGCGGGCAGCGTCTCGAAGCTGTAGTACGCGGCGAGGTTGTTGCGCAGCGTGTCGGCCAGCACGACCGGCTTGACGTAGTTGATCTGCGCCAGCAGGGAGGCGGGCACACCATTGCGCACCAGCGTGTAGTTGTAGCGGTAGACACCGCTGGCTGGCGCGTTGAGGGTCTTGTCCTCGTAGCTGGTGGTGCCGGCGGGCAGGGTGGCGATCTGCACGCCGTCGCGCAGCAGCGTCATGTCGCCGGTGGCGGCGGCAGGATTCTGCCAGGACAGCACCAGCGAATCGCTGAAGGTGCCGACGGTGGATTTCAGTGCGCGCGCGCCGGCGCTGCCGGTCAGCGCGGAGCCGTCGAGCTTGTACGACGCGGCGGGGATGGCCACGCCGCCATGGGCCAGCAGCGTGGGCAGCAGGTCCGTCTCGCCCGGCAGCGCCGAGAGCGCGGCGGCGGTGGCCGGTGCGGCGGGCAGGTTGCTGGCCAGCGCTGCGTTGAACGGCTTGTTCAGCGCGATGAAGGCGGTGCGGTTTTCCACGGTGGGCAGCGTGGTGGTGGCGCCGGTGGCGTCGAGGCCGTGGCTGGTGGTCACGGCCACCAGCCAGTCTTCGCCGGCGTTGGCCTGGCGGCGCGCCTGCACGGCGGCCAGCAGCTTGCCGAGCGCCTGGTCGAAGGCGGCCAGCGCGCTCGCGTAGCCGCCGCCCTGGAAGCCTTGCGTCGCGGCGGCCAGGTCGGGGGCGGCGTATTGGGCAAGGACCACGTCGTAGCCCGACTGCACCAGCTTCAGGCCTTCCTGCGTGACGCAGCCGTCGTCGTAGGCGCAGTCGCGTAGCGAATCGATATTGCCGGTGGCCGCGTCGGCCTTGAGCAGTGCCGGCAGGGTTGCCGAACTGCTGGCCACGCCCAGGCGCTGCCTGGCGGCCCCGGCGCTGCTGGCGTTGGCGGTGCGCAGGTACTGGAACAGGGTCGGGGCCTTCAGGCCGCCGAGGGTCGCCACGTCGTCGTTCACGCCGTGGCGGTCCTGCCAGGTGCCGGTCAGCACGGTGGCCCAGCCCGGGCCGTCCAGCGGTGCCTGCTCGGTGGTGGTGCCGAGCCTGCCGCCGGTGGACGAAGGCGTGATCGCCAGCGTGGCCAGGTTGGGCATGCCGCGCTGGATCATCGCGCTCTGCAGCTGGCTGTAGGTGGCGCCGTCCACGCCGACCAGCAGGATCTTCTTGCTGGTGGCGCCCGCGTTGCCGTTGCCGGCATTGCCCTGGTCCGGGGCAACGGTCGCCGGCGCATCGCTGCCGCCGCCGCATGCTGCTACCGCGCCCGCCAGGGCCAGGCTGCACGCCACGCGTGCCTGCTGTTTCCATGCCATGTCTGCTTCCCTCTTTTCTGTTGTCTCGCTAGCCGCGCGCCGCAACGGCGGCGCTGCCAATCACGCTGCCCGTGACGCGTTGGCAGAGTAAGAAAAGGGGTTGTCAGCCGGGTGACAGGCGGGCAAAGAATGCTGATGCGCCTATTCGCATTCCTGATGGAACAGGCATGCGCGAAGCGCAGCCAGGGCCGGGCGGCGTGGCTGCGGAGCGGAAAATGCGGGGGGATGGGTGAGGCGGGTGAGGCGGGTGAGGCCGGTGCGGTGGGGCAGGAGAGGGACAGGACAGCGCCCGCGCGAGCGGCGGGCGCTGCGGGCGATCAGGCGTTGGCTGCCTGCGCGGGCTTGCCGCCGGCACGGGCGGTCTTGCGTCCGGCCGCCAGCGCCATCAGCGCGGCCACCAGGCAGGCCGCGCCGGCGGCGTACAGGGCCGGCGTATAGGTCAGCAGCAGGGTGCGCGTGAGGCCGGCGCCGAAGGCGGCCGTGGCGGCACCGACCTGGTGGGCGGCGAAGATCCAGCCGAACACCATCGGCGCGCGCTCCTTGCCGAACGCCGAGCCTGCCAGCTTGACCGTGGGCGGCACCGTGGCGATCCAGTCCAGGCCGTAGAACATGGCGAAGATCGACAGGCCGTACAGCGTGAAGGTGGAGTGCGGCAGCCAGAACAGCGACAGCCCGCGCAGGCCGTAGTACCAGAAGAGCAGCTTGCGGCAGTCATAGCGGTCCGACAGCCAGCCCGACAGGATGGTGCCGACGAAATCGAAGGCGCCCATCATGGCCAGCGCGCCGGCGGCGGGCACCGCGCTCATGCCGAAGTCCGCGCACAGCGAGATGAAGTGCGTCTGGATCAGGCCGTTGGTGCTGAGGCCGCAGATGAAGAAGGTGCCGGCGAGGACCCAGAAGGTCTGGCTGCGGGCCGCATCGCGCAGCACCACGAACGGGCCGCGCAGCGTCAGCGGCGCGGGAGCCGCCGGCGGCTGGGCCGCCGTGGCCGGCACCTTCTGCGGCACTTCGCCGAAGGCCGCCAGGCCTACGTCCGCCGGGCGGTTGCGCATGAAGCAGAACACCAGCACGGCCAGCACCGCGCAGGCCAGCAGCACGGGCAGCACGGCGGTGCGCCAGCCCATATGCTCGATCAGCCAGGCCGCCACCGGCAGGAACGCCAGTTGCCCGGTGGCGGAACTCGCGGTCAGGACGCCGATCACCAGCCCGCGCCGCGCGCTGAACCAGCGGCTCGCCACCACCGCCGCCAGCACCAGCGCGGTCAGTCCGGAGCCGACGCCCAGCATCAGGCCCCAGGCGACAAAGAGTTGCCACAGCTCGGTGGCCACCGTGGCCAGCGCCATGCCGCCGGCGATCAGCCCCAGCGCGGCCCACACCACGTTGCGCACCCCGAAGCGTTCCATCAGGATGGCCGAGAACGGCGCCATCAGGCCGAACAGCGCAAAGCGGAAGGCTAGGATCGACGAGATCTGGTCCGTATCCCAGCCCATCTCGCGGGTCAGCGGCTTGAGGAAGGCGCCGGGCAGGCCGAGGGCGGCCGATGTGGTCAGCATCACGCAGAAGGTGATGGCGGCGATCAGCCAGGCGTAGTGGATGCCGCGCCGGTCGAGCCGGCTGGAAAGCGCTTGAGCAAACATGAAGTATCCAGGAGCAGGGTTTCGGTTTCGGTTTCGGTTCGGTTTTGTGAGCGAGGGGTGGGCGTTGCTTGTCCTTACGGTGCGAGTGGGCCCAGCAGCATGTCGTGCGCGGCGGCGAGGATGTCGTCGGACAATGCGTCGCCGGCCGTCGCCCGCGCCAGCGTCATCGCGCCCACCAGCGTGGACAGTTGCGCCAGCGCCAGCTTGCGGCGCTCGGCCGGGTCATCGTGCGCCACCGTCTTCATCCAGTCTTCGACCATGACCTTGAGGCCGTCGATATAGGCCTGCCGCACCGGCTTGTCCGCGGGTTCGCGCGCCACGTCGCTGGCCAGCGCTACCGCAGAGCAGCCCTCGCCGGGGTGCGCGCAGTGATCCTGCGTCAGATAGGGTTCAACCAGGTTGGCGCGCATGGCGCGCTTGTCGTCGCCGCCGCGGCCGATGCGGCCCGCCCAGCGCCGCGCCGATTCTTCGAAGCCGCGCTTGCACGCCAGCTCCGCCAGCGCGTCCTTGGACGAGAAGTGTCCATAGAAGCCGCCATGGGTCAGGCCGGCCCCGGCCATCAGCTCGGCCACGCTGACGCCGTTCAGTCCGCGCTCGCGGAACAGCCTTGTAGATGCTGCCTCGATCGCTTCGCGGTTCTTTTCTGCCTGTTCTCGTGATGCGCGCGCCATGTCCGCTCTCCTGGCAAGTTTTTTCTTGACCGGATTTTATATGACACCCATAATTTATTCAATAAATGTTGCTCATCATTTAAAAAGCTGCTGGCCGCCCTGGCTCGCAGCATCCTTCCGCCCTCAAGGAGGCATTTCATGCAGAATCTGTTCGATCTCACTGGCCGCGTGGCCGTCATCACCGGCTCCACCAAAGGCATGGGCCTCGAAATGGCCCGCGCGCTCGGTGCCTCCGGCGCCGCCCTGGTGGTGTCGGGCCGCGACCAGGCTGGCGCGGCGGCAGTCGCCGCCACGCTCGAAGCCGAAGGCTTCAAGGCCAGGGGAATCGCTTGCGACATCGCCGATGTCGGCAGCGTGCGCGCCTTCGCCGAGCAGGCACTGGCCGCCTTCGGCCGCGTCGATGTGCTGGTGCTGAACGCGGCGGCCAGCGCGGAGGTGGGTTCGCTTCTGACGCAGGGACCGGACCTGTTCGACCAGGCCATGGCCGGCAATGTGCGCGGCAACCTGGTGCTGGTCAACGCCCTGGCGCCGCAGATGATCGCGCGCGGCGACGGCTCCATCACGTTCATGTCGAGCATCGCGGCCAAGCGCGGCTCGGCCATGCTGGGTCTCTACAGCATCACCAAGGGGGCGACCGACCAGGCCGTGCGCAGCCTGGCGCAGGAACTTGGCCCGCATGGCATCAATGTGAATGCCATCAATCCGGGCCCGGTGCGCACCGAGTTCTCGCGCGAGGCGCTGTGGGGAAATCCGGAGCAGGAAGCGCGGCTGGCGGCCGGCATTCCCATGCGCCGCATCGGCGAGGCCAGGGATGTGGCCGGGCTGGCAGTGCTGCTGGCCTCGCCGGCCGGGCGCTTCATCCACGGGCAGAGCATCGGCGTGGATGGCGGCCTGTCGGCGTAAGCGCTTTCGCGTGCGCTGAGCACCGCCGTCGTCGCGCAGGCCGGCGCGAGCGTGCCGTCGGGATTGGCGCTATTCTCGGTGTCTTTCTTTCGGGCAAGACGCAAGACATGACGGCAATCGACCTATCCCGTTTCCCTCGCTACACCCTGCGCGAAGGCGTGGCGCCGATCCAGCATCTGCCACGGCTGAGCCAGTACCTTGGCGGCGCCGATATTTTCGTCAAGCGGGACGATATCGGCGGCCTGGGCGGAGGCGGAAACAAGCTCAGGAAGCTCGAATACCTGGTCGGGGAGGCACTGGCGGACGGTGCCGATACCATCATCACGGTGGGCGGAAGGCAATCGAACCACGCACGGCTGACCGCCGCGGCCGCGGCAAAGGCGGGGCTGGCATGCGAGCTGATCCTTGCACGCCTGGTCCCGCGTGAGGACGCCGACTACGTGAATAGCGGGAACGTGCTGCTCGACGACCTGTTCGGGGCGCGCGTGCATGACCTGCCGGCGGGCTCCGACGCGCTGGGGTATGCCAACCAGCGCGCCGAGGCGCTGCGCGCGCAAGGGCGTCGCGTCTACGTCTGCCCGCTGGGCGGCTCCAGCCCGACCGGCTGCCTGGGCTACGCGGCATGCGCCGTGGAAATCGACGACGAAGCCAGTACGCGCGGCCTGTCCTTCGATCGCATCCTGGTGGCCAACGGCAGCGGCGGCATGCAGGCCGGGCTGATAGCGGGGGAGATCGCCTGCGGCCGTCCGGCAGCGCGCGTTGCCGGCTACTCGGTGCTGGCACCGCTCGAGAAGGCGCGCGAGGACACGCTTGCCAAGGCAAGGCAGACCCTGGCGCTGCTCGATCCGGCGCTCGGCGTTGCGGCCGAATCCGTGGACGTGGACGGCAGCCAGTTCGGACCCGGCTATGGCCAGCCCACCGCAGGCATGGTCGACGCCTTGCGCCTTGTCGCCACGCAAGAGGGCATCTTGCTCGATCCTGTCTACAGCGGCAAAGCGTTTGCCGGCCTGGTCCATGACGTCAGGGCCGGACGATATCGCAAAGGCCAGCAGATCCTGTTCGTCATGAGCGGCGGCGTGCCTTCGCTGTTTGCCTACCGGAGCATCTTCTAGCGCAAGCGCCGCCGCTGGCGGCCGCAGCCGGCCGGATCGCGGCAGGCGCGGACAACCATTGCCATGGCATCGCCCGCGGCGGCAATAGCGAACGCTCGGCCGACGCGTCGCCGCGCCGCGCGGGGCGCACTCATCCGTGCATCCCCGCCAGCCGCATCAGCGCGCGGATCGCCAGGGCCACCAGTCCCAGCCCCGCCACGCTGATCCCCCAGATCGCCAGCATCCAGCCGATCCGCGCCAGCCAGCCGCGCGGCGCCCGCGGGTGCCCGCGCCGTCGCGCCGCCATCAGTGATACCCCTCTCCGTGCTTGACCTTGCCACGGAACACGTAGTACGCCCACACCGTGTACATCAGGATGAAAGGAATGATGAACAACGCCCCCACCAGCGTAAAGCCCTGGCTCTGCGGCGGCGCGGCGGCATCCCAGATCGTGATGCCGGGCGGCACGATATTCGGCCACACGCTGATGGCCAGCCCGCTGTAGCCCAGGAAGACCAGGGCCAGCGTGTACATGAAGGGCGCGAGGTGGGCATCCGCGGCCAGCGACCGCACCAGCCGGTACATGCACAGCAACACCAGCAGCGGTACCGGCGCGAACCAGATCAGGTTGGGCAGGCTGAACCAGCGCTGGGCGATGCGCGCATGGGCAAGCGGGGTCCAGATGCTGATGATGGCGATCACGCCCAGCAAGGCCCAGGCCAGTCTGCCGGTGAGGTGCAGCATGCGCTGGTGCAGTTCGCCCTCGGTCTTCATGATCAGCCAGGTGCTGCCCAGCACCGTGTAGGCCACCGCCACGCCAAGCCCGCAGAACAGCGGAAAGGGATGCAGCCAGTCCAGCGGGCCGCCGGCGAAGGCGCGGCCGCTGACGCGGATGCCGTCGATATAGGCCCCCAGCGCAACGCCCTGGAAAAAGGCCGCGGCCAGCGAGCCGCAGATGAACGCCTTGTCCCAGACATGGCGCTCGCGGTCGTTGGCCTTGAAGCGGAACTCGAACGCCACGCCGCGGAAGATCAGGCCCAGCAGCATCAGGACCAGCGGCAGGTAGAGCGCGCTGAGCACCACCGAGTAGGCCAGCGGGAAGGCGGCCAGCAGGCCCGCGCCACCCAGCACCAGCCAGGTCTCGTTGCCGTCCCACACGGGCGCCACTGTATTCATCATCACATCGCGGTCATGGCGGTCCGGCACGAAGGCATAGAGCATGCCGATGCCGAGGTCGAAGCCATCCATCACCACGTACATCATCACCCCGAAGAAAATGATGACGGCCCAGATCAGGGAGAGGTCGATGCCCATGGTCAGCTCCGGGAATGCGTGGATGCGGCGGCCGTGCCGGGCACGTCCCCGGGGTCGTCGACGGCGGACAGCGGGCGGGCCGGCGTGTGGGCCGACGTACGCGCCGGGTGGGGACTCTCTTCGGCGTCGTCGTCGCCTTCATGCATGACCGGCCCCTTGCGCACCAGCCGCATCATGTAGGCGATGCCCACGCCGAACACGAAGAAGTAGGCCACGACGAACAAGGCCAGCGTCAGCGCCAGCTCCGGCGCGCCGTGCGGCGAGACGGCATCGGCGGTGCGCATCACGCCGTAGACCACCCAGGGCTGGCGCCCGATCTCGGTGGTGAACCAGCCTGCCAGGAGGGCCACCAGCCCGGCCGGTCCCATCCACAGCGCCATGCGCAGGAAGGCGCGCGCGCGGTAGAGAGCTTCGCCACGGCGCAGCAGCAGGCTCCACAGCCCGAGCAGGATCATCAGCATGCCCAGCCCCACCATCACGCGGAAGCTCCAGAACAAAATGGTGGCATTGGGCCGGTCCTGCGGCGGGAATTCCTTCAGGCCGGCGATCTGGCCGTCCAGGCTGTGCGTCAGGATCAGGCTGCCCAGGCGCGGGACCTCCACCGCGAAGCGGGTCTCCTCGCGCGCCATGTCGGGCCAGCCGAACACGATCAACGGCAGCGGTTCGTCGCCACGGTTCTCCCAGTGGCCTTCCAGCGCGGCGATCTTGGCAGGCTGATGCGCCAGCGTGTTGATGCCGTGCATGTCGCCGATCACGGCCTGCACGGGTGCCACCACCAGCAGCATCCACATCGCCATCGACATCATCTTGCGTATCGCCGGGTTATCGCGGCCGCGCAGCAGGTGCCAGGCCGCGGAGGCGCCGACGAACAGCGCCGTGGCGAGGAATGCCGCCACGCTCATATGCGCCAGCCGGTAGGGGAAGGACGGGTTGAAGATCACGCGCAGCCAGTCCACCGGCACCACGCGGCCGTCGATGATCTCGTAGCCCTGCGGCGTCTGCATCCAGCTGTTCGAGGCCAGGATCCAGGTCGCCGAGATCAGCGTGCCGAGCGCCACCATCAGGGTGGCGAAGAAGTGCAGGCCGGGGCCGACCTTCTTCCAGCCGAACAGCATCACGCCGAGGAAGCCGGCTTCGAGGAAGAACGCGGTCAGCACCTCGTAGGTGAGCAGCGGGCCGGTCACGCTGCCGGCGAAGTCCGAGAAGAAGCTCCAGTTGGTGCCGAACTGGTACGCCATCACCAGGCCGGACACCACGCCCATGCCGAAATTGACCGCGAAGATCTTGGACCAGAAGTGATAGAGGTCGCGATACACCGGATCCTTCGTGCGCAGCCAGCAGCCCTCCAGCACCGCCAGGTAGCTCGCCATGCCGATGGTGATGGCGGGAAAGATGATGTGGAACGAGATGGTGAACCCGAACTGGATGCGGGCGAGGTCGAGCGCGCTCAGGCCGAACATGGCGTGGTCTCCGTGATGCGGTGGTTGCCCGGGGTGGCTGGTCCATCGCACCCGGTAACGCGTAGGGATAGCGTAGACCACGCCGGGAGCGCGTTGAAGGACGCTTGTGCGTGGCGGCGGCCAGCGCCGGGAGATGGCCCCTGGTACGGCAGGGCGGAAGCGAGCGGGGAGCCTGCCCGGGCGGGCAGGCCTGAAGCGGGGATGTCCATGTGCGAAAGCCATGAGTTGGGCTCGCAACCGGGGCGCGGAGCGCGCCCGGCGCATGCCATGGACAACATGCTACCGGCAGGCCGGCGTGGATAACAGAAGCAACGACTTGAAAAAAGACCGTATCAGTTTGCTGCGCTCAAAGTGGTGCTGGCCGCGCACCGCCGAGCACGGCGTGTTCGGCGGCCCGCGCCTGGCACGCCTCCAGCAGCTGTACGGGAGAGATCTCCTTGCTGCCGATCATGCGGCGCAGCGCCACGGCGGCCTGCGCTGGCAAGCCGTCGTTCCGGGTCATGGTGGATGGGGTTGTGACTGAAGCCCGCGTGGCTAGCGGCTCAGCCCGCGCGCGGCCACCGGCCACAGGCAGGCGACCGTGCCGCCGCGCACGCCGATCATCTCGTCGTACAGGTTGAGGGTGGGATCGCAGTGGCCGGGCACCAGCAGCACCTGGCTGCCCAGTGCCGGCAGCACCGGCGCCGAGCGCGCGCCCGGCGCGGGCAGCGCTTCCACGATGCCGTGCTCGTCGTTGGCCGCCACATAGGCCAGCGCAAAGTCTTGCCCGTCGCTGCCCCATATCAGCGGCAGCCCGGAATCGACCGCCATCGATTTCAGCCCGGCATCCACCACCACGCGGGGGGTAGCCGGCGCGGGCGCCGCGGCGGCCGTCACGCTCATCACGCTGCTGGCGATAAACAGGCTGTGCTCGAAGCGCAGCGGCCCGCAGTAGTTGTTACGGGCATAGTCGCCGTCCATGAAGATGTACGAGCCGGGCTGGATCTCGGTATAGACGCCGCTGTGCAGGTCGAACTCCACGCTGCCGCTGCCGCCGCCGGTGACCGTGGCGCAGGTCACGCCGGCTTCGGCCAGCGCCGCGACCACGGCCGCGGTGCGCCTGGCGGCATCGGCCGCGGCCTGGCGGCGCGCGGCGTAGTCACGCACATGCTGGATGCCGCCGTGATAAGCCTGCAGGCCACGGAATTCCAGCTGCGCGTGCGCGCCGATCGCCTGCGCCAGTTGCAGCGCGGCGGGCGCGCCGGACACGCCGCAGCGGCCCTGGCCCACGTCGATCTCCACGAATACGCCGATGGTGCTGCCGGCCTGTGCCGCGGCGGCGGCCAGCGCCTGCACCTGGCGGGCGTCGTCCACGCACACGCTCATGCGCGCATGCACGGCCAGCTGCGCCAGCAGCGCGGCCTTGGCGGGCCCGGCGATCTGGTTGCTGACATGGATGTCCCTGACTCCCGCCTGCACGAAGGGCAGCGCCTCGCTGACCTTCTGGCAGCAGATGCCGACCGCGCCGCGCGCGATCTGCGCCAGTGCGATCTGCGGGCATTTGTGCGCCTTGGCATGCGGGCGCAGCTGCACGCCCGCCTGGTCGGCGGCCTGCTGCATGTGCGCCACGTTGCGCTCGAATGCGTCCAGGTCGAGCACCAGCGCGGGCGTGTCGATGGCGGTCATCGGCTGCCCGGCCACGGCGGCCGGCGCGAGCTGCAGGGCGGCCAGGGCCGAAGGCATCTGCGGGGATGGCGAAGCGGAAGCGGTAGTTGTCATGGAAGGCCTGTCTGGTGTCGTTCGGTTGGCATGGCGCCGCCGGCGGGCGGCCGTGCCTGCGATGATGTGGCGCGCGGGCGGGCGCTGTCAAACCAGCGTGCCGCCGCGCCGGTCACCGCGCCCGCCTCGACACTTGGCGCCATCAGTCGGCCTGGATATTGGCGCGCTGCGCAATGGCCCGCATGCGCGGCAGCTCCTTCGTGATCAGCGCGGTCACTTCGGCCGCATTGCCGTAGGCAGGCTCGAACCCGTTGTCGAGCAGCTTCTTGCGGGTGTCCGGGTCGGCCATGGTATCGGCCAGCGCCTTTTCCAGGCGTGCCTTGACCTCGGGCGGCAGTCCGCGTGGCGCCACCACCGCCAGCCAGGTGTCCATGTCGGTGGCGGGGAAGCCGCTTTCCGCCACGGTCGGCACTTCGGGCAGCAGGCTGGAGCGCTTCGCGGTGGTGATGGCGATGGCCTTGACCTTGCCCGCGCGGATCTGCGGCACCGCGGCCGCCACGGTGTCCACTGAGAACGGGATCTGCCCGCCGATCAGGTCGGTCATGGCGGGCGAGCTGCCGCGGTACGGCACGTGCAGCATCTTGATGCCCAGGTCGTTGAGCAGCATCTCGCCGGCGAACTGCGCCGTGGTGCCGCTGCCGAAGGAGCCATACGAGAACTTGCCCGGCGCGGCCTTGACCGCTGCCGCCAGTTGCTTGAGGTTGTTGACCGGTACGTCGCGGTTGGCCAGCAGGATCAGCCCGGTGCGCCCTGTCAGCCCGATCGGCTCGAAGCTCTTGAGCGGATCGTAGGGCAGCTTGGGATGGATGGCCGGGTTGACCGTAAACGTGGTGCCGGAACTCACCAGCAGCGTGTAGCCGTCGGGCGCGGCCTTGGCGACGATGCCGGCGCCGACGATGGTGCCGGCGCCCGGCCGGTTGTCGATCACCACGGTCTGGCCCAGCCGGTCGCCCAGCTTCTTGGCCAGCAGGCGGCCGATCACGTCGGTGGCGCCGCCCGGCGGGAAGGGGATCACCATCTGGATCGGACGCGAAGGGTAGGTATCGGCCAGCGCGCTGCCGGCGGGGACCGCCAGGCAGCAGGCGGCCAGCCATGCAAGCTTGATGGGTTGGAAGGATGTCATGCTGGCTCTCCTGCGGGTCGGGGTTGTCGTGGATCGGAACAGAATCAGCGCGCCTGGCGCGCCAGCGCGGCAGCCTTGTCGAGGAAGGCCTGGTATTCGGCCTGCGGCACGAACAGCCCGCCGGTGGTCCACACCAGGTGCATGGCTTGCGGCATGACGGCGTCCAGCTGGTGCCGGGCCAGGTAAGCGCGCCCGGCTTCGCTTTCGCACAGCATGCGCGGCCCGCTGAAGCCGGCCGCGGCGGAGGGCTCGATGCGCACGCCTTCGCTGCGCCATGCCAGCGCGAGGTGCCGGAACAGCGTGTCGTCCGCCACCGTGAAGACGCCGGACAGCAGCGGCCGCATCACGCCGGCCGCGAGTTCGGAGGCGCGCGGCACGGCCAGGCCGTCAGCCTCGGTGAGGTTGGTGAGGCCGGCATCGTAGACCGAGGGGTTACCGTCCTGCGCCGCCATCTGCACCAGGAAGCAGGGCGATTGCGTGGGCTCGGCGAAGAAGCAATGCACATGCGGGCCAAGCAGCTGGCGCAGGCCGAAGGTGATGCCGGCCGGCGCGCCGCCCACGCCGCACGGCAGGTAGACGAAGAGCGGGTGCGCGGCATCCACGAGGATGTCCCGCGCGGCCAGTTGCTCGCGCAGGTGCAGCGCCGCGGCGCCGTAGCCCAGCAGCAGCGACAGCGAACGCTCATCGTCGACGAAGTAGGTGAACGGGTCATGCTGCGCCTGGCGACGGCCGGCGGCCACGGCTTCTTCGTAGTCGCCGGCATGCTCCACCACTTCCACGCCGCGGCTGCGCAGGCGCGCCTTCTTCCATGCCTTGGCGTCGGCCGACATATGCACGGCGGCGCGAAAACCCAGCGCCGAGGCCATCACGCCGATGCTCAGTCCGAGGTTGCCGGTGGAGCCGACCGCGACCTGGTAGCGCCCGAACAGCGCGCGCGCCGCCGGCGCGCCCAGCGCCAGGTAATCCGGGGGTGCGTCGCGGCCGGGGCCGACCAGGCCGTGTTCCAGGGCCAGCGTCTCGGCAAATTCGAGCACTTCGTGAATGCCGCCGCGCGCCTTGATCGAGCCGGCCACCGGCAGGCTGTGATCGGCCTTGATCCAAAGGCGGCCCAGTTCGTGCGGCAATCCCAGGGCTTGCTGCATGCCGGGGGCCGCCAGCAGCGGCGATTCGATGGTGCCGCCGGTCCGCGCCAGCTCTGGGAACAGCGTGGCCAGCAACGGCGCAAAGCGGCGCAAGCGTGCCTGTGCCGCCCTGATATCAGCTAGACTAATGCTGCGCTCGCCTGCGGGCTGCGCCGCCGGTGGCGCGTCGGTGCGGCCGGGATTGCACCACAGCAGGGGTGTGGCGGTGCTCAGGCCGGCGAGGCCCGCATCGGAGAACAGTGGTTGGGGTGCGGCTGCGGATGCATGCATGGAGGTGGGTGCCTGCTGCGTTTCGGAATGGCTTCATTGTTGGTCCCGGCCGGCGCCGTGACAATCCATTTATATTTAGCCAGGCATCAGTATTACTAATGGCGATGCGATCTGTTCCCCATGCGGGTGCATGTCGTCGGTCCGGTGCGCCGGGCGCGCCGCTTTACCGTGAGTCCGTCCCGTGAGCACTCTGCTGTCGTCTTCCGTCTTGAGCTGGCTGCGCTGCTTCGAAGCCTCCGCGCGACATTGCAACTTCACCCATGCCGCCGCCGAGCTCTGCGTCACGCAGGGCGCCGTCAGCCAGCAGGTCAAGCAACTCGAGCAATGGCTGGACCGGCCGCTTTTCCTGCGCACGCCGCGCGCGCTGGTGCTCACGCCCGAGGGCGACCGGCTGCGCTTCGTGCTGCGCGAATCCTTCCAGGCCATCGAGGGCACGCTCACGCAGCTGCGCAAGCCGCGCGAGTCCGGTCCCATCGCGCTGAGCTGCGCGCCGTCGTTCGCGATGCGCTGGCTGACCCCGCGCCTGGGCGATTTCTTCCGCGATCATCCGCAGGTGGGCCTGCGCGTCTATGGCGAGTTCCACGCGCTGGACCGCGGCCGCATGGTGCGCGACGGCATCGACGCCGCGGTGCGCTTCGACCTGGGCGGCTACGACGACCTCAAGGCCCGCCTGTTCCTCGATGAATGGCTGCTGCCGGTGGCCAGCCCCGCCTTCGTGGCCGCGCATCCCGAACTGCGCGCCCCGCGCGACCTCAAGGGCGCGTGGCTGCTGCACGACACCAGCCCCTGGGACGGCGCGCAGCCGTTCGACGAGTGGCTGCACTGGCTGCGCATGGCCGGGGCCGAGGTGACGGGCCTGGACGCGGGGCAGCGCTTCAACCTGTCCCAGCTCGCGGTGGGGGCGGCACTGGCGGGGCAGGGCATCGCCATGGGCCGCTCGGCGCTGGTGCTGGAGGATATCGAGGCCGGGCGGCTGGTCGACCTGTTCGGCATCCATGCCCGCTCGCAGGCGTCCTACTTCTTTGTCAGCGCGCACGGCCAGACGCCACATATCGCCATGGTGGAAGACTGGCTGGCGGCCGAGGGTGCGCGCTTCGATACCGCGCGGGCCAAGGTGCTCGATATCCGGGCGCGCCGCCCGCCCGGCGGCCCCGGGGCACGGCGGCGCGCCTGATGCGCTGCGGCATGCACAGCCACGGATGACAAGCGGGCCGATTATCGGCATAGTTTGCGGCTTTCGCGCGATGCGCGCAGCGCACATGCGGCGACGCGGCAAGCCAGGCCGCCGCCGCTATCCTGGGTTCAGATGGACTTTCCTCTCGTGATCGTGGCGCTGGGCGCCGTCGTGGCCGGCTTCGTGCAGGGCTTGTCCGGTTTTGCCTTCGGCATGGTGGCCATGTCGTTCTGGGTGTGGACGGTCGAGCCGCGCCTGGCGGCGGCCATGGCGGTGTTCGGCTCGCTCACCGGGCAGGTGGTGGCGGCCATCACGGTGCGGCGCAGCTTCTCGCTCCGCCAGCTGCTGCCCTTCGTGGCCGGCGGTATTGTCGGCATTCCCATCGGGGTGGCCATCCTGCCGGTGCTCAATGCCAATGTCTTCAAGGCCTGCCTGGGCGCCTTGCTGGCGGTGTGGTGCCCGCTCATGCTGATGTCCGCGCAGTTGCCGCGCATCCGCTTCGGCGGACGGCTGGCCGATGGCCTGATCGGCGCCGCCGGCGGCATCATGGGCGGCATCGGCGGTTTCACCGGCGTGATTCCCACCCTGTGGTGCACGCTGCGCGGACTGCCCAAGGACGAGCAGCGCGCCATCATCCAGAATTTCAACCTGGCCACGCTGGCGGTGACGATGGCGACCTACGTCGGCACCGGCATCGTCACGCGCGACATGCTGCCGATGTTCCTGGTGGTGGGGCCGGCCATGCTGGTGCCCAGCATCCTGGGCGCGCGCCTGTATATCGGCATCAGCGAGATCGCTTTCCGTCGCATCGTGCTGAGCCTGCTGACGGCCTCGGGCGTGGCGCTGCTGGCGGCCTCGTTGCCCAGGCTGCTCGGAGCCATGCACTAAGCCGTAGCCGCTCAGGTCGCTCAGGTGTGGAAGGGCTCATCGTTGCCGCTGCGCTCGAATTCCGCGATCACCTGCGCGCCAAGCAATAGCAGCGTGGCGGCGATCTCCAGGCTGAGCAGCACCACGATGGCCGTGGCCAGCGAGCCGTACACCACGCTGACCTGCGACAGCGTGGTGAAGTACCACACCAGCACGTGGCGCGAGATCTCCCACAGCGCCGCCGCGGTCACGGCGCCGAGCAGCGCATGCCGCAATGACAGGCGGCCCACCGGCATCACCAGGTAGATCGAGGTCAGCATCAGGATCTCGCCCGCCAGGCCGAGCAGGTACAGCAGGCTGCCCGAGAGGCGGTCCAGCGACCAGTCGTGCCCCAGTACCTCCACATGCCGCTGGCCGAAGGCCTGCAGGGAGCCCGACACCACCGTCACCAGCAGCAGGCCGAGGCTGAGCACGACGATATAGCAGTAGGGCAGCACCGCGGACACCATGAAGTGGCGGCGGCGGATTGCCACGCGGTGCTCGAAGATCACCGACATGGCGTTCTCCAGCACCGTGAACGCCAGCGAACTGAAGAAGATCATGCTCGCCAGCAGCACCCAGCCGATCACGCCGCGGTTGTCCAGGAAGTTCGCCAGCTCGGCGATCAGCGCGCGCGATTGCCCGGGCACCAGCCATTCCAGGTAGCGCGACAAGGTGCGCAGCAATGCCTGCGGCTCGATCACGTGGGACAGCGCGATCACCATCAGGATCAGCAGCGGCACGATCGACAGGAGGGCGTAGTAAGCCACCGCGCCGGCCAGCAGCAAGCCCTGGTTGGCGCGGAAATGCCGCAGCGTGCGCAGCATGAAGGCGCCCGGGTGCTTCAGTACCAGCCGGGCGCGCGCATCGAGGATGGGCATGGCGAAGGGGCTGTGATTGTTCGGGCCGCAAAAAGTGCGGAAGCGGCGCGGCGCAGGCATGCGGCGGCGGGCGCGCCTGGCCCGGCGCAAAGCGCCGCCTTGCCCTTGAAGTTCCAGTCAATGTTCAATGTGGTGCATGACGCGTACAAGGGCAAGACGAGCTTGTCCTACATGGGCGGGCGGCATTCTCCGACAGCAATGGGGACCGGCGGGGCTATGCTGGGAAGAAGGCTCCAGCCATCAGCCCAAGCCCAGCCCCAGTCATCAGCCCCTCCCATCGCCACCACGCCTGTCGCCATGCCCTTTTCCCTGCCTTCGCTCAGCCATCTCCGCCTCAGGCAGCGGCAATCGGCGGCCCAATCGGCGGCCCAATCGGCGGCCGATGCCAATGCCGCGGCCGCCGCCGCCGCTGCGCCTGGCGAGGCCACCGCCACCGCGCCAGCGGCGCAGGCAGCCGGGGCGGCGCAAGCCGTCGGCCTGCCTGACAGCGGCAATGCACCGCCCGAGGCGCCGGCAGCCACACCCGCAGAGACGCTCGCCGGGCCGGCCGCCGCTCCCGTGGCTGCAGGTGGCCGCGGCGAACAGGCCCTCGTCATCCTGGCCGTGCTTGCATCGCTCTATACGCTTCATCTTGCCAGCGCTTTCGTGATCCCGGTGGTGCTGGCGATCGTGATCGCCTATATGCTCGATCCGCTGGTTACCTTCCTGTTCCGCCGCCGCATCCCGCGGGTGATCGGCGCATCGCTTGTGCTGCTGGCCATGCTTTCCGGCGTGGTGTGCTGCGCCTACCTGCTGCAGGACCAGGCAGCAGGGCTGGTGGACCGCCTGCCGGAGGTGGCCACCAAGCTTTCGCGTTCGCTAGGCGCGCTGCTCAGCGGCGACGACTCCATGGTGCAGAAGGTCCGCCGCGCGGCCACGGTGCTGGCGGGCACCGGGCAGCCGCCGCCGGCCCGCACGCCGCAGGTCGTCGTGGAGCGCTCGGGCGACGCCATGACGAATATGCTGGTGGCCGGATCGATGGGCATCCTCGCCTTGTTGGCACAGGCTGCGGTGGTGCTGTTCCTGGCCTTCTTCATGCTGGTCTCGGGCGATATGTTCAAGCGCAAGTTCGTCAAGATGGCCGGTACCACGCTCTCGCAGAAGAAGATCAGCGTGCATATGCTCGACGAGATCAACCGCCAGATCCAGGGCTATATGGTGATGCTGCTGGTCGCCAATGCCATGGTGGGCATGCTGACGTGGCTGTTGCTGAAGTGGCTGCACCTCGATAACGCCGGCACCTGGGCATTGACCGCGGCGGCGCTGCACCTGGTGCCGTATTTCGGCGCGGCGCTGATCGCGGTGTGCATCGGGCTGGCCGCCTTCATGCAGACCGGCGGTGCCTTCGGCCTGGCCGCGCTGGCGGCCGGCGGCTCGCTGCTGATCGCCACGCTGATCGGCTCGGTGGTCACTACCTGGATGACGGGCCGCATGGCGAAGATGAATGCAGTGGCGGTGTTCGTGGCGCTGCTGCTCTTTACCTGGCTATGGGGTGCCTGGGGCGTGCTGCTGGCCATTCCCATCGCGGTGATCGCCAAGGTGGTGGCCGATCATGTGGAAGGCATGGAGGTGCTGGCCGAATTCCTGGGCGAGTGAGCGCGGCCGGGGCTGTCTCAAGCGGGGGCCGCGAACTGCGTCACCAGCGCCGCCGCCGCCGGCGAAAGCGCCTGCGGCTCGCACGCTAGCAAGCGCAGCGTGCCTTCTCCTGCCAGGATCAGTTCAGCCGCTTGCGCGCCGAAGCGCAACACGCCTTCGGCGAAGACGCGCTCGTGAGGCAGCGCCGCGCCTTCGTCTTCGCGCATCGATACGAACCGCAGCGGCCGCACGCACATGGGCTGGCTTTCGCCGTCCAGCCACAGCCATTGGTATTTGCGCGCGCGCGGCGCCTCGGCGGGCAGGCCAAGGCGCTTGATCTCGAGCACGGTGCCCGCGGCGGCGCTGAACGCGAACAGGATCCGGTAGTCAGGTGCGGCAGGCGATGCCGGTGGGGTTTGCGTCATGGCTTGCCGTACAGGGTGCCGCGAAGGGAGCGCAATTCTACCGGACCTGGCCGCCACGCACGGTGCATGCCGCGCATATCGTTAGGCGAACACGCGCTGCCGGAAGGCGCCAAGGTCGGCATCCAGAACGATCCCTCCAATGGCAACCGCGCTGCTGCGCCATGGGTGAAGCCGCTGGTGACGGCGTACCAGTCGCAGGAGGTGCGCGACTTCCTGGCCAGGCAGTTCAAGGGTGCCATCCTGCCCGCGTTCTGACGCGCGGCCGGCGCTGGCGTGCCTTCACGCGCCCAGCGCTTCCTCCACGAACAGCAGTCGGTCGTTGCCCCAGAACAGTTCGTCGCCGACGACAAAGCTCGGCACACCGAACAGGCCGCGCGCCACTGCCGCCTCGGTGGCCTGCTTGAGGGCGTCCTTGACGACGGGGTCCTCGATCATCTTCAAGGCCTCGCGCGGGTCGAGGCCGGCCGCCGCCAGCGCCGCGCCGATCTCGGCGGGATCGTTGAGGTTGCGCTGCTGCTCCCACATGGCGGCGAACATGGCCTCCACATAGCGGTGGAAGGCGGCTTCGTCGCGCAGCTGGTAGCCCTTCGCGGCGCGCATCAGCGCCAGCGTGTTGATCGGGAAATGCGGATTCTGCTGCAGGTTGGCGCCGTAGCGCTTCGACCAGCGCGCGGTATCGGTGTTTGACCAGCGGCCCTTGGCGGGAATCTCCGCGGGACTGTGGTTGCCGGTGGCCTTGAACACACCGCCGAGCAGGATGGGCTGCCAGTCGATCCGCGCGCCGGTGCGCTGCGCCACGCGCGGCAGCTCCTTGTAGGCCAGGTAAGAGTAGGGGCTGCCGAAATCGAAATAGAAGGTGACCTGCTTGCTCATCTGTTGTCTCCGTTCATGGTTTTCCTGGCGGACATTCTCTTGCGCCGATGCTCACCAGGTCTCCATCCACGGGCGGATGTCCAGTTCGTGGGTCCAGGCGTCGCGCGGCTGCTGGTGCAGCATCCAGTAGGTATCGGCGATGTGCTCGGGATTGACGATGCCGTCGTTGTCCTTGGCCGCATAGCGGTCGGGGAAGTTCGAGCGGATAAAGTCGGTGTCGATGGCGGCGTCCACCACCAGGTGCGCCACGTGGATATTCTTCGGGCCAAGTTCGCGCGCCATGCTCTGCGCCAGTGCGCGCAGCGCATGCTTGGCGCCGGCGAAGGCGCTCATGCCGTCGCGCCCGCGCAGGCTGGCCGTGGCGCCGGTGAAGAAGATCGAGCCGTGGCCGCGCGGCAGCATCACGCGGGCGGCCTCGCGTCCCATCAGGAAGCCGCCGAAGCAGGCCATCTCCCAGACCTTGAAGTACACGCGCGAGGTGGTCTCCAGGATGGAGAAGCGCACGTTGGCGCCGATATTGAAGATCGCCACCTCCAGCGGCGCGATCTCGCGCTCGATGCGCTCGATCAGCGCCACGGTGTCTTCTTCCTTGCGCGCGTCGCAGGCAAAGCCGTGCGCCTCGCCGCCCTCGGCGCGGATCTGCTCCACCAGCGGCGCAAGCTTGTCGGCATTGCGGCGCGTGACGCAGGCGATATAGCCTTCGCGCGCAAAGCGGCGCGCAATGGCGCCGCCCGTAGCGTCGCCCGCACCCACCACCAGAACGGCTTTCTTGTTGGTCATTGCATTGTCTCCAGTCTGCGATATTGCGCCCGGGCAGGACCCCGGGCGGTTTTTTTCGTCGCTGCGCGGTGCGCCGCCTTGCTGTGGCGGCGAATCTGCCCTAAGCTGAACGATCGTTTAGTAAGCGAACTTTATGGTACGAATGCGGCCGGCGTCAAGCCTTGGCACCATACCCCGCCCCCCCAGGAACAGCACTGCGTGATTCCGCAATCCACAAAGCCGCCACGCGCGAGCGTGTGATAGCAGCCAGCGGCGCGCTAGCCAGGCGCGGGGGCTTCGCCACCACGGGCGTGGATCCGCTCATGGGAGCCGCCGGGCTGACCGGCGGCGTCCGGCTGGCTGGATGCGCTATTGCGGCGCAGCCGCACGACGGCCAGCGGCTCGTCCGACAGGAGCAGCCGCAGGCCGGCGGCAGCCACGTCCACGCGCAGTGTTTCTCCCCCATGCCAGCGGCACGGCGATACTGCCGCGCTCGCCCGTGCGCAGCGTCTGCCCGTGCCCTGGCGGCAAGGCTGTCGCGGATCGTCTGCGACGGGTGCCAGAGCCTGCCGTGCCCGGTGGAGAACCCGTCGCGGACCGCGATCAAGGCCGTTGCAAGTGCCGACGCGCGCACCACGAAGCCGGAAGCCGCCACTGGGCACGTCCGGGACCAGCCGGGCAGCGCGCGGCACGACAGCAGCATTGATGCCACGTCGGCCTCCCATGCGCGTTTTTCCGTGCATTTGCCGGTATTTGCATGCCATTGGCAGCGGCGCCGGCCGCGGTCCCGAGGATCGCATGGGCCCGCGCGGGGACCATGTTCGGCGTCGCACCGACGCATCGTCCGGGCGGGGGACGCGCTGGCCGCTTCGCCTGCCGGGATGGCGCGGGTTGCCCTCCGGGCGGGAAGCGGGCCTGGGGATCCCGGCGCGGTCCGCGACACCACATTCCAGCGCGGGGTCGATGCCTATCGCACCGATAAACAACATCAAAGGAAAACCTGCGTGCGATATCCCATACTGGTAGCAAAGAGGTTCGCGATACCGTGACAACCTGCCGTTTCCAAGGCGGGTTCTAGCGCCACAGCGAGCCAGGGTGCCGCAGGCGACACAGGCGACCCGGTCGATCCGGCCACGCCAGCGTCAGGCATGCGCACTCATCGACGAACTCCATACCAACAGAGCCACATCATGTCCTTCACCCTCAAGGTCAACCTGGCACACGACATCTTTCCCAACGAACTCGACGCGCGCGTGGCCGACATGCGCCAGCTTGCCCAGGACGTCAGCAAGGAGCTTGCCCGCAGCCAGCAGCGGCGCGAGCGCGAGCGCCGCGAACCCGACCCGAGCGACCCGCATACGCGCCACTAGCTGGGTACCCGCGCGCTGCGTGCCCGTTCCTGCACCGCGCGGCGCAGGGCCGGCAGCACCTCGCCTTCGAGCCCGGACACAGCGGGGCCCTGCGCCCACACTTCGTGGTCCACGACGGCGGCGAAGAACGGCGTGCCATAGGCGTTCTGGATGATCGCGTGGCCGTCGCGCGTCTCGGTGGCAACCCACTTGAGGTGGTCAGGCAGCAGGCCGGCGGTGACGACGGCCTTGCCGCTGCCCAGGCTCAGCTTCACATAGTCGATTTCCCGGAACTCCGGAAACGACTTCGCCATCTTGTCCATGCGCCCGAAGTATTCCGCTTCATAGCCTCGGCATGGCGGGCAACTGGCCTGCCCGAGGTAGAGCAGGGTGATGCGGGATTCGGCGGTGGCGTGGAAGGGCGCTGCCTCGCCTGGTTGCGCGCTGGCACCGGCCATCCGGCCGGCGATCAGGACCGCGGGGGCGGCAATCAGCAGGGTTCGGCGGTCCATGGCTGGCTCCTCCGGGGCACTCGACAAGCAGAGTATCGGCCGCCATGCGCCGCCGCGCATCCCCGGAATGGGGGATGCAGGGATGCGCGCAAGCTGCCGCGCTAGCGGTGGAAGCCGTGGAAGCCGTGGAAGCCGCCCATGCGCCGCCCGCCGCCGCGCGCGCCGAAGCTGGCGCCGGGGTTGCCCGCGCCGCCGCCCCACTGGCGAGCAGTCTGGCCAAAGCGCTGCTGTCCCAGGTCGCGCGCCTGGCGTTGTTGCTCCAGCTGGCCGCCGACGTTGGCATTGGCATCGGGCTGCACCGGCTCCCAGCCGCCCGAGGTGTGCTTTTGCCAGCCGCCGTCCTGGGTGTGCTGGTAGATGTTGCCGTCATGTCCGGCGTAGACGTCGCCGTTGTTCCAGGCCACGCCGTTGCCCTGGCCGCGGTTGACCACGAAGCCCTTGCTGCCGGCTTCGCGCTGGCCGGTCTGGGTATTGCCGGCCACGCCGAACTCGGCCGCGCCGGCGCGCCCGGTCTGCGCGTTGTAGCCGGCCACCTGGCGCCCGCCCGCGTAGTTGCCGGTGTATTCATTGCCGGCGATGCCGCCGCGCCCGGCGCCGGCGCTGCCCGTGGACGGGTTGTAGAACGAGCCCTGGCGCCCGGCCGCGGCATTGCCGCTGTACGGGTTGAAGGCGGCGCCCGCGCTGCCCTGGAAGCGGGCGCCGGTGGCCGGGTTGTAGCCGGCGCCTGCGGTGCCGCGCCATTGCGTGCCGGTCCAGGCGTCCCAGCCCGAGGCATGGGTCACCGTGCCTTGTCCCCAGCGTCCGTAGAAGTTGGCCTGGTTCACGTTGACGTAGTTCCAGTTGTAGCCCCCGCCCCACCAGTACGGTCCCCAGTAGGGTGACGCCGCGCCCCAGAACGCCCCTGCCGCGAAGCCGAAGGCGAAGCCCTCCGCGGCGCCGAGCGCAAAGCCCGCGCCGTAGCCGTAGGTGGGCGGATAGCCGTAGTAGACCGAGCCCACATAGGCCGGATAGACATAGCCCGTGCCGTACACCACGGTGCCGTCGGCGCTGATCACCACACCCATGTAGCCGGGCGTGTAGCCCACTACCACGGTATCGGGCGCGACCGAATAGATGCGGACATAGGTGACGTAATGCAGCGGCGAGCTGGCCGGGATGGTGTAGATCGCGCCGGGCACCTCGGTGGCGACACGCCAGGGGCCGGTCGGGCCGGCGGCGGTGAACCAGACCCCGTTGGCCACTGCGTAGAAGTGCTCTGCGTCGGTCTGGATCACGGGCGTGGCGGCGTTGACGGCGTAGTTCAGCGAGGTGCCCTCGATCGGCGCGAAGCGCGGCGAGCCGTCGAAGCCGACCGTCAGCGTGGCCTTGGCGCGCGCTACCGCCGCTGTCTGCGGAATGGTGGCCGCGATCTGCGCCTCGCGTGCCTGCGGCGTGCCCGGCACGGAAACCAGCACGTTGGCCCTGGGATCCTGGGGCGAGATGCGCGCGAAGTCCGCGGGCAATGCACTGCCCGGCACGAACTGCCACGGCCCGTCGACACCCGGCGCGGCGAACCAGCGCCCCGAGACCAGCACGTAGTAGCGGTTGCTGGCGGGGTCGACGAACACCGCGCGGTCGGTGTTGCTCACGGTCAGCAGGCTGACGCCGGCCACCGGCAACAACTTGGGCGCGCCATCGGTGACGATCAGCTCGGTGGGGCCTGTCGCCACCAGGATGGCGGGCGGGGCGGCGGGACGCCTGCCGTCGGCCGGCAGCATCGGATCGGCCTTGGCGCCGGCCTGGGCCTTGCCAGCGGCGGTGACCAGCGCCTGCGGCGGGCTGGCGATCATCTGCCACGGCCCGCCGAGCGCGGCGGCGCCGTACCAGTAGCCGGCCGCCTGCAGGTAGAGTTGGCCGGCACTGTCGCGCAGCAGCAGGGCGCGGCTGTTGAGGGCATGCTGGTAGCGCGTGCCGCCGGCCTCGCGCCAGGCCGGCTCGCCATCGACCAGCACCAGCAGCGTGGGCACGGGCGCGAAGACGATGCGCGGCGCGTCGTTCTTCACCGCCACGCCGGAGGCCCTGGCGACTTCCTGCGAGGCCGCGTAGCTGGCCTGCAGTTCATCGAGCGGCACCGTGAGCCCGGCCGGCGGCAGGCGCGCCAGCAGCGCCTGCCGCACCTGGCCGGCCGCCTCGGGATTGGTCGGCACGTCGACGCTGTCCACCTGGATCGCGCGCATCTGCACCAGGCCGGATGCCTTGTCGATATCGGCATGCGCGGAGAAGCGCACCACGCCGTAGGTCGGCGTGCCGTTCTTCGCCCCCACCGCCACCGCGGCGCGGCCGGAGAGGCGGTCGCCGTCCCATTGCTCGATCTGCGGCTGGTACATCTCGATATGCTGGCTGGCCGCGTCGAAGTTGCGCGGCCAGGTCAGCGGCGCGGCTGTCCGGGGCGGATTGGCCGCCTGTGCCGGCGGCATGCCCAGCGCCAGGCAGGCGGCAATCAGCAGCAGGCGCAGGCGCGCGGTGGCCGGCGTGGCGGCGGTGGCTGGCATGGTGCGGCTCCTTGTCGGCAAATCCAGCAGGCTGGCCGGCAGCGGGCGATAGTCCCAGCCTGGCCGGGCGCGGCAAGCGCCGCCCGGCCACCCATGGCGCGGGCATTGCCCCTGCCTGGGTCAGACGGCCCGGAGCGCTTCGTCGATCCGGGCGCGCGTGGCGCGCGGTGGCGTGGCGCCTATTCGTTGCTCACCTTGCGCGATTTCCAGCGGCCGTCGCTCTGCTTGCAGAACCAGCCGGTCCAGTTGTCTTCCAGGCCATCGCGCTTGAGCTGGGTGCGCAGCAGGCGGCAGGACTGGCCCTGGTCGGTCTTGGAGCGCAGCGGCGTGAGCGAGCCTTCGATGGCGCGGCGGCCGCTCGTGGCGGGATAGTTCCAGGGCACCACGGCGCCGTCGGCGCCGGTGTTGAGGATCTCGCCCACGCTCTTGGCGAGTGCGGCGGATTCCTTCTGGCTCATCTTGCCGATCACCGTGGCATTGACGAATGTGTCGAAGTAGGCGAGCGCGGGCGCGGCCGGGGCCAGCAGGGCGGCACATGCCAGCGAAGTTCGGAACAACTGGCGCGGTGTCATGGATGCAGTCCTTTTGTCGTGGGTGGTTCGATGGATCGAAGGGCGCGGGACGCGTCCGGATACAGACGGCGCGAAGCCCGCACGCGTGCGGAGTCCCGCGCTCGTCACGTTTTCATCGCGTCCTGCTACCTTATGCCATCCGCATGCCGGTGCGCGCCCGAGTGAAAACTTTCACATCCAGTACAAAAAGCGACATAACCACGCCGAAAGATTTCAGTACCCGGCACGACAGGCGATATGCCATGCTGCTCGCCAGTGCCTGATACGGCGCCGGCCCGATTTGCGTCCGTGCGTCCTGACGAGAGAGCGGCAAATGAGCGCAAGAGAGGCAATGGCGGCGCTGCAGCGCCATGTCGAGGGGGCCATCAAGGGGCAGGGCGAGGTGATCCGCCAGATCGTGATCGGCCTGCTGGCCAACGGCCACCTGCTGCTGGAGAGCGTGCCCGGCCTGGCCAAGACGCGCATGGTCAAGAGCGTGGCGGCCAGCCTGGACGCGCAGATGCGCCGCATCCAGTTCACCCCGGACCTGCTGCCGGCCGATATCACCGGCGCCGACGTGCTCTACCAGGAAGGCGGGCGCAACAGCTTCCGCTTCCAGCCGGGCCCGGTGTTCGGCAACCTCGTGCTGGCCGACGAGATCAACCGCGCCCCGGCCAAGGTGCAGTCCGCCTTGCTCGAAGCCATGGAGGAGCGCCAGGTCTCGGTGGGCGGCACCACGCATCCGATGCCCCCGCTGTTCATGGTGCTGGCCACGCAGAACCCGATCGAGCAGGAGGGCACCTATCCGTTGCCCGAGGCGCAGATGGACCGATTCCTGATGAAGGTGCTGATCACCTATCCTGCCGCCGACGATGAGCGCGAGGTGCTGCGCCTGGTGCGCGCGGAGGAGCGTGGCGAGGGGCCGGCCCCGGCCGATGCGCCCGCGGGCGAGAATCCGCCGCCACGGCGCGTGCCACAGGCCGCGATCTTCGCGGCGCGCGCGGAAATCAGCGCCATTCACGTGGCCGACGCGATCGACCGCTACATCGTCGACCTGGTCAACGCCAGCCGCGCGCCGGCCCGCTATGACGAGGCGCTGGCCAAATGGATCGCGCTGGGCGCCAGCCCGCGCGGCGGCATCGCGCTGGACCGCGCCGCGCGCGCCCATGCCTGGCTCGAAGGACGCGATCATGTCACGCCAGACGATGTGCGCGCGATGGCGCTGCCCACCCTGCGCCACCGGCTGATCCTGTCCTACGACGCCAACGCCGACGGAGTGGATGCCGATGCGGTGGTGCGCAAGCTGGTGCAAAGCGTGGCCGTGCCGGCCTAGCAACGGGGAACCCAGGTGGCCACGGAGGCGGCGCGCACGGCAGCGGAGATCGGCACGGTGTGGGTGGATGTCGCGCACCTGGCGCGGCTCGAGCACGCCGTGCGCGATCTGGGCTTCACCATGCGCCAGCCGCACGCCAGCGTGCTGGCGGGCAAGCACGGCTCGCGCATCCGCGGGCGCGGGCTGAATTTCGAGGAATTGCGCGGCTACCGGCAGGGCGACGATATCCGCCATCTCGACTGGCGCGCCTCGCTGCGCGCCGGGCGCGCGCTGGTGCGCGCCTACACCGAAGAGCGGGACCTGCCGGTGCTGCTGGTGGTGGACCAGCGCATGCCGATGTTCTTCGGCTCGCGGCGCGCCATGAAATCCGTGCTGGCGGCGGAGTTCGCCGCGTTGTGCGCGTGGATGGCACTGCAGGCCGGCGACCGCGTGGGCGCCGTGGTCTTCAACGACAGCGACACCACGCTGGTGCGCCCGCTGCGCAGCCGCGCGCGCGTGCAGGCCGTGCTGGGCGCGGTGGCCGGCATGAACCAGGCGCTGCATGCCGGCAGCACGGCGCGGCCCGTCTATGGCCAGCTCGACCGCGCGCTGGAGCGCGCGCTGCAGGTGGCGGCGCATGACCACCTGGTTTGCGTGGTAAGCGATTTCGCCGGGGCCGGGCAACGCACGCAGGATCTGCTGCGCCAGCTGTCCAGCCACAACAGCGTGATCGCCGCGCTGGTGTTCGACCCGATGTTCCAGGCCGTACCGCACCACACCGGGCGCATGGTGGTGACGGAGGGCGAGTTGCAGGTCGAGCTGGACATGGGCGCCAGGACCGTGCGCGAGCCGATCGAATCCTTCTTCACCGGCCGCCTGCACGAGGTCACCGCGCTGCTCAAGCGCAGTGGCGTGCCGATGATGGCAATCGATACCGAGGGCGAGGCGCTGGCCCAGTTGCGCCACCTGCTGGGACGCCTGGCCCCGCGCGGCAAGGCGCCGCGGCCATGAGCGCACGGCGCGCACGGCCATGGCAGAGCTGATCCGCGCCAGCGTTGCCGGCAGCCCCGGCGCCGCGCCTGCCGATGCCACGCTGTCCGCGCTGCAGGAGATCCCCACGCCCGCGCCGGTCTCATGGTTGCCGCAGACCTGGGGCTGGGCGGTGCTGGCCGCGCTCCTGCTGACGGTGCTGGCGCTGCTGGCGTGGCGCGTGTACCGTCGCCGCCAGGCCAGTCGCTACCGGCGCGAAGCGCTGGCCGAGCTGGCGCGGATCGAAGCCATGCTGGCCGACGAGCACAGCCGCGCCGGCGCGCTGGCGGCGCTGCCGGCGCTGGTCAAGCGCGTGGTGCTGGCGTTCGCGCCGCGCGCGCAGGTGGCCAGCCTGTCGGCACAGGCGTGGCTGGCGTACCTGGACGGCACCTGGCGCGCGGGCAGCTTCACCAGCGGGCCGGGGCGCCTGCTGCCGGAACTGGCCTACGGCAGCCAGCCGCCCGCGGCCGCCGAGGTGACGGCGCTGGTGGCGCTGCTGCGCGACTGGATCGGACAGCATCATGCTCGCCTTTGAACATCCCTGGGCGGCCTTGCTGCTGCCGTTGCCGCTGCTGGTCTGGCTGTTGCTGCCGGCGTACCGGGAGACCATGCCCGCGGTGCGCGTGCCGTTCTTCGAGGAAATGGCCGAGCGCAGCGGCCAGCGTCCCGCCCACGGCGCGGTGGTGATGCGCGGCAACTGGGCCCGGCGGCTGCTGGCGCCGCTGTGCTGGGTGCTGCTGGTGGCCGCGCTGGCCAGGCCGGTGTGGGTGGATCCGCCCATCGAGCGCGACGAGCCCGCGCGCGACCTGATGCTCGCCATCGATCTCTCGCAGTCGATGGAGGCACGCGATTTTACCGGGGCGGACGGCCGCGCCGTGGACCGCCTCACCGCCGTCAAGCAGGTGGTGCGCGGGTTTATCGCGCGCCGCAAGCAGGACCGCATCGGCCTGGTGGTGTTCGGCGTCGCCGCCTTCCCGCAGGCGCCGCTGACGATGGACCATGACAGCGTGCTGGCCTTGCTCGATGAAACGCAGATCGGCATGGCCGGCCCGCAGACCGCCATCGGCGACGCCATCGGCGTGGCGGTGCGCATGACCGAGGCGTCGCCGGCGCAGGAAAAGGTGCTGATCCTGCTGACCGACGGCAACGACACCGCCAGCAAGGTGCCGCCGGCGCAGGCCGCGCAGGTGGCCAGGGACCGTGGCCTGGTGATCCATACCATCGGTATCGGCGACCTCAATGCCAGCGGCGAGAACAAGGTGGACCTGGCTGCGCTGCAGGCCATCTCGGCGCGCACCGGCGGGCAGAGCTTCCGTGGCGAGGACCTGGCCGGCCTGGAGGCGATCTACGCTACGCTGGACCGCATCACGCCGGTCAAGGTCAGGCGCCAGTCGCACCAGCCCAAGCGCGACCTTTTCTGCTACCCGCTGGGCGCGGTCGGCATCTTGCTGCTGCTGTACCACGCGGTCATGCTGCTGCTGACTGCCGCGCGGCGGCCGCGCGGCCAGCCGCCGCCGGAGCCGGGCGCGGCCGCAACACGCGCAGGGGGGCGCTGATGGACCTGTCGGCCTTTCACTTCCTGCGCCCGCCGTGGCTGCTGCTGGTGCCCGCGGCCGCGCTCATCGCCTTCGCCTGGCACCGGCTCTCGGACCCGCGCCGCCGCTGGCAAGGCGTGATCGCCCCGCATCTGCTGGCGCGGCTGATCGTGGACAGCGGCGGCGGCCCGCGCCTGCGGCCGGTGCATGGCGCCTGCGCGGCGCTGGCGCTGATCGGCATTGCCGCGGCCGGGCCGGCCTGGGAGCGCGAGCCACCGCCGTTTGCCGAGGACAAGGCGCCGATGGTGATCGCCATCGACCTCTCGCGCAGCATGGACGCGGTGGACGTGGCGCCCACCCGGCTGGAGCGCGCCAAGCAGAAGGTGCGCGACCTGATGGTGCTGCGCGCCGGCTCGCGCACCGGCCTGGTCGTGTATGCCGGCAGCGCGCACATGGTGGTGCCGCCCACCGACGATCCGGTCTTCATGGCGCTGTTCCTGGACGCGCTCGAC
Organism: Cupriavidus sp. 2TAF22; assembly: GCF_052115045.1. Taxonomy (NCBI): domain Bacteria; kingdom Pseudomonadati; phylum Pseudomonadota; class Betaproteobacteria; order Burkholderiales; family Burkholderiaceae; genus Cupriavidus; species Cupriavidus sp. 2TAF22. The sequence goes on from NZ_JBFRFX010000023.1 coordinate 189,162, forward strand.
ACCGGCATGGTGCCCGGCGCGGGCAAGAACGCGGCGGCGGCGCTGACGCTGGCGGATGGCCTGCTCAGGCGCGAGTCGGCCGCCGGTACCGTGCTCCTGATCACCGACGGATTCGAGCGCGCGCAGATTCCAGCCTTCGCCGCGCAGGCGCGGGCGGGCCAGATCCAGGTGCTGGCGCTGGCGGCCGGCACCGAGGGCGGCGGGCCCATCCGCACCCCCGATGGCCGCGTGGCCACCGACCCGCAGGGCAGGCCGCTGCGGGGCACGCTGGACCTTGCCGCACTCAAGGCACTGTCTGCCGATGCGGATATTCCGCTGGCCAGCCTGACGCTGGACGACGACGACATACGCTGGGTGCAGCGCCGCGCCGTGCGCAATATGGAAGCCGCGCAGGAGAAGAACGCGCAAGTGCGCTGGAAGGAAGCCGGCTATCTCATCACCGTGCCCATCGTCGTGCTGGGTGCATTGTGGTTCCGCCGCGGCTGGGTGGTACGCTGGCTGCCGCTGTGGCTTGCGACGCTCGCGGGCCTGCTGGCGCAGGCGCCGCGTCCGGCAATGGCCGCGGATTCCCGCCCGGCCGGCGCCACCACCAGCGCCACCACCAGCGCCACCACCAGCGCCATCGCCAGCGCCTTCTTCACGCCGGACCAGCAGGGCCGCCGGCGCTTCGAGCGCGGCGACTTCGCCGGCGCCGCCGCCCGTTTCCAGGACCCCATGTGGCGCGGCTGGGCCAGCTACCGCGCGGGCGACTATGCGGCAGCGCTGACCGCCTTCGCGAGCCTGGACACGCCGGACGCTTTCTTCATGATGGGCAATTGCTACGCGCGCCTGCGCGACTACCCGCGCGCGCTTGCCGCCTACGACAACGCGCTGGCGGCTCGCCCCGGCTTCGCGCAGGCCGTGGCCAACCGCGCGCTGGTGGCGGCGCTGATCGCCCGGGAGAAGAACGACAAGGATGACCAGGAACAGGCGCCCGACCTGCCGCCGGACAAGGTCGAGTTCGAGAACAAGGAGCAGGGCGGCAAGAAGGGCAAGCTGGACATGAGCCGGCTGCAGCAACAGAACGCGGAGCTGTGGATGCGCAACCTGCAGGTATCGCCGGCGGATTTCCTGCGGCAGAAGTTCCAGATCGAAGCGCGGCAGCCGGCGCCCGTGCCGCCGGCGGCGGCCCCGGCGTCCGGCGCGCGCGGAGCGGCGCCATGAGCCGCCGCGCGCTGCTGGCCGCCGTGCTGGTGCTGGCTTGCCTGCTGGCGATGTTGCCCGCGCTGGCCGCGCCCGGCGACGGGCCGGCAAGCATGGCGCGCGCCCACCTGGAACCGCCCGGACCGGTCGCGGCCGGACAGCCCGTGCGGCTGGTGGTGGATGCGCTGACCACCAACTGGTTCACGCAGGCGCCGGTCTTTCCCGCGCTGGATATCCCGGGCGCCATCGTCAGCCCGCCGGGAGACGATGCCAGCAACCTGAGCGAGGACATCGGCGGGCAGCGCTGGTTCGGCGTGTCGCGCAGCTACATCATCACGCCGCAGTCCGGCGGCGACCTCGCCATTCCGCCGCTGGAGCTGACCCTGCAGGTGGGCGAGGCCGCCGGCCCGGTCAAGGTCAGGACGCCGCCGCTGACCCTGGCGATCAAGGCAGTGCCGCGCCCGCCCGGCGCCGGGAATGCCATCGGCACCGTGCGCCTCGAGGTGCGCCAGACGCTGGACCGTGACCTGCGGGCGCTAAAGCAGGGCGACGCCTTCACCCGCACCATCGAGATCAGCGCGGACGGCGTGCAGGCCATGCTGCTGCCACCCACCGTGTTCGCGCCGGTGAGCGGGCTGGCGGTCTATCCCAAGGCGCCGCGCGTGGAAGACATCAGCCGCGAGCGCCAGGGATTCCTCGGCGGCCATCGCATCGATGCGGCCACCTACGTCGTGCAGCGCCCCGGGCGCTACACGCTGCCGGGCGTCAGCGTGCAATGGTGGGACGTGCGCGCGGGCCGCTTGCGCACTGCCAGCGTGCCGCCGCTGCATTTCAGCGCGGCGGCGGGCGGGGGCTACCAGCCGGCCGTCGCCATCCCGGGCGAGTCCCCGGCGGCGCTGGGTGGCGGCACCTCCCGCTTCGCTGTCCGGCAGGTGGCGGGGGCCATCGTCGCGGTTGCGTTGCTCGCGTTTGCGGCATGGCTGCTGCTGCCACGCCTGCGCCTGCTGTGGGCGCGCGCGCGGGCATCGCGGCGACGGCGGCTGCTCGCCCGGGACGGGTCGGAGCGGGCTGCCTTCATGCGGCTGCGGCGCGCCTTGCGGGGCAGCGGGCAGGGAGCGCCCGGCGCGCTCTACGCCTGGCTGGACCGGCTGGCAGCGAAGCGGGGCAGTGGACTGGCTGGTCCGGCCACGCTGGCCGATGCCGGGCGTGCTGCCGCGCGTGGGCCTTTCACGGAGGCGGGCCAGGCGTGGCTTGCGAGCAACTATGGTGGCGCGCAAGCCGTGGCGGCGGGCCCGGCCGTCGATGCGGCACTCGACCGGTCCCTGGATGAGGCCCGGCACGTGCTCGCCGCGCAGCCGCCGGCGCGGCGCGGCCATGCGCGGGAACTGCCACCGCTCAACCCCGGCGGCGAGCAAGCGGCTAGCAGGCAGCAAGCAGGCAGCAAGCAGGCAGTTAGCAGGCAGCTAGCAGGCGCTAGCAGGCAGCTAGCAGGCGGGGCATGAGCGGAACAGAGGCCGGCCAGGGGCGGTGGGATATGTCCTTGCCGAAAATCTTTGCCACCGGCCGGGAAAACATTCAGTTCAGGCCAGGTGCGATCCCCCGCAGAATACTTCGCACGCCCGCGCGGCGCCCGGCGTTGCCGGCGCCACGGCATCCCCGCCCACGGTCCGAGGTGAACCCAATATGCGCCCCACGCTGACCAAGCAATTCGCCATCGCCTTGCCGCTCCTGCTGGGCGCGGCGCACGCGCAAGCCACCGAAGGCGCGCTCGGGCGGCCCGTCACGGGCACCAGCGTCACGCCCAATGCGGGCATCGTGGCGCCGGAGCCCATCCTCGCCGTCAATCTCGGCGAGATCTACCTGAACGGTTCCATCGGCGGCGGCCGGGAAGTGCCGATCGGTGGCCAGACCACGCTCGGCGTGGATGGCAAGGTGGCCTTCACCCTGGCTACCATCATGAAGGTGTGGGACACCAAGACCGGCGCGTGGAATTTCGCTTCCAGCTTCACGCTGCCCTATGTCTGGACCCAGGTGAACGCCACCGTGGCGGTGGGCCGCCTGCAGGGCGGCAGGCAGGACACGGCATCCAACCTGTTCGACATCGCTTTCACGCCGGTCATCGCCGGCTACCACTTCTCCAAGACCGAGCACATCGCCTTGAGCTTCAATATCTGGGCTCCCACCGGAAAGTACGACGCCAGCTCCCTGGCCAATCCCAGCCTCAACAACTGGACGTTCATCCCGCAAGTGGCGTACACCCGGATCCTGCCGCAGTACGCAATGCAGATCAACGTGGTGGCGGGCCTGCAGTTCTACACGCGCAACAGCGCAACGGACTACCAGAACGCGCCGCTGTTTACGCTCGACACGATGCTGACCAGGCAGTTCGGCCATGGCTTCGGGGCCGGCCTGATCATCGGCACCACCCAGCAGCTTGGCAACGATACCGGGCCCACCGCCGACCGGCTCAATGGCTTTCGCGGACACGACTGGGCGATCGGGCCGATCGTGACCTACGACAGCAAGATCGGCGCGAAGAGCATGCTCTCGCTCGGCCTGCGCTGGGTGCCGACGGTATCGAGCCAGAACCGGCTGAGCAGTACCAGTACCTTCATGGGAACCGCGACTGTCGTGTTCTGACGAAAAAGGGCTTGGCCAGCCCCCTTCGCGCGTTCCCTGCGGATCAGGCGAATTCGATTTTTTCGCTACCCGAATGGGTGATGGCATTGGGCCGGTTTTGCCGCCGGGTGGCACCGCCATCGCGCCGCCTGTCTGCCGCGCAGCACTTTCCCCTCTTTTGTGCGCTGCCATGTGCTGCCGCGCTCTCTCGCCTACGAAAACTTTCACTACGGGACACGCTGCCAGCACCTACAAATTAAGAAGCTAATTTTGCTTAGCTAAGTCGCAAATCGGTAAGCCGGAGACGCAGGGGCGAAGGCGTCCGCGAGAACGCAGCCCCGGCCTTCATTCTGATAATGGCAACGAAGGTAAGCCCTGCAATTGCCAAACCAAAGGGGCGGCGGTGGCGATTGGAATGCGAAACACGACGGATGCCCTGACCACGTCAGGCCGAAGGACCAAGGGCGCGAGCCGGCCGCCCGCCGTGGCCCAGTTGCGCGACAGCAGGGCCGCGCCGATGCCGCGCGGCCACACGCGCTACCTGCGCACCTTTGTCGACCTGGCCGAGCGCGGCACGGTGCACGCCGTGGCCCAGGCCAACGGCATCCAGTCCTCCTCGGTGCTGTACCACCTGCAGGCGCTCGAAGACCGCCTTGGCGCGCTGTTCATACCAGGCGCGGAGAAGGGCGCGCTGGTGCCGACCGCCAGGGCGCTGGAGATCCTGCCCAAGGTGCGGCGCATGCTCGGCATTCTCGACGATGCGTGCTCCGGCCGCGCGCCGCCGCTTGCCGACTGCGTCGGGCTGGCGCGCGTGCGCCTGGCGGGGCCGATCGATCTCGCCGCGGAGCTGGTGGTCAAGGTGGTCAGGACCACGGTGCCGGTCAGCCGGCTCAGCTTGTCGCATGCCAGGCAAGGCCAGGCGGAGCCCGGCGGCGACCTGGAGATCGTGGTGTCGCTGGGCGAGACCCGCCTGGAGGGCAGGGGCTGCACGGTGGCCAGGATGCAAAGCTCGCTGATTCCGGTGTTCTGCCGCTCGCATGCCGGCCCTCGCTGTGCGGCTGGCGGGGCCGCGCCATGCCTGATCCCGGAAGCGCTACTCGGCCTCTCCGGCCAGATCGACAACTGGATCCACACGGTCAGCGCGCTGGGCGCAGCGCGGGTTTCATCGCTCTCGATGGAGGCGCTGCTCGATCTCGCGCAGGCCAGGCCGGCGGCCATCCTGCTGCCTGCACCGGGACTGGAAAGCGCGCTGCAGGCACGGGATTTCGCCGTGCTGCCCACGTCCGGCCTGTTCGGCCAGCCGCCGCCGGTGGAGCTGTGCATCGCTGCCATCGCGCACGATCCGGCCTTGCGCCGCACCGCGCACAGGGTACGCGCGCAGTTGCAGCGCAGCCTGGCGGCGGCGCTGCCCAATGCCCGCTACGACACGGAAGCCGCGGTGCCGGCATGAGGCTGGCCGATGCCGTACCGCGACGATGAAATCATTCAGATCGAAGGCGCAAAGAATTGATTTCCGTTTTGCCGTGCGATTTGCGAGCATGGCTGCGCAGTTGTGAGGATATCTTTGCATTGCCTACGGCAGGAGGCGGGATGGGACGGAGCCGGAACAGCAAACGGCGCAACGAGGCGATGGCCGGGGCCAGCACGGCAAACGCGGCCATGGCGCCGGCGGCGGCACTGCCGGCCAGCGCGGCGCTGCGGCGCCGCAGCGTTCTGCTCGGCGGCGCGTTGCTGTGCGTGGCGGTGGCGGCAGGCGGCGCATTTTCTTACTGGCGGGGCGGCACGGACGCGGCCCGGCCAGTCGGTGTGCAAGCCGGCGACGGCGTCCACGGCCCGGCCGGCATGGTGCATGTGCCCGGCGGGGAGTTCCTGATGGGCAGCGACCACAAGCTGGCGCAGCCCAACGAGCGGCCCGCGCACAAGGTGCGCGTGCACGGTTTCTGGATGGACCAGCACCACGTCACCAATGCCGAATTCCGCAAGTTCGTGCAGGCTACCGGCTACGTCACCACCGCGGAGAAGCCGCCCGACTGGGAAACCCTGAGGGTCCAGCTGCCGCCTGGCACGCCGCGGCCGCCGGACAGCGCAATGGTGGCGGGTGGCATGGTGTTCGTCGGTACCGCCGGCCCGGTGCCGCTGCAGGATTACTCGCGCTGGTGGCGCTACGTGCCCGGCGCCGACTGGCGCCATCCCGGCGGCCCCGACAGCAGTATCGCGGGCAAGGACGATCACCCCGTCGTGCAGGTCTCCTACGAAGATGCGCAGGCTTATGCGAAGTGGGCCGGCAAGCGGCTGCCCACCGAGGCCGAATGGGAGTTCGCCGCGCGCGGCGGCCTGGAGCAGGCCACCTACGGCTGGGGAGACCAGTTCGCGCCCGACGGCAAGCAGATGGCCAATGTCTGGCAGGGCCAGCAGGCGCAGCCATTCCCGGTGGTCAGCGCCAAGGCGGGCGGCGCGCTCGGCACCAGCGCGGCCGGCACCTTCCCGCCCAACGGCTATGGCTTGTCCGACATGACCGGCAACGCCTGGCAATGGGTGGCCGACTGGTATCGCGCCGACCAGTTCGAGCGCGAGGCCGTGGCCAGGCGCACCATCGATTCTCCGGCGGGTCCCGCGCAGTCGTGGGACCCGGCCGACCCTGGCGTGCCGGTGACGGCGCCCAAGCGGGTCACGCGCGGCGGCTCCTTCCTCTGCAATGAAGACTATTGCCTGAGCTACCGGCCCAGCGCCCGGCGCGGCACCGATCCGTACAACAGCATGTCGCACCTGGGTTTCCGGCTGGTCATGGACGACGCCAAATGGGAGGCCCTGCGCGAGCAGGGGCAAGCGGCGCTGGCGCAGGCCACGGCGGGCCAGCCTGCCGCGCGCCACTGAGGGAGGAGCCGGCCATGCCGCGTTTCACGTTGTTGTCCTGCCACGCGCGCCGATGCCAGGCCGCCGGGCTCGCGGCCGTCGCGCTGGCGGCGGCGCTGGCAGGCTGCGCGGGGCCGCCAGCGGACAGCGGTGGCGGGGCGGCGCCGGTGCGGGCGGCGCAGGCAAGTACCGCCGCTGTCTTGCCATCGTGGCGCGACGGCGCCGCGCGGCAGGCCATCCTCGCCTTCGTGGCCGATGTCACGCGCGCCGGCGCGCCCACCTTCGTGCCGCCGGCGGAGCGCGTCGCGGTGTTCGACAACGACGGCACGCTGTGGAGCGAGCAGCCGCTGTACTTCCAGTTCCTGTTCCTGCTCGACCAGGTCAAGGCCGCCGCGCCGAGCCATCCGGAGTGGAAGAACAATGCCGCCCTCAAGGCCCTGATGGCCAACGACATGGCCGCGCTGCACGCCCAGGAGAAACAGCTGCTGCCACTGGTCATGGCGGCCAATAGCGGCATGACGGTGGACGAGTACGACAAGGCGATCCGCGCATGGCTGGACAAGTCGCGCCATCCCAGGCTCAACCGCCCGTTCACCGAACTGGTCTACCAGCCGCAGCTGGAGCTGCTGGCCTACCTGCGCGCCAACGGCTTCAAGACCTACATCGTCTCCGGCGGCACCATCGAGTTCATGCGGCCGTGGTCGGAGCAGGTCTATGGCATCCCGCCCGAGCAGGTGATCGGCTCCACCGCATCGATCAAGTACGAAGTGCGCAACGGCCAGCCGGTGCTGGTGCGCGAGCCCAAGCTGGCCTTCGTCGACGACGGGCCGGGCAAGCCGGTCGGCATCTACCTGCGCATCGGCCGCAGGCCCATCCTGGCGGTGGGCAACTCTGACGGCGACCTGCAGATGCTGGAATACACCACCGGCGGCGCCGGCCGGCGCCTGGCGCTGCTGGTGCATCACGACGATGCCGAGCGCGAGTTCGCCTATGACCGCCAGTCGGCGGTGGGCAAGCTCGACAAGGCCTGGGACGCGGCCACCGCGCGCGGCTGGACCGTGATCAGCATGAAGCAGGACTGGCAGCAGATCTACCCGCCACCCAAGTAGCACCGCGCGGCGCAGTCGCGCTCAGCAATCCCTTTGTTGCACATGTCCGTTCGTGCCGAACGCGGACGGACTCGTCTTGATTTCGTCGGGAGCCTTGCCATGAACTTTTCGTTGGGGAAATTGCATCGGAGCCGCGGGACGGCGCTGGCGCTGGCCGGCATCGGCGGCCTGGCCGCCGCGGCGACCGCCGTCTTCTTCCTGTCCGCGCCGCCTGACGCGCAAGCGCAGGGCGCGGCCAAGCCCGCGCCGGCGCCAGCCGCCACCGCCGCCAAGCCGCCACCCGCTCCGGCACAGGGTACGGGCAAGAAGCCCAATATCCTGGTGATCTTCGGCGACGATATCGGGCAGACCAATATCAGTGCCTACAGCTTGGGCGTGGTGGGCTACAAGACGCCCAATATCGACCGCATCGCCCGCGAGGGCATGATATTTACCGACTACTACGCAGAGAACAGCTGCACGGCCGGGCGCTCGTCGTTCATCACCGGACAGACGCCGTTGCGTACCGGGCTCTCGAAGGTCGGCGCGCCGGGCGCGCCGGTGGGCCTGCAGAAGGGCGACATCACCATTGCCGAAGCGCTCAAGCCATTGGGTTATGCCACCGGCCAGTTCGGCAAGAACCACCTTGGCGACAAGGATGAATACCTGCCCACCAAGCACGGTTTCGACGAGTTCTTCGGCAACCTGTACCATCTCAACGCCGAGGAAGAACCCCAGCGCGACTACTGGCCCAAGGACAAGAACGACCCGTTCGTGAAGAACTTCTCGCCGCGCGGCGTGATCCACAGCACCGCCGACGGCAAGGTGGAAGACACCGGCCCGCTGACCACCAAGCGCATGGAGACCGTCGACGACGAGACCACGGCCGCCGCGCAGAACTTCATCACCAAGCAGGCCCAGGCCAACAAGCCGTTCTTCGTGTGGATGAACACTACGCGCATGCACGTCTACACGCACGTGCGCCCGTCGATGCGCGGGCAGAGCGGCATGCCCGGCAACGAGTACGCGGATGGCATGATCGAGCACGACGGCGACGTAGGCAAGCTGCTCAAGACGCTGGACGACCTGAAGATCGCCGACAACACCATCGTCATCTACACCACCGATAACGGCCCCAACCAGTTCTCCTGGCCGGACGCCGCCACCACGCCGTTCCGCAGCGAGAAGGACACCAACTGGGAAGGCGCGTTCCGGGTGCCGGCCATGGTCCGATGGCCGGGCAAGATCAAGCCTGGCACCGTGACCAGCGAGATGTTCTCGGGGCTGGACTGGTTCCCCACGCTGCTGGCGGCGGCCGGCGACGCCGGTGTCAAGGACAAGCTGCTCAAGGGGGCCGGCTTCGGCGGCAAGAACTTCAAGGTCCACCTGGACGGCTATAACCAGTTGCCGCTGCTGACCGGGCAATCCCCGAAAAGCGCGCGCGACGAGTTCTACTACTTCAACGACGACGGCGAACTGGTGGCGATGCGCTTCGGCGACTGGAAGGCGGTCTTCTGCGAGCAGACCTCGCCCGGGGGATTCGCCGTGTGGCGGAATCCGTTCACCTGCCTGCGTGTCCCGAAGATGTTCAATCTGCGCATGGATCCCTACGAGCGGGCCGACATCGTGTCCGACCAGTACGATGACTGGCTGGCCAAGAACGCGTACCTGACCGAAATCGCGACCATGAAGGCCACCATGTTCCTGCAGACCTTCGTCGACTATCCGCCCAGCCAGCGGCCGGCGAGCTTCAGCATCGACCAGGTGCGCAAGCAGGTGGACAGGAAGATCGACGAGGCCTTCAAGAAGCGAGGGCAGCAGTAGCGGGGGGCGAAGGCCCGATGCACTAGCCTCGACCGGCAGCCGGGCGGGCCGCAATCATTGCGGCCCGCCCGGCCGCGTTTTCCAGGGTGGCAAGCAATGCTGGATTCCCACGTGGCGCGGATCGACAAAAAGCCTGGCAGACGGGGCGGGACGGCGCGCCGCCCGGCCGTGGCCAGGCCGGACCTGGCGCCCCCGCGAGACATGGCGACGCTGGGGTGGGCCTGGCCGGCGCTGCTGTTGCTGGCCTCGGGCGCGGCCGGGCTGGTGTTCCAGGTGCTGTGGATCAAGCAGCTCACCCTGGTGGTGGGCGTGGAGGTGCACGCGGTCACCATCGCGGTCAGCGCCTTCTTCGGCGGACTGGCCCTCGGCGGCTGGCTGTTCGGGCGCGCGGCGGACCGCAGCGCCTGTCCCTTGCGGCTGTACGCGCGGCTTGAACTGGCCGTGCTGGTGCTGGCGCTGGCCTGCACCGTGGGCTTGTCCATGGCGGCGATGCCGTTTGCCTGGCTGCAGGACCGCGCCGGCGTGCTGGCGTGGGCCTTGCCGATCCTGCTGGCGGGCCTGCCGGCGGTAGCGATGGGCGGGACGCTGCCGGTGCTGATGCGCGCGCTCGCGCCGGCGCCGGACGGCGTGGGCCGCAGTGGCGGGCGCCTGTACGCGGCCAATACCGCCGGCGCCATCGCCGGCACCTTGCTGGCGGGCTTTGCGCTGGTGCCGTGGCTGGGCGTGCTCGGCAGCGCCTGCGCGGCGGCGGCGCTCAACGGCGTGGCCGGCTGCGCGGCGCTGGTGCTGGCG
>NZ_JBFRFX010000024.1:0-114894 GCF_052115045.1 Cupriavidus sp. 2TAF22
ACCAGGCCACCAGCCAGCGCCTGGACGACCTGAACGACCCGTACCGCCTGTTCCGTTGCCACAGCATCATGAACTGCGTCGACGTCTGCCCGAAGGGGCTGAATCCGACCAAGGCCATCGGCAAGATCAAGGAGCTGATGGTTCGCCGCTCGGTCTGACCGCGCGGTGGTTGTAAGCGGCGCGTCAGTCCGGGCTATCAATATGCAGTCCGGACCGGCGCGCCGGAAGTAGGGACCTATGACCGAAAGTGTTTCCCCCAGTTTCTCCCACCAGGCCGATCCGCACCGGCGTGCGCGACTGCGCTGGCGCGCGCGGCGCGGCCTCCTGGAGAACGACATCATCGTCGAACGTTTTTTCAACCGTTACGAAGAAAGCCTCTCCGACCAGGACGTGGCCGCGCTCTCTGAGCTGTTCGAGCTGAGCGACAACGAGTTGATGGACCTGCTGCTTGCCCGCAAGGAGCTGGACGGTGAGCTCGACACGCCCCCGATGCAGCGCGTCATCTCCATGCTGCGTTCGGTCTGAGTATCGTCAACATTATTAGTCAAGCATTTGAAGGAACCGACATGACACCGTCCGATGTGAAAGCCACGCTATCGTTTTCCGATGGTACCCCCAGCGTTGAGCTGCCGATTTACACCGGTACCGTAGGCCCGGACGTGATCGATATTCGCAAGCTGTACGGTCAAACCGGTAAGTTCACCTACGACCCCGGTTTCATGTCGACGGCTTCTTGCAATTCGAAGATCACCTATATCGACGGCGACAAGGGCGAGCTGCTGTACCGCGGCTACCCGATCGAGCAGCTGGCCACCAAGTGCGATCACCTGGAAACCTGCTACCTGCTGCTCAAGGGCGAACTGCCCAACGCCAAGCAGAAGGAAGAATTCGTCGGCGCCGTGATGAACCACACCATGGTTCACGAGCAGATGCAGTTCTTCCTGCGCGGCTTCCGCCGCGACGCGCACCCGATGGCCGTGCTGACCGGGCTGGTGGGCGCCATGAGCGCGTTCTACCACGACGCCATGGACATCGACGATCCGCACCAGCGCGAAATCTCGGCGATCCGCCTGATCGCCAAGATGCCGACCCTGGTCGCCATGGCCTACAAGTACAACATCGGCCAGCCGTACGTCTATCCGCAGAACGACCTGTCCTACTCGGGCAACTTCATGCGCATGATGTTCAGCACCCCGTGCGCACCGTACACCGTGAACCCGGTGCTCGAGCGCGCCCTGGACCGCATCTTCATCCTGCACGCGGACCACGAGCAGAACGCTTCGACCTCGACCGTGCGCCTGGCCGGCTCGTCGGGCACCAACCCGTTCGCCGCCATCGCCGCCGGCGTGGCCTGCCTGTGGGGCCCGGCTCACGGCGGYGCCAACGAGGCRGCGCTSAAGATGCTCGAGGAAATCGGCGGCGTCGAGAACATCACCGAGTTCATCAAGCAGGTCAAGGACAAGAACTCGGGCGTGCGCCTGATGGGCTTTGGCCACCGCGTGTACAAGAACTACGACCCGCGCGCCAAGCTGATGCGCGAAACCTGCCACGAAGTGCTGAACGAACTGGGCCTGCACAACGACCCGCTGTTCAAGCTGGCGATGGAGCTGGAAAAGATCGCGCTGGAAGACGAGTACTTCGTCAGCCGCAAGCTGTACCCGAACGTCGATTTCTACTCGGGTATCGTGCAGCGCGCGCTGGGCATCCCGACCTCGCTGTTCACCTGCATCTTCGCGCTGGCCCGCACCCCGGGCTGGATCTCGCAGTGGGAAGAGATGATCACCGATCCGGAGTACAAGATCGGCCGTCCGCGCCAGCTGTTCAACGGTGCGGCCAGCCGCGACGTGCCGGATATCGGCAAGCGCTGATCTTCGTCCCGGGCGGCCGTGCGGCCGCCTGTGGCAGCGCAGCAATACCAGACGCCCCGGCTTGCCGGGGCGTTTGTCATTCAAGGCCGAGGTCGGCTTGTGCGTTGCGGGAGGATTATTGCCGGAAAGGTGGCGAAGTCGGCAATTTCCGATGATTTGTGCTGTGGTTATGCCAATATGATCCGCATTAATTGTGCGAATTTGGCGTCAGGCAGGAGGTTTGACCCTGTAATGCGGGCTGCTTTGCCGACGGCAGCCGGGCCACCCTTCCGGACTGCGTCGCGGCGAGCGGGGCAGGCGAATCACCTGCGCAATAGAGAACGCATCAACGTTGTCTTCCGAACCAAGGCCCTCCGCCACTGCGGGGGGCTGACACATGCCGGGCCCCGCACACGCTTTCTCTTGTCTTCGTCGGCCCGTCTTCCGCGTCTCGGGCGTCTTCTCGGTAGTAGCTCGCGGGTGTTGTTCGATTGCGCAGGTCATGTCGCCTCAAGCCCATGACCAATAAATAATCGAGGAGCTCCTGATGACGCTGTCCCGTCTTACGTCCATCTCCCTGGCCACCGCACTGGTGGCCTTCGGCGCCGCCGCCAACGCGGAAACCATCAAGATCGCCATCGCCGGCCCCATGAGCGGCTCGGTTGCCCAGTACGGCGACATGGTCAAGGCTGGTGCGCTGACCGCCATCGAACAGATCAACGCGGCCGGCGGCGCCGGCGGCAACAAGTTCGAAGTGGTGCTGATGGACGACGCCTGCGAACCGAAGCAGGCCGTTGCCGTCGCCAACAAGATCGTGAGCCAGAAGATCAAGTACGTGATCGGCCACGTGTGCTCGGGCTCCACCATCCCGGCCTCGGACATCTACGAGAACGAAGGCATCGTGATGGTGACGCCGTCGGCGACCGCGCCGCAGCTCACCGAGAACAAGAAGCGCAAGTTCATCTTCCGCACCATCGGCCGCGACGATCAGCAAGGCCCGGCCGCCGCCCAGTACATCATCGGCAAGGTCAAGCCCAAGAAGGTCGCGATCCTGCACGACAAGCAGTCGTACGGCCAGGGCATCGCCTCGTCGGTGAAGAAGGACCTGGAAGCCGCCAAGATCCCGGTGGCCGTGTTCGAAGGCATCAACGCCGGCGACTCCGACTACTCCGCCGTGATCACCAAGCTGAAGTCGCAGGGCGTGGACTTCGTCTACTTCGGCGGCTACCACCCCGAAATGGGCTTGCTGCTGCGCCAGGCGCGCGAGCAGGGCGTCAAGGCGACGTTCATGGGTCCCGAAGGCGTGGGCAACAAGGACGTGACGGCCATCGCCGGCCCGTCGTCGGAAGGCATGCTGGTCACGCTGCCGGCCGATTTCTCCGCCGACCCGGCCAATGCCGCGCTGGTCAAGGCGTTCGCCGACAAGAAGCGCGACGCCAACGGCCCGTTCCAGATGCCGGCGTACGCCGCGGTCCAGATCATCGGCGACGCCATTGCCGGCGCCAAGAGCACGGACCCGACCAAGGTTGCCGCCTATATGCACAAGAACGCTTTCCAGACCCCGATCGGCAAGGTCGAGTACGACGCCCAGGGTGATCTGAAGTCGTTCAAGTTCGTCGTCTTCACCTGGCACAAGGACGCCACCAAGACTGCTGCCAACTAAGCCGCACTCCGGCTTCGCGCGCCCCGCCCGGAACACCGGCGGGGCGTTTTGGTATCGGGCTGCCGGCCCGGCCGGCCCGCGCTCCACGGCATGACCGCGGCGCGGCGGGGCATTTCCGGTTTCAAAGTTATGGGGCTTCCCGCATGAACGAGTTCCTTCCACAGTTCACCCAGCAGCTGGTCAACGGCCTGACGCTGGGTGCGATCTATGCGCTGATCGCCATCGGCTACACCATGGTCTACGGCATCATCGGCATGATCAATTTTGCCCACGGCGAGATCTACATGATCGGTGCCTATGTGGGCCTGGTGACGCTCACCGCGATCGGCGCGCAGGCGGGCTATCCGCTGCCGCTGGTGCTGGGCGCCGCCTTGCTGGTATCGGTGCTGGTCACCGGCCTGTACGGCTTCGCCGTCGAGCGGGTGGCCTACCGGCCCTTGCGTGGCGGGCCACGGCTGGTGCCGCTGATCTCCGCCATCGGCATGTCCATCTTCCTGCAGAACTACGTGCAGATCGGGCAGGGCGCGCGCGACGTCTCCGTGCCCGTGCTGATCTCCGGCGCCATCGAGTTCCAGATGGGCAGCGACTTCACCGTGACCGTGCCGTATTCGCGCCTGCTGATCGTGGGCGTGACGCTGGTGCTGATGATCGCGCTGACGCTGTTCATCGGCCACTCGCGCATGGGCCGCGCCTGCCGCGCCTGCGCCGAGGACATGCGCATGGCCAACCTGCTTGGCATCGACACCAACCGCGTGATCTCCTTCACCTTCGTGCTCGGCGCGATGCTGGCGGCGGTGGGCGGCGTGCTGATCGGCCTGAGCATTGGCAAGCTCAATCCCTTCATCGGCTTCGTGGCGGGCATCAAGGCCTTCACCGCGGCGGTGCTGGGCGGCATCGGCAGCATTCCCGGCGCCATGCTGGGCGGCGTGCTGCTGGGCCTGGCCGAGACCTTCGCCACGGGCTACATGCCGGCCGAGTACAAGGACGTCGTTGCCTTCGGCCTGCTGGTGCTGATCCTGCTGTTCCGCCCGACCGGCCTGCTAGGCAAGCCGGACGTGGAAAAAGTCTGAGGAGCGCGAGATGAGAAACGATGCATCCATGGGGCAATCCCTCAAGAACGCCATCACCGCGGCCGTCATGACCGCCATCCTCACGGTGCCGATACTCGGGCTGCAGCTCAAGCTCGAAGGCTACAAGGTGGTGTTCGAGCCGCACTGGCAGCCGGTCTGGCTGGCGGTCGGCGCGGTATTCCTGTTCCAGCTGTTCAAGCCGCTGTTCCAGCGCGCCGGCGCCGGCATCAAGCTGCCGAGTGTGCCAGCGCTGGGCGCCGGGCAGCAGCGCAAGGCGATCTGGCTGCTGCTGGCCGTCGGGCTGGTGTTTCCGTTCTTCGGCTCGCGCGGCGCGGTGGACGTGGCCACGCTGGCGCTGATCTACGTGATCCTCGGCCTCGGGCTGAATATCGTGGTGGGCTACGCCGGGCTGCTCGACCTGGGCTACGTGGGCTTCTACGCGGTGGGCGGCTACACCTATGCGCTGCTCAACCAGTATTTCGGCCTGACGTTCTGGGAGTGCCTGCCGATCGCGGCCGGCATGTCGGCGACCTTCGGTTTCCTGCTGGGCTTCCCGGTGCTGCGCCTGCGCGGCGACTACCTGGCCATCGTCACGCTGGGCTTCGGCGAGATCATCCGCCTGCTGCTCAACAACCTGACCAGCCTCACCGGCGGCCCGGACGGCGTCTCGGGCATTCCGAAGCCGAGCGTGTTCGGCATCGAGATGGCGCGCAGCGCCAGCGTGGAGGGCGTGAAGACGTTCCATGAGCTGCTCGGGTGGGAATACAGCGGCGAGCACATGGTGATCTTCCTCTACCTGCTCGCGCTGCTGCTGGTGGCGTTCACGCTGTTCGTGACGAGCCGGCTGATCCGCATGCCGATGGGGCGCGCGTGGGAAGCGCTGCGCGAGGACGAGATCGCCTGCCGCTCGCTGGGCCTGAACCCGACCCGCATCAAGCTGTCGGCGTTCACGCTGGGCGCGGCCTTCGCCGGGCTGGGCGGCGCCTTCTTCGCGGCGCGCCAGGGCCTGGTCAATCCCGAGTCGTTCACCTTCATCGAGTCCGCGCTGATCCTGGCGGTGGTGGTGCTGGGCGGCATGGGTTCGCAGCTGGGCGTGATCCTGGCCGCCATCCTGCTGACCGCGCTGCCCGAGGTGGCGCGCGGCTTCGCCGAATACCGCATGCTGATCTTCGGCCTGGTGATGGTGCTGATGATGATGTGGCGTCCGCAGGGCCTGCTGCCCGCGAGCCGCCCCCATGTGGAGTTGCCGCAATGAGCCAGGCACAGCAAGTACAACAGGCGCAACCGGAACTGCTGAAGGTCTCCGGCCTGCAGATGCGCTTCGGCGGCCTGCTCGCCGTCGACGGCATCGATTTCGACGTGCGCCGCGACGAGGTGTTCGCCATCATCGGACCGAACGGCGCCGGCAAGACCACGGTGTTCAACTGCGTGGGCGGCTTCTACAAGCCCACCGCGGGCGAGGTCACGCTGGACGGGCATTCAATCGCCCGCCTGCCGAGCCACCAGGTGGCGCGCCGCGGCCTGGTGCGCACCTTCCAGAACATCCGGCTGTTCAAGCAGCTCACGGTGGTCGAGAACCTGCTGGTGGCGCAGCACCTGCAGGTGCGCGCCGGGCTGCTGCGCGGCCTGTTCGCCACGCCGGCCTACCGCCGTGCCGAGCGCGAGGCGCTCGAGCGTGCCGCGGTGTGGCTCGAGCGCATGGGCCTGCGCCATGTCGCCAACCGCGAGGCGGGCACGCTGTCCTACGGCCACCAGCGGCGGCTCGAGATCGCGCGCTGCATGATCACCAACCCGCGCCTGCTGATGCTCGACGAGCCGGCCGCCGGCCTCAACCCGCAGGAGAAGGTCGAGCTGTCGCGGCTGATCGACCAGCTGCGCCGCGAGTTCAACATCTCGGTGCTGCTGATCGAGCACGACATGAGCCTGGTGATGGGCGTGTCCGACCGCATCCTGGTGATGGAGCACGGCCGCCCGATCGTGATCGGCAAGCCGGCGGAAGTGCGCAACGACCCGCGCGTGATCAAGGCCTACCTGGGAGAGGACTAAATGCTGAAGCTGGAACAGGTCCATACCCACTACGGCGCCATCGAGGCGCTGTCCGGCGTATCGATCGAAGTGAACAAGGGCGAGATCGTCACGCTGATCGGCAGCAACGGCGCCGGCAAGACCACCCTGATGATGACGGTGTGCGGCTCGCCGCGCGCCTCGAGCGGGCGCGTGCTGTTCGAAGGGCAGGACATCACGCGCATGCCCACCCACGAGATCATGCGGCTCGGCATGGCGATCTCGCCGGAAGGGCGGCGCGTGTTTCCCAGCCTGACCGTGCTGGAGAACCTCAAGATGGGCGGCTTCTTCGGCAAGCGCGACGAGGTCGAGGCGGGCATCGAGCATGTCTACACGCTGTTCCCGCGCCTCAAGCAGCGCTCGGGCCAGCGCGCCGGCACCATGTCCGGCGGCGAGCAGCAGATGSTSGCGATYGGCCGSGCGCTGATGASSCGGCCGCGCCTGCTGCTGCTCGACGAGCCCACGCTCGGCCTGGCGCCGCTGGTGATCGCGCAGATCTTCGACATCATCCGCACCATCCGCGCGGAGGGCGTCACGGTGTTCCTGGTCGAGCAGAACGCCAACAAGGCGCTGGGCGTGGCCGACCGCGGCTATGTGCTGGAAACGGGGCGCGTGGTGCTGGCCGATACGGGCGCCAACCTGCTGGCCAACGACCGCATCAAGAGCGCCTACCTGGGCGGCTGACCTCTGGCGCTCTTCCCCACGGCGGGGGAGGGCGCCAGCCCCTTTTCGCCATCGGCGAAATCCCCCTTTCGCCAATCACATTACATCGACAGGCCCGATCCGCCCGGGCGGGGCCCGGCCGCGCGGTATCGCTGTGGCATAATCGATTGTGATGTCAAGCATCGCTGCAAGCTGCATTTCCTGCACGCATTTGCCGCGACAAAACCTCCCCGCAAACTACCGCGCGACGCCGCCAACCGTGCAGTACCGAACGGTCCCGGCCCGCCCTCCTGCATCATGGCCAAGACGCTTTACGACAAACTTTGGGATGACCACACCGTGCACGTCGAGGACGACGGCACGACGATGCTGTATATCGATCGTCATCTGCTGCACGAAGTCACCAGCCCGCAGGCATTCGAAGGCCTGAAGATCGCGCAGCGTCCGGTCTGGCGCATCAGCGCCAACCTGGCCGTGTCGGACCACAATGTGCCGACCACCGACCGCACCCAGGGCATTGCCGACCCGGTCTCGAAGCTGCAGGTGGACACGCTGGACGCCAATTGCGATGCGTACGGCATCACCCAGTTCAAGATGAACGACCTGCGCCAGGGCATCGTGCACGTGATCGGGCCGGAGCAGGGCGCCACGCTGCCGGGCATGACGGTGGTGTGCGGCGACTCGCATACCAGCACGCATGGCGCGTTCGGCGCGCTGGCGCACGGCATCGGCACCTCCGAAGTGGAGCACGTGCTGGCCACGCAGACGCTGCTGGGCAAGAAGGCCAAGAACATGCTGGTGCGCGTGGAAGGCAAGCTGCCGCGCGGCTGCACCGCCAAGGACATCGTGCTGGCCATCATCGGCAAGATCGGCACCGCCGGCGGCACCGGCTACACCATCGAGTTCGCCGGTTCGGCCATCCGCGAGCTGACCATGGAAGGGCGCATGACGGTGTGCAACATGGCCATCGAAGCTGGTGCCCGCGCCGGCCTGGTGGCCGTGGACGACATCACGCTCGACTACGTCAAGGGCCGCCCCTTCTCGCCGCAGGGCGTGGAATGGGACCATGCAGTGGCCTACTGGCACACGCTGCATTCCGACGCAGGCGCGCATTTCGACCAGGTGGTGGAACTGCGCGCGGAAGACGTCCGCCCGCAAGTGACCTGGGGCACTTCGCCCGAGATGGTGGTCAGCATCGAAGACCGCGTGCCGGATCCCGAGAAGGAGAAGGACCCGAACAAGCGCAACGCCATGGAGCGCGCGCTCGAGTACATGGGGCTGCAGCCCAATGTGCCGGTCGACAGCATCAAGATCGACAAGGTCTTCATCGGTTCCTGCACCAACAGCCGCATCGAGGACATGCGCGCCGCGGCGTGGGTCGTGCAGAAGCTGGGCCGCCGCGTGGCCGGCAACGTCAAGCTGGCGATGGTGGTGCCGGGCTCCGGGCTGGTCAAGGAGCAGGCCGAGCGCGAAGGGCTGGACAAGGTCTTCAAGGCCGCCGGTTTCGAATGGCGCGAACCGGGCTGCTCCATGTGCCTGGCCATGAACGCCGACCGCCTCGATCCGGGCGAGCGCTGCGCATCGACCTCGAACCGCAACTTCGAAGGCCGGCAGGGCGCGGGCGGACGCACGCACCTGGTGAGCCCGGCGATGGCTGCCGCGGCCGCCATCGAGGGCCATTTCGTGGACATCCGCCAGCTCGGCTGAACCGCCGGCCCAAGGCAACAATACGCGCAGTCCCATCATGAAACACGCCCTGATCGTCCTCGCATGCTTCGGCATGCTGCAACTCGCCGGCTGCCACACCATGGCCGGCGTTGGCAAGGACACGCAGGCTGTGGGCCGTTCGCTCGAGAACGCGGCCCGCAAGTAAGGAACCGACCATGGACAAGTTCACTGTACACAGCGGGCTCACGGTGCCCCTGGACCGCGAGAACGTCGACACCGACGCCATCATCCCGAAGCAATTCCTCAAGTCGATCAAGCGCACCGGCTTCGGCCCGAACCTGTTCGACGAATGGCGCTACAAGGACGTGGGCGAGCCCGGCCAGGACAACAGCCGCCGTCCGCTCAACCCGGACTTCGTGCTGAACCAGCCGCGCTACCAGGGCGCGTCGATCCTGCTGGCGCGCCGCAACTTCGGCTGCGGCAGCTCGCGCGAGCACGCGCCGTGGGCACTCACGCAATACGGCTTCCGCGCCGTGATCGCGCCGAGCTTTGCCGACATCTTCTTCAACAACTGCTACAAGAACGGCCTGCTGCCGGTGGCGCTGACCGAGTTGCAGGTCGACCACCTGTTCAACGAGACCAACGCGTTCAACGGCTACAAGCTGACCATCGACCTGGACAAGCAGGTGGTGCTCACGCCGGGCGGCGATGCCTATGCGTTCGACATCGCGCCGTTCCGCAAGTACTGCATGCTCAACGGCTTCGACGACATCGGCCTGACGCTGCGCCATGCCGACAAGATCAAGGCATACGAGGCGGAGCGCGTGACGAAGATGCCGTGGCTGAACAACCGCGTGGTCGGCTGAGCCGCCGCAGATCGCCGAAGACAATACAAGGAAGACACAGCATGAAAATCGCAGTCCTGCCGGGTGACGGCATCGGTCCCGAGATCATCGCGGAGGCCGTCAAGGTCCTGAACGCGCTCGACGAGAAGTTCGAGCTGGAAACCGCCCCGGTGGGCGGCGCCGGCTACGAGGCCAGCGGCCATCCGCTGCCCGACGCCACGCTCAAGCTGGCCAAGGAAGCCGACGCCATCCTGTTCGGCGCCGTGGGCGACTGGAAATACGACAAGCTCGACCGCCCGCTGCGTCCCGAGCAGGCCATCCTCGGCCTGCGCAAGCACCTGCAGCTGTTCGCCAACTTCCGCCCGGCGATCTGCTATCCGGAGCTGACGGGCGCTTCGAGCCTGAAGCCCGAGCTGGTGGCCGGCCTGGACATCCTGATCGTGCGCGAGCTCAACGGCGACATCTACTTCGGTCAGCCGCGCGGCATGCGCGAAGCACCGGACGGTCCTTTCCAGGGCGCGCGCGAAGGCTTCGACACCATGCGCTACAGCGAGCCGGAAATCCGCCGCATCGCGCACGTGGCCTTCCAGGCCGCGGCCAAGCGCGGCAAGAAGCTGTGCAGCGTGGACAAGGCCAACGTGCTCGAGACCTTCCAGTTCTGGAAGGACATCGTGATCGAAGTGCACAAGGAATACCCCGAAGTCGAGCTGTCGCACATGTACGTGGACAACGCGGCCATGCAGCTGGTCAAGGCGCCCAAGAGCTTCGACGTGATCGTCACCGGCAATATGTTCGGCGACATCCTGTCGGACGAGGCAGCCATGCTGACCGGCTCGATCGGCATGCTGCCGTCGGCTTCGCTGGACGCCAACAACAAGGGCCTGTACGAGCCGTCGCACGGCTCGGCGCCGGACATCGCCGGCAAGGGCGTGGCCAACCCGCTGGCCACCATCCTGTCGGCGGCGATGATGCTGCGCTACTCGCTGGGCCGCGCCGGGCAGGCCGACCGCATCGAGAACGCGGTCAAGACGGTGCTGGCCCAGGGCTACCGCACCGGCGACATCCTGACGCCGGGCTGCAAGCAGGTCGGCACGCGCGAGATGGGCGACGCCGTCCTGGCGGCCCTGTAAGCGGCGTGCGCCAAGGATCAAGGCAGTAAGTTGAAAAGGCGTCCCATGTGGCGCCTTTTCTTCTGGTTTTCTTTAATTTGTCCCCGATTTCCCGCGTGTGGCACTGCCGCAAAATCGTGTAGACTTTGTCGATGGTCCGAATCTTCCAGTCCCCCTCGACTGCCAGCGCCCTCCTGACTGCTACCCGCAGCCCGGCCGGCCTGGGTTCGCACGGCCACCCGCTTACCGCAACGACGATTAAAACCATTACCAAAACGATCGGCTAGATCGTTCGTCGTGCCTGCTCGTCTTCCCCGCGCAGTCACGTCGGGCGAGGAAAGCGCGGGGAAGTTCAAATCACATCCGAGGTAAGTCATGATTGTAGGTCTCGTCGGTTGGCGAGGAATGGTCGGCAGCGTCCTGATGCAGCGCATGCAGGAAGAGCGTGATTTCGACCATATCGAGCCCGTATTCTTCAGCACGTCCAACGCCGGCGGCCAAGCCCCGGCCATGGCCAAGAACGAAACCACGCTGAAAGACGCCAACGATATCGATGCACTGCGCAAGTGCGATGTCGTCCTCACCGCCCAGGGCGGCGACTACACCAACGAAGTCTTCCCGCAGTTGCGGGCGGCTGGCTGGAAGGGCTACTGGATCGACGCGGCGTCTTCGCTGCGCATGAAGGACGATGCCATCATCGTGCTCGACCCGGTCAACCTCGGCGTGATCAAGGATGCGCTGTCCAAGGGCGTGAAGAACTTCGTCGGCGGCAACTGCACGGTCAGCTGCATGATGATGGGCCTGGGCGGCCTGTTCCAGCACGACCTGATCGAGTGGATGACCTCCATGACCTACCAGGCGGCCTCGGGCGGCGGCGCGCAGCACATGCGCGAACTGCTGACCCAGTTCGGCACGCTCAACGCCTCGGTCAAGCCGCTGCTGGACAATCCGGCCTCGGCGATCCTGGAGATCGACCGCACCATCCTGGCGACCCAGCATGGCCTGTCGGCAGACGAAACCAAGCAGTTCGGCGTCCCCCTGGCCGGCAACCTGATCCCCTGGATCGACAAGGACCTGGGCAACGGCGTGTCGAAGGAAGAGTGGAAGGGCGGCGCCGAGACCAACAAGATCCTGGGTCGCGGCGAAGGTTTCGTCGGTGCGACCGGCGCCTCGCCGATCGCCGTCGATGGCCTGTGCGTGCGTATCGGCGCCATGCGCTGCCACTCGCAGGCGCTGACCATCAAGCTGCGCCGCGACGTGCCGCTCGATGAGATCGAAGGCATGCTGGCCGACAACAACCAGTGGGCCAAGGTCGTGCCGAACACGCGCGAGGCCAGCGTGACCGACCTCACGCCGGCTGCCGTCACCGGCACGCTGACCATCCCGGTCGGCCGCCTGCGCAAGATGCAGATGGGTGGCGAGTACCTGTCGGCCTTCACCGTCGGCGACCAGCTGCTGTGGGGCGCCGCCGAGCCGCTGCGCCGCATGCTGCGCATCCTGATCGAAGCCTGACGGGGTTTGCCGCCCGGGCCGCCGGAGAAGCCATGTCTCGAAACATGGCGCCTTGCGGCGGACCCGGCACTCCGGGGTTTCGTTGCTGGCAGGCAACAGAAACCCCCGCTTTGAGGATAACGCCGCGCCTGTGCGCGGCGTTGTCGCGATCGGCTGCCTATTTTTCCGTGCGTTGGGCCACAATACAGCCGGCATATGTCGGGCTGTGGAGGCGGTTTGCCGCACGCCCGTACGAGTTGGCGCGGGGCTCAGTCGGGACGCTAACTTGCTGCGCTAAACCATTGATGTTAAGTTAATTTCACTACTAAAACACAACGGAGCACAAGGTGAGTGTGAGCCAACATCGCCGGAAAGATGCGCCTATCGCCCGTCAGCGCTGGTCAACGCTGGCCTTCACGGCACTGGGTCTGCTGCTCGCGCAGCCGGCTGCCTATGCCGCGGGATTCGGGCAATTACGGGTACAGTCGAATCTGGGTCAGCCGCTACAGGCGGAAATCGATATCAGTGGTGTCAGCGCCGAGGAAGCGGACGGTCTTTCCGTCAAGCTTGCCGCGCCGGACGCTTATGCCAGGGCCGGCCTGACCTACCTGCCAGCCGTCAGCAGCCTGCGCTTGCAGGTCGAGCGCCGTCCCAACGGCAGCTACGTGGCGCGGGTGCGTTCCAACCAGCCGATCAGCGAGCCCTTTGTCGATATCCTCGTCGACATGACCTGGGCGAGCGGCAAGGTCTCGCGCGCCTACACATTCCTGCTCGACCCGGCCGGCGCCAAGCCGACCAACCAGACATTCTCGCCCACCACGGTGGTGCAGGCAGGCACGCCTGACGAGTCGGGCGGTGCCAGCGTGCCGGCCCCGGCCGCCGCGCCTGTTCCCTTGACGGCGGCGCCGGCCGAGACGGCTCCGCCCGCCCGCCCGCAAGCCAGGGCACCCGCGCCGCGGCCGCGCCGCGAAGCGCCGGCGGTGGCCACGGCGGCCTCGGGTTCCTACACGGTGCAGCGTGGCGACAATCTCTCCTCGATTGCCGGCGATGCCATGCAGGGCCAGGACGGCGTCTCGCTCGACCAGATGCTGGTCGCGCTCTATCGCAACAACCCCAATGCCTTCGTCGGCGGCAATATGAATCGCCTCAAGGCGGGGGCGGTGCTCAAGGTGCCGAGCCAGCAGGAGGCGCAGTCGGTCGCGCCGCGCACGGCCCGCCGCGAGGTGGTGGCGCGCACGCAGGGCTTCGATGCCTACCGCAGCCGGCTGGCCACGGCCGCGGCCGCGCGCTCGGTGGAGGCCGGGAGCGGCCGCTCGCAATCGGGCAATGTCACCGCCCGCGTGCAGGAGCAAGCCGCGCCGGCTGCCGGCCCGCGCGACGAACTCAAGCTCAGCAAGCCGGAGCGGGGCAGCCAGGCTGCCGCCACCGCCGCGGCCGAAGCCGATATCGCCAAGGAACGCCAGCTCAAGGAAGCCGAGACACGCCTCGCGCAGCTCGAGAAGAACGTCACCGACATGCAGCGGCTGGTCGAGCTGAAGAACGCCGAGATCGCCAAGCTGGGCCAGGCCCAGGCCGCCAAGAGCGCGGACAAGGAAGCCCCGGCGCCGGCGGCCGCGCCGACGGTAGTGCCGGCCGATGCCGCCAAGGCCGACTCCGCAGCCGCTCCGGCAGCCAGCGCCGCCGCGGCGACAGCGGCAGCCGCGGCAGCGGCGGCAAGCGCGTCCGCACCGGCGACCCCGGCACCGCAAGCCACGGCCGCCGCGGCCGGTGCCAGCGGCGCCGGCGCCGAGGTGGCAGCCGCCGCCAAGCCTGCCGCCGCTTCCGCACCGGCGGCCACGCGTCCGCCCGTGGTGACGCAGCCTCAGCCGGTGGCGCAGCCGTCCTTCCTCGATGGCGTGCTGGCCAACCCGATGCTGCTGCCCGGTGGCGGCTTGCTGATCGCCTTGCTGGGCGGCTATGCGATCTATCGCCGCCGGCAGCAGCAGAAGGCCAGCGAGAACGCCGCCTTCCAGGACAGCATCCTGTCGCAGGAAAGCACCGTCATGGCCGGCGGCCACTCGCTGTTCGGCGCGGCCGGCGGGCAGAGCGTCGACACCTCGCAGCACAGTGTGTTCGGCGCGGATTTCCGCATCGGCAACAACACCGCGGAAGCCAACGAGGTCGATCCGATCGCCGAGGCGGATGTCTATATCGCCTATGGGCGCGATGTGCAGGCCGAAGAGATCCTGCGCGAAGCCCTGGAGCAAAATCCTGAGCGCCAGGCGATTCGCCTCAAGCTCTTGGAGATCTACAACAATCGTCAGGATGTGGAAGGTTTTCGCGTGATTGCAGAAGAAATGTTCGCCCAGACGGGCGGGCAGGGGGCGGAGTGGGCACAGGCGATCGAGATGGGACGCCGCCTGGACCCGGGCAATGCCTTGTACCTGAGCGTGGCGCCCGATATCGCGAGCGACACCACGACCCTGCCGGGCGATCAGTGGCGTACCCACGATCCCTCGCAGGATCCGGCCGCACCGCCGCGCGAGACGGCCATGTCTGACCTGGCCGACCTGGCCATGCCGCTGGACGGCTTTCCCGCGCCGGCGGCCGGCACGCCGATCACGGCGCCGGAGTCCGCCGCGCTGGCGTTCGGCCATGCCGAGGCGCCCTCGGCGCTGGCCACGCGCCTGGACGACGGTCTCGACCTCGACCTGCCCGCGCCGGCCGGCGCGCACAGCCTTGGCGGCAACGACGTACCGCCGCTCGACGCCCCCACGCGCAGCCGCCCGATGGACTTCGATATGTCCGGCATCTCACTGGACCTGAATGCGTCGGGCCCGGCCAGCGCCAACGCTGATCACCTGTCCGCCGCGTTCGACGAGCCTTTGCGGGATGCGGGCGTGTCGTTGCCGGCACCCACCATGCTGCGCGATGGCAAGCTGTCCGAGCCGATCGACCTGGCGCGGGTCAGTGCCGAAAGCGCGTTCGACACGGTGCACGGCATTTCGCCGAGCACCTTGTCGGCCGATCCCGCCGATGGCGGCCGCGACATGCAGATCAAGTTCGATCTGGCGCGCGCCTACATCGAGATCGGCGACAGGGAGGGCGCGCGGGAGCTGCTGCAGGAAGTGGTCGACCAGTCGCAGGAACCGCTGCAGACCGAGGCCCGTTCCCTGCTGCGCGAGGTGGCCTGACAGGCGAGCCTGTATGATGGCGGGCTGGGCGCGGATGCGCCGGCCCGCCGCGGATGCGCCGGGAGCGTGGCTTCCGGCGCATTTGTTTTTGGGGTTGCCGCGGCACGCGCCGGCCGCTTCCCGTTCGCTCCCTGTTCGCTCGCTGTTCGGTTTCCTGTTCCTCGTCCGCCACCCGCTTTTCGTTACATGACCCGCATCGCCCTAGGCCTCCACTACGACGGTGCCAGCTTCTCAGGCTGGCAGTCGCAACCGCACCGCAATACGGTGCAGGACCGGCTCGAGGATGCGATCGAGCGCTTTGCCGGCACGCGCATGCTCACCACGGTGGCCGGGCGCACCGATAGCGGCGTGCATGCGCTGGGCCAGGTCATTCATCTCGATACCGAGCTTTCGCGCGAACCGTTCTCGTGGGTACGCGGCATCAATGCCTTCCTGCCGCCATCGATCTCGCTGCAGTGGGCGCAGCCGGTCGACGAAGGCTTCCACGCCCGCTTCCTGGCCTTCGAACGCATGTACTACTACGCGCTCTACGTGGGGCCCCACCGGGTACCGCTGGTGCACGGCAGGGCGGGCTACCTGATGCTGCCGCCGGGGCAGGGGCTGAATGCGGATGCCATGCGCGAGGCCGCCGGCTGCCTGCTGGGCGAGCACGACTTCTCCGCCTTCCGCGCGGCCGAATGCCAGGCCAAGTCGCCCGTCAAGACCATGTACGACGTCAGCCTCAAGGCCGACGGCAACTGGCTCTTCGTGCGCTTTCGCGCCAGTGCCTTCCTGCACCATATGGTGCGCAACCTGATGGGATGCCTGGTGGCGGTCGGACGCGGGCGTTACCCGCCGTCATGGCTGGCGCAGATCCTGGCCGGGCGCGACCGTGCCAAGGCCGCGCCCACCTTTATGCCGGATGGCCTCTACCTGGCCGGCGTGAAGTATCCTGAGCCCTACCGCCTGCCCGCCGCCGACGCGACCGGCAGCCTGTTCCATGGAGTGTTTGCCGATGAACCCGTTGCCTGAACCGGCCGCCGCCGCGCCGCGCCGCACGCGCATCAAGATCTGCGGCCTCACGCGCGAAGAGGACGTGCGCGCCGCCGTCGATGCCGGCGCCGACGCGATCGGCCTGGTGTTCTATCCGGGCAGCCCCCGCTACGTCGAGGTGGCGCAGGCGGCCGCGCTGGCGGAGGCGGCCGGGCCGTTCGTCTCCGTGGTCGGCCTGTTCGTCAACGCGGATGCCGAGGAGATCGCGCATGTGGCTGAGCGGGTGCCGCTTACGCTACTGCAGCTCCATGGCGACGAGACGCCGGAGGACTGCGCACTGATCGCGCGGCGTTGCCAGTTGCCATTTCTGCGTGCGGCACGCGTCCAGCCGGCCCTCGATTTGGTAGAATTCGCGAATCTGCACCGCGATGCCGCTGCCTTGCTGCTCGATGCCTTCGTCGAAGGCTACGGCGGTGGCGGCCACGTCTTCGACTGGACCCTGATACCCCCCGCATGGCTTCCGCCTATCCACAACCCGCCCGCAAGCGCCGCTCCTCGGATCGTTTTGAGTGGTGGGTTGAACGCGCAAAACGTCGCTGGCGCGATTGAGCGCGTGCGGCCTTACGCTGTCGATGTAAGCAGCGGCGTGGAGGCTGCCAAGGGCGTGAAAGATCACGCCAGGATTGCCGCGTTCGTGCGCGCAGTGCGCAGCGCGGATGCCGGGTGAGGCGGGCGCTTCCCATCTGCCGCTTTCCGGTTTTCCGCATGCYCCGCGCCTGCCAGGCGCACGACCCCATTTCATCGGATTCCTGCCAGACCGGCCAGGGGTCCTGATCAGACGAGCTGACACATGTACGACCTGCCCGATTCCCGTGGCCATTTCGGCCCCTATGGTGGTTCCTTCGTTTCCGAGACGCTGGTGCATGCACTGGACGAACTGCGCGAAGCCTACGCTCACTACCAGAAGGACCCCGAGTTCGATGCGGAATACCGTCGCGAGCTCAAGCACTTCGTCGGCCGCCCCTCGCCGATCTATCATGCGCAGCGCTGGAGCGAGACGCTCGGCGGCGCGCAGATCTATTTCAAGCGCGAGGACCTGAACCACACCGGCGCCCACAAGATCAACAACGTGATCGGCCAGGCCCTGCTGGCCAAGCGCATGGGCAAGCCCCGCGTGATCGCCGAGACCGGCGCCGGACAGCACGGCGTGGCCACGGCCACCATCGCCGCGCGCTTCGGCATGGAGTGCGTGGTCTACATGGGTTCGGAAGACGTCAAGCGCCAGGCTGCCAACGTCTACCGCATGAAGCTGCTGGGCGCTACCGTGGTGCCGGTGGAAAGCGGCTCCAAGACCCTGAAGGACGCGCTCAACGAAGCCATGCGCGACTGGGTCACCAACGTCGAGAACACCTTCTACATCATCGGTACCGTGGCCGGGCCGCATCCCTACCCGATGATGGTGCGCGACTTCCAGTGCGTGATCGGCGAAGAATCCAAGGTGCAGATGCCCGAGCTGACCGGCCGCCAGCCTGATGCCGTGATCGCCTGCGTGGGCGGCGGCTCCAATGCCATGGGCATCTTCTACCCGTACATCGAGCACAAGGACGTGCGCCTGATCGGCGTCGAAGCCGCCGGCGACGGGCTCGACACCGGCCGTCACGCGGCCGCGCTGATCGGCGGCTCGCCGGGCGTGCTGCACGGCAATCGTACCTACCTGCTGCAGGACGCCAACGGCCAGATCATCGAGACCCATTCGATCTCGGCGGGCCTGGACTACCCGGGCGTCGGCCCCGAGCATGCCTGGCTCAAGGACATCGGCCGCGCCGAATACGTGCCCATCACCGACGAGGAAGCGCTCAAGGCCTTCCATGACTGTTGCCGCATCGAGGGCATCATTCCCGCGCTGGAATCGAGCCACGCCATCGCCTACGCCTGCAAGCTGGCGCCGACCTTGCCCAAGGACCAGCTGCTGCTGGTGAACCTGTCCGGGCGCGGCGACAAGGACATGCACACCGTGGCCGAGCGTTCGGGGCTGAAGCTCTGATGCGCGATCTGTTCACGCCAGGCGCCACCGAGGGTGGCACCGCAACCGCGCCGAGCGCGGCGCCGCAGCTGCTGCTGTACCAGGAAGACATGCTGGAGGGCATCAAGCGCCTTGCCGACGAGTCGATCGACCTGATCGTGGCCGATCCGCCCTACGGCCTGGGCAAGGACTACGGCAACGATTCCGACCGCCTCTCGGGGCCGGCCTACCTGGAGTGGTCGGCCGCGTGGATCGACGCCGTGGTGCCCAAGCTGGCGCCGCGCGGCTCGCTCTACCTGTTCTGCACCTGGCAGTACTCGCCCGAGCTGTTCGTGATGCTCAAGCAGCGCCTGACCATGATCAACGAGATCATCTGGGACCGGCGCGTGCCGAGCATGGGCGGCACCACGCGCAAGTTTTCCTCGGTGCACGACAACATCGGCTTTTTCGCGCGGGCGCGCGACTACTACTTCGACCTCGACCCGGTGCGCGTGCCGTACGACGCCGAGACCAAGAAGGCACGCAGCCGCCCGCGCTTCGAGGGCAAGAAGTGGCTGGAGGTGGGCTACAACCCGAAGGACCTGTGGAGCGTGCCGCGCATTCACCGCCAGGACCCGGAGCGCGCCGCCCACCCGACCCAGAAGCCGCTCGACATCGTGCAGCGCATGGTGCTGGCCAGCTGCCCGCCCGGCGGGCTGGTGCTCGATCCCTTCACCGGCAGCGGCACCACCGCGGTGGCCTGCGCGCAGCACGGACGGCGTTTCGTCGGGTTCGAGATGAATCCCGAGTACGCCAGCGTGGCGCGCGAGCGCGTCGCCAAGTGCATCATCGCGCCGCAGGCCGAGCCCGCCGCCCTGATCATCGCCGCAGCGAACGACGAGCCCATGCAGGCTGCCTCGTCCACGCCGCTGCCCAACTTTGCCAAATGACCATGTCCCGAATCCAATCGACTTTCGCGGCGCTGGCCGCGCAGAACAAGAAGGGCCTGATTCCGTTCATCACCGCCGGCGATCCCGAGCCCGGCCTGACCGTCGCGCTGATGCATGCGCTGGTGGCGGGCGGCGCCGACGTGATCGAGCTCGGCGTGCCGTTCTCCGATCCGATGGCCGACGGCCCGGTGATCCAGCGCGCCTCCGAGCGCGCGCTGGCGCAGGGCGTGTCGCTGACCCAGGTGCTGGCCTGGGTGGCCGAGTTCCGCCAGACCGACAACGCCACGCCGGTGGTGCTGATGGGCTACGCCAACCCGATCGAGCGCATGGGGGAGGAAACCTTCGCCCGCGCCGCGCGCGCGGCCGGCGTGGATGGCGTGCTGGTGGTGGACTATCCGCCCGAGGAGTGCGAGTCCTTCGCCGCGCTGATGCGCGCCAGCGACATGGATCCGATCTTCCTGCTGGCGCCGACCTCCACCGATGACCGCATCGAGGCGGTGGCCAAGGTCGCCAGCGGCTATCTTTACTATGTATCGCTCAAGGGCGTGACCGGCTCGGCTACGCTGGATCTCGACAGCGTGGCCGCGCGCATTCCGCTGATCAAGCGTCACGCCAACCTGCCGGTGGGCGTGGGCTTCGGCATCCGCGACGCGCAGACCGCCCGCGCGATCGGCAGCGTGGCCGACGCGGTGGTGATCGGCAGCCGCCTGGTGCAGTTGCTCGAAGATGCGCCGCGCGGCCAGGCAGTGGAATCGCTGCGGGCCTTTATCGCGGAGATCCGCCAGGCGCTCGACGCCTGAAGGTGATTCGGGCGGCACCGCCGCGCATGCCTTGTGCGGGCGGTGCGGCGGCGACAACATTGAATTTGGCGGTTAAGTGCCGCAACGTGCGCATTGACCCGGCGGAACGGGGACTGCGAACGGCAGGCGTGGTAAATTCGCGGCCTGACATGTTCCGCGCATGTGCCGAAAGGAGCCTTTCATGAGCTGGTTGGATAAACTCCTCCCTCCCAAGATTCAACAGACCGACCCCTCCACCCGCAAGGGCATTCCGGAAGGGCTGTGGGTCAAGTGCCCGTCGTGCGAGTCGGTTCTGTACCGCACCGACGTCGAGGCCAATCTGCACGTCTGCCCGAAGTGCGACCACCATATGCGCATCCGCGCGCGCGAGCGCCTGGACGGGCTGCTGGACGCCGAAGGCCGCTATGAGATCGGCCAGGAGATTGTCCCGGTCGACGCGCTCAAGTTCAAGGACACCAAGAAATATCCGGACCGCATCAAGGCCGCCATGGATGACACCGGCGAGACCGATGCCATGGTCGTCATCGGCGGCGCGATCCATACGATCCCGGTGGTGGTGAGCTGCTTCGAGTTCGAGTTCATGGGCGGCTCGATGGGCTCCGTGGTGGGCGAGCGCTTCGTGCGCGGGGCCCAGGCCGCGCTGGAACAGAAAGTGCCGTTCATCTGCATCACCGCCACCGGCGGCGCGCGCATGCAGGAAAGCCTGCTGTCGCTGCTGCAGATGGCCAAGACGACCTCGATGCTGAACCAGTTGTCGGCTGCCAAGCTGCCGTTCATCAGCGTGCTGACCGACCCCACCATGGGTGGCGTCTCCGCCAGCTTCGCCTTCCTCGGCGACGTGGTGATCGCCGAGCCCAAGGCGCTGATCGGTTTTGCCGGCCCGCGCGTGATCGAGCAGACCGTGCGCGAAAAACTGCCGGAAGGCTTCCAGCGAGCCGAATTCCTGCTGCAGAAGGGCGCGATCGACATGATCGTCGACCGCCGCAAGATGCGCGACGAGATCGCGCAGTTGCTGGCGCTGCTGCAGAAGCAGCCGGCGGATGCGGTAGCGTAAGGACGCCAGCCGGATCCGGTGAGAGGGAAAGCGCGGACGCTCGTTCGCGCTTTTTCGTTTGTGGGCGGCTTTCGGCAGGGGCGGCGCTCATGCCGGCCTGGTCGTTGAGTTTAGCCCAGGTGCCCCAATATCCCTTCCTCGCGCTGGCGTCCTCATTGCCGCAGCCGGCGTCTAAGCTATAGGCAGATCCAGCATCCCGGGCCGCGCTCGGCCCCCAACGCTCCACAGCAACATCCCGTACAAGACCACGCCCATCATGCCGATCTTCACTTCCCTCCCCGAATGGCTCAACCATCTCGAAACCGCCCATCCGGTCGGCATCGACATGGGCCTGGCGCGCATCACCCGCGTCAAGGAAGCCCTGGGGCTGCGCATCGATGCGGTGGTGTTCACGGTGGGCGGCACCAACGGCAAGGGCTCCACGTGCGCCATGCTGGAGCGCATCCTGCTCGAGGCGGGCTACAAGGTGGGCTGCCATACCTCGCCGCACCTGATCTCGTTCAATGAGCGCGCGCGCATCAATGGCGAGTTCGCCACCGATGCGCAGTTGCTGCCGCACTTCGAGGCGGTCGAGCGTGCGCGCACCAGCTTTGCCGATCCGGTCAGCCTGACCTATTTCGAGTTCACCACGCTGGCCATCATCCAAGCCTTCGCCGCGGCGGGGCTCGACGCCATGGTCCTGGAAGTGGGACTGGGCGGCCGGCTGGACGCGGTCAATGTGATCGACACCGATTGCGCCGTGCTGACCAGCGTGGATATCGACCACACGCACTACCTGGGCGATACGCGCGAGAAGATCGGCTACGAGAAGGCCGGCATCTTCCGCCCCGGTGTGCCCGCCATCGTGGGCGATCCGGTGCCGCCGCAGTCTGTCATCGACCATGCGCAGGCCATCGGCGCGGACCTGTGGCTGGTGGGCCGCGATTTTCGCAGCCAGGCCTCCAAGGGCCAGGAGCGCCAGCAGTGGGAGTGGAGCGGGCGCGAGCGCAAGCTCAACGGCCTGGGCTATCCGGCGCTGCGCGGTGCCAACCAGTTGCTCAACGCCTCGGCGGCACTGGCGGCGCTGCAGGCCATGCGGTCGCGCCTGCCGGTGAGCGCGCAGGAGGTGCGCAACGGGCTGGCCTTCGTGGAGCTGCCGGGCCGCTTCCAGGTCATGCCGGGGCGTCCCGCGGTGATTCTCGATGTGGCGCACAACCCGCATGCGGCGGCTACGCTGGGCCAGAATCTCGAGAATATGGGCTTCTTCCGTTACACCTATGCCGTGTTCGGCGCAATGGAAGACAAGGACATAGCGGGCGTGCTGCGTCAGTTGGCCGACAAGGTGGATCACTGGTGCCTGTGCGACCTGCCCACGCCTCGCGCGGCCAGCGCGGCGGATTTGCTCGCAAGGCTGGAAGAGGGCGGTTTCCAGCCCGGCCCGGATGCCACCGCGGCCTGTTTTCCCAGCCCCGAGGCGGCTTACCGGGATGCCCTCGGCAGGGCGACCGAGAATGATAGAATTCTGGTCTTCGGATCGTTCTACACCGTGGCGGGGGTGATGGCGTATCGCGCCACGCAGGCAAATTGAGGTGCGCGGCCGCCAGGCGTGCTTCCGGGGCTGACGCCGGAGCCAACCGCCGCGCAGACTGAGCGACATTTTCAACGGCCGGGTTTCCGGCCGGAGCACCGAACCAATCTATGGGCCTGCTTTCGCTGTTTTCTTCCCGCAAGGGCAATGCCCCGGCACCGGAGCGCGGGCGCCGCTCGCGTTCGGACCCGGGTGCGGGCATCGCCTCGTCGCGACGCCTGGCCGAGGAGTACGCGGACGACACGCTCGACCCGGAATTCCCGCAGAAGCAGCGGGCGCGCCGGCGCCTGATCGGGGCCGTGGTGCTGATGGTCGCGGCGGTCATCGTGCTGCCGATCGTCTTCGAGACCCAGCCGCGCCCGCTCGTCGAGAATATCTCCGTGCGGGTCGACGGCGGCCAGGGCGGGGCCAAGGCCAAGGCCGATACCCGCAAGGCGGATCCGCTGCCGCCGACGCCGCAATCCAAGGCGGATACCCAGGGGCTGGACGCCGGCGAGGAACTGGTGGCCGATACCGGCGACGGCAAGCCCGCCGCCGCGGCGCCTGTCGCCAGCGACAAGTCCGACAAGTCCGATAAGTCCGATAAGTCCGACAAGCCTGCCGACAAGCCCGCAGCGCGCGCCGAGGCCAAGACCGGCAGCGGCAAGTTCCTGGTGCTGGTCGGGGCCTTCTCCTCGGAAGACAAGGCCAAGGGATGGCTGGCCAAGCTCAAGGCCAGCAAGGTGCCGGCCTATATCGAGAAGAAGGTGCTGGCCGATGGCGAGCGCGTCCTGCTGCGGGCTGGCCCGTTTTCCGACCGCGAAGCGGCCGATGCGGCCGAAAAGCGGGTACGCGCCGCGGGCCTGACCGCCAAGGTGATCGAACAATGAAGCGGTGGCGGCCCCGGATCCGTCCGGCAGCCGCCTCGTGACACCGTATTTGCATGCATCCGACTTTCTTCGATTACAGCGTCGCCTTTATCCTGATTGCTTCCAGCCTGATCGGCGTGCTGCGCGGCCTGGTGCGCGAAGTGCTTGCGCTGATCGGCTGGGTGGTGGCGTTCCTGGTGGCCTATCACTTCGCCGGCACGGCGGCGCGCTGGATTCCGGAGTCGGTGCCGGGCGGCGAGCTGGCGCGTGGCGCGCTCGGGTTCGGCGTGCTGTTCATCGGCACGGTGATCGCCGCGGGGCTGGCCGGCGCCGTGCTGGGCCAGTTGCTGGAAAAAACCGGGCTCAAGCCCGCAGACCGCGGCCTGGGGCTGGTGTTCGGCCTGCTGCGCGGCGTGCTGGTGGTGATGTTCGTGGTGACCCTGGCCGGGCTCACCAAACTGCCTGAAGAGGCGTTCTGGCGCGATGCGCTGTCCCGGCCCTACGTGATGCAGGCGATGGAGTCGCTGCGGCCGTGGTTGCCGCCGGAAGTCGCCAAGTACGTCAAGACATGAGGCCGGGCAGATCCCCCGGCCGGTAGTACGCGGGCCCCGTCCTACAAGGGCAGGGCCGCGCCCCGATTCAAACGCTTTTCCTGGGAGCTTGGCATGTGCGGTATCGTCGGTGTGGTTTCCTCCACGCCCGTTAACCAATTGATTTACGACAGCCTGCTGCTGTTGCAACATCGTGGACAGGATGCGGCCGGCATCGCTACCGCGAATGGCAGCACCTTCCACATGCACAAGGCCAACGGCCTGGTGCGCGACGTGTTTCGCACGCGCAATATGCGCGGCCTGCCCGGTGCCGCCGGCATCGGCCAGGTGCGTTACCCCACCGCCGGTTCGGCTTCGAGCGAGGAAGAAGCCCAGCCGTTCTACGTCAATGCGCCCTACGGCGTGATCCTGGCCCACAACGGCAACCTGACCAACTGGAAGCAGTTGCACGAGGAGCTGTTCAGCCGCGACCGTCGCCACATCAACACGCACTCCGACACCGAAGTGCTGCTCAACGTGCTGGCCGACGAACTGCAGCGCGCCAGCAGCGGCCTCGCGCTGGACCCGGCCACCATCTTCAGGGCCGTGGCCGGCATGCACCGCCGCGTGCGCGGCTCGTACGCCATCGCCGCGCAGATCGCCGGCTACGGCATGCTGGCCGTGCGCGACCCGTTCGGCATCCGTCCGCTGTGCCTGGGCAGCGTCGAAACGCCGACCGGCAAGGAGTGGATGGTTGCTTCCGAATCGGTGGCGCTCGAAGGCATCGGCTACAAGCTCGAGCGCGACGTTGCGCCCGGCGAGGCCATCTTCATCGACCTCGACGGCAAGCTCTACACGCAGCAGTGCGCCGACAATCCGGTGCTCACGCCCTGCATCTTCGAGTACGTCTACCTGGCGCGCCCGGACTCGTGCATCGATGGCGTGCCCGTGTACGACGCGCGCCTGCGCATGGGCGACTACCTGGCCGAGAAGATCCGCAGCGAAATCTCCGCCGGCGACATCGACGTGGTGATGCCGATTCCCGATTCCAGCCGCCCCGCGGCCATGCAGGTGGCCAACAAGCTGGGCGTCGGCTATCGCGAAGGGTTCTTCAAGAACCGCTACGTGGGCCGTACCTTCATCATGCCGGGCCAGGCGGTGCGCAAGAAGTCCGTGCGCCAGAAGCTCAATGCCATGGGCGTGGAGTTCAAGGGCAAGAACGTGCTGATCGTGGACGACTCCATCGTGCGCGGCACCACCTCGTTCGAGATCGTGCAGATGGCGCGCGACGCCGGCGCCAACAAGGTCATCTTCGCTTCGGCCGCGCCGCCGGTGAAGTTCCCCAACGTCTACGGCATCGACATGCCGACCCGCAGCGAACTGGTCGCCCACGGCCGCAGCCATGAAGAGATCGCAAAGATCATCGGCGCGGACAAGCTGGTCTACCAGGATGTCGATGCGATGAAGCAGGCCGTGCGCGATATCAACCCCAAGCTGAACGACTTCGACGCCTCGTGCTTCGATGGCCGCTACGTCACCGGCGATATCGACGAGGCCTACCTCGAACGCCTGGAAACGGCGCGCAGCCAGGCCGACCGCGACGGCACCGGCGGCGATGCAGAGCGCTCGCAGCTGCACCTGCAGCGCTCGGGCAGCAACGAGTAAGTCCGGGCAGCCGCGCCGGCGCGCGCCGTGGAGTTGACGCAGACCGGGCCCGGCCGTAACATGGCCGGGCGTCGATTTGATTGTCAGCTTGCGGACGCGGGTCCTGCCGGAGCGTGATTGCCGGAACAGGAAATGACCCGTCACAGGGAAATGCCCGAAACAGCTAAAGCGGAAGGCCGGCTTCCCGGTCGTGCGCACCGAAGGCACGAAGGCAAGCCTGCATCCCGCCGCAGCGCGGAGCCTATCCTCCCAGACACAAGC
Source organism: Cupriavidus sp. 2TAF22 (assembly GCF_052115045.1). Lineage (NCBI taxonomy): Bacteria > Pseudomonadati > Pseudomonadota > Betaproteobacteria > Burkholderiales > Burkholderiaceae > Cupriavidus > Cupriavidus sp. 2TAF22. The sequence continues at coordinate 26,243 of NZ_JBFRFX010000024.1, forward strand.
AGCCCGTCGATTCGGCCAGCCAGGCCAATGGATCGCACGGGCTTTTTGTTGCCGGCCGCACCCGTACGACCCGGTGGCCGGCGCAACGTGTTCAGCGCATCCGACGTTTGCACCGCTTTTACCTATAACCGCGCGGGTATCACCGCCTGTCCATCATGAACGAACCGCTTCCCCTCGACTCCCTCGGCATCGATACGCTCGGCGTGCGCGCCGGCACCATGCGCAGCGAGTTCATGGAGCACTCGGAGGCGATGTACCTGACCTCCAGCTTCTGCTTCAACAGCGCCGCCGAAGCCGCGGAACGCTTTGCCAATTCGGAGACGGGCTTCACCTATTCGCGCTTCACCAACCCCACCGTGGCGATGTTCCAGACGCGCCTGGCCGCGCTGGAAGGCGCCGAGGCCTGCATGGCCACGGCATCGGGCATGAGCGCGATCATGTCGATCGTGATGTCATCGACGCAGGCGGGCGATCACCTGGTCAGCTCGCGGGCCATCTTCGGCTCGACCATGACGCTGTTCTCCAATATCTTCGCCAAGTTCGGCGTGGAGACCACCTTCGTCGACGGCACCGACCTCGGCGCCTGGCGCGCGGCGGTCAAGCCCAACACCAAGCTGTTCTTCCTGGAGACGCCGTCCAACCCGCTTACCGAAGTGGCCGACATCGCCGCGGTTGCGGACATCGCCCACAATGCCGGTGCGCTGCTGGTGGTGGATAACTGCTTCTGTTCGCCGGCGCTGCAGCAGCCGATGAAGTTCGGCGCCGACATCGTCGTGCACTCGGCCACCAAGCATATCGACGGCCAGGGCCGCGTGCTCGGCGGCGCCGTGGTCGGTTCGCACGACTTCATCATGGGCAAGGTATTCCCCTTCGTGCGCACGGCCGGTCCGACGCTGTCCGCCTTCAATGCGTGGGTGTTGCTCAAGGGGATGGAGACGCTGGCGATCCGCATGGAGCGCCACAGCGCGAGCGCGCTGGTGCTGGCGGAATTCCTGGAGTCGCATCCCGCGGTCGCGCGCGTCTACCACCCCGCACTGAAATCGCACCCGCAGTACGAAGTGGCCCGGCGCCAGCAGAGCGGGGGCGGCGCCATCGTGTCGTTCGAGCTCAAGGGCGATACGCCGGAGCAACAGCGTGCCAATGCCTGGCGCGTGATCGACAACACCCGCGTGTGCTCGATCACCGGCAACCTGGGCGACACACGCACCACCGTGACGCACCCGTACACCACCACGCATGCGCGTGTCAGCCCGGAAGCCAAGGCCGCGGCCGGCATCGGCGAGGGGCTGATCCGCATGGCGGTGGGCCTGGAGTCGGTGGAAGACCTGAAGGCCGACCTGCTGCGCGGACTGCAGGGCTGAGGCCGCTGGCAGTGGCCGGCAGCAGCCGCTAGTCGCTGCTGCCGGCCACTGCCTGCACGCCGGCCTTGGTGACGCCATACGTGGTTTCGACGGCGGTGGTGGTCACGCTGACGGCAGCGGAGCCCACGGTGGCCGCGGTGGACACCACGGCACTGCCCACGGCCACGGTGGCGCCGACCACGCTGCAGGCGCCCAGCAGCGTACATGTCGTGAGCGCCGCGAGCAGGGCGGCGTGGCTGGCGACGATGCTGGTGCTACGGCCGCTTCCTTGCATCTGGCGGCTCATCGCAACAGCCTGCGGCGCAGCAGCATCAGCGCCACTACCAGGGCCACCGCCGCATAGGCGCACAGCACCCCAAGATGCAGCGCCAGGTTGTCGATCGGGCGCCCCAGCATGATGGGGCGGATCAGCGCAACCGTGTGCGCCAGCGGCAGCAGCTGCGTGGCGGCCCGCGCTCCGGCGGGCAATTGCTCGAGCGGGAAGAATACGCCGGACAGCAGCAGCATCGGCGTCATCACCAGCGTCTGGTAGAACATGAAGAAGTCATAGCTCGGCGCCAGCGCCGTGACGATCATGGCCAGGCTGGCGAAGGCAATGCCGGCCAGCACGATCACCGGCAGCGCCAGCAGCGCGCCGGGCATCTGCGCATAACCCAGCGCGCCAGCCACCAGCATGATCGCCAGGCCCGACAGCACCGCCTTGCTGGCGGCCCACATGATCTCGCCCAGCACGACATCGCCCAGGGTCAGGGGCGCATGCATGATGGCCTCCCAGGTGCGCTGCACGTGCATGCGCGAGAAGGCCGAATACATCGACTCGAAGCTGGCCGACATCATCACGCTGGATGCGGTGGTGCCGGCGGCGAGGAAGGCGATATAGGACACGCCGTTGACCTGGCCGACCAGCAGGCCCAGCCCGAGGCCCAGGCCGAACAGGTAGATCATCGGATCGGCCAGGTTGCCGATCATGGAGGGGATCGCCAGCTTCTTCCACACCATGAAGTTGCGATACCAGACCATGGTCCAGTTGCGCGCGTTCAAGGGCAGCAGCGGCTGCGGGTAGTGCTGCGGCGGCGCGGGCATGCGCGGCGGCGCGGTGGCCGCTGGCGTACCGCTCGGGCGGGGGTCTTGTTCGCTCATGTTCAATCGTTCGATCCGTTTGGTCGGCCTCGCCTTGGCGAGGCGCGCTTCAGTCGCGCATCTCGCGCCCGGTCAGCTTGAGGAAGACGTCCTCCAGGTTGGCCGGCCGGTGCAGGTAGCGCACGCCGGCGCGGCCATGCAACGCCGCCAGCAGCGGGGCCGGCTCCTTCACATAGCAGAACAGCGTCTCGCCGCTCATCTCGGTGCGTATGGCCAGTGGCTGCAACTCGCCACGCAGCGGCGCCAGGTTGTCGCCGTAGACCTCCACCACATCGCAGCCGATCTGGCTGTCGATCAGTTCGTGCGGCTTGCCTTGCGCGATCTTGCTGCCACCGTCGATCACGCACAGGTAGTTGCACAGGCGCTCTGCCTCTTCCATGAAGTGCGTGGTCAGCAGGATGGTCTTGCCGCTGGCCAGCAGCGATTTCAGGCGCTCCCAGATCAGGTGGCGTGCCTGCGGGTCCAGGCCGGTGGTGGGTTCGTCCATGACCAGCAGGTCGGGGTCGTTGATCAGCGCGCGCGCGACCGTCAGGCGCCGGCGCATGCCGCCCGAAAGATCACGCACCTGCGCGCCGGCGCGGCTCTCGAGCCGGGCGAACTCCAGCAGTGCCGGTACGCGGCGCTCGATCTCGGCGCGCTCCAGGCCGAAGTAGCGGCCAAAGATGCGCAGGTTCTCGACCACCGTGAAATCCGGATCCAGGTTGTCGAACTGCGGCACCACGCCCACCCGCATGCGCGCCTGCGGCGCGCGCTGCGGGATCGGCTCGCCGCACAGTGTGAGCGTGCCGGAAGCCGGCGTGGTCAGGCCGAGCAGCAGCCGCAGCGTGGTGGTCTTGCCGGCGCCATTGGGCCCCAGCAGGCCGAAGCACTGGCCGCGCTGCACGCGCAGGCTCAGGTCGTTCACCACCATGGTGTCGCCGTATTGCTTGCTTACGTTGCGTAGTTCGAGAATGGCAGTCAAGGCAGGACCGGGAAAGAATGCGCGCCGCTGGCGCAATATCCACCATTATGCAGGCAGTGGGAGGGATGTTTTGTGGCGCGCCGCAGCAAGGAATGCCGGAAGCAGTTATCTTGCTGGCTGGCAGCCTGTGCCCTGCAGCCGGGCGCCGGACAGAATATTCAGGCCACAAGGACGAAAAGGAGACCGACCAATGAGTGCAGAGGACGTACTGGCCCAGTGGCAGGAGGATGAACGCCGGGCACGTGCAAGGCTGGGCGAGCCCGGCGTGGCGACGATGGCGCAGCTGGCCGAACGGACCGGCCTGCAGTTCTTCGAGGACATGATGGCGGGCAATGTGCCCGGCGCACCCATCGCGCAATTGATGGATTTCGTGCCGGTGGAATTCGGGTCCGGGCGCTTTGTCTTCCAGGGCACGCCCGGGCCGCAGCACTACAATCCCATCGGCACCGTGCACGGCGGCTATGCCGCAACGCTGCTCGATTCCTGCGTGGGCTGCGCCGTGCACACCATGCTGCCGGCGGGCAAGGGCTACACTACGCTGGAACTCAAGGTGAACTACGTGCGGCCGCTGACCACCCGCACGGGGCCGATCCGCGCGGAAGGCAAGGTGATCAACCTGAGCACGCAGATCGGCATCGCCGAGGGTCGTATCATCGATACGCAAGGCAAGCTGTACGCCTACGCGACCACGACCTGCCTTGTCTTCCCGATGCCGGCCGCCTGAACGGCGCGCCGGATATTCCAGTATCCCCAGAGGAGCCGCAATGTCTTTCGAACACTGGCTGGCATTCGTGCTGACAAGCATCGTGGTGCTGATCATCCCGGGGCCGACCATCCTGCTCGTGATTGGCGATGCACTTGCCCATCGCGGCCGCTCGGCCTACGCGACGGTGGCCGGCGTGGCAGCCGGCGACCTGACCGCCTTCACCTTGTCGATGGCCGGGCTCGGCGCGGTGCTCGCCACCTCGGCGGCGCTCTTCACGGCACTGAAGTGGGCCGGTGCCGCCTACCTGGTCTACCTGGGCATCCAGGCCCTGCGCGGCGCATCGCGCGCGAGCGCAATGGCGGTCAAGTCGCAGTCCGGCAGCAGCAGGCAGCGCTTTGGCAAAGCCTGGCTGGTGACGGCGCTCAACCCCAAGAGCATCGTTTTCTTCGTGGCCTTCGTGCCGCAGTTCCTCGATGCCCGCCAGGCATTCTGGCCGCAGGCAGTGGTGCTGATTCCCACCTTCGTCGTGATGGCCACGGCCAACGCCGCGATCTACGCCATGCTGGCGCGTGCGCTGGCGACCCGCCTGACCACGCGGCGCGCGCAGGCCAACGTGCAGCGGGCAGGCGGCATCACGCTGATCGGCGCCGGCGCGCTGATCGCCGCGCGCAGCTGACGCGGCAGCCGGCGGTGCAGGCGGGCCGCCGGGGCGGTCTGCCTTGCGCGAGCGACAGGCGGCACAATACCCTGGCGTGGCGGTTGCCGGGGCGAATCAAAGCGGGGAAACAGGCGGGGAAGCAGGGGGGAATGCGCGGGGCGGGGAGAATGTGCGGCACGCCGGACAGGCGAGCGCATACAACACACCAGCCGCATTCGGTTCCGCTGGAACGACGGGCAGGGTGAAGCGCAGGAAGAGTCGGGCGGGTGGCGGAAGCCTGGCCCCGAAGGGCCGGACTACCGGCCGCGCCGCGCCAATACGAAAATCCGCCAGGTGACGATTGGCGGATTCATACGGCCCACGCGGCCTGCGGCAAATCGCGCTGAAGCACGCTCGCCGCTTGCAATGCCAGAATCAGTACATCTTCTTCGGCAGCATTTGCATGCGCAGACGTTTGCGAAGGCGCGATTCCGCTGCCTTCTTCTTGCGCTTGCGCTCGGTCGTGGGCTTCTCGTAAGCGGTACGGCTCTTGAGTTCAACGATCAGGCCGGTCTGGAGGATGGCCCTACGGAAACGCCGCATTGCAACTTCAACGGGCTCACCGGGTTTCAAGACGATCTTAGTCAATTCTGTCCTTTAGCATTGCCGCAAAGCGGCGGGTTCAAACGGGGGAAACATTGGCCGCTTCAGGGCCTTTCTTGCCCTGTTGCGACTGGTATTGCACTCGCTGGTTGTCTTGCAGCGGAGCACCCCCGCGAACCTGAGAGATGTGGACGAACAAGTCCTTGCCACCGGCGTCGGGGGTAATGAAGCCAAAACCCTTCTGGGCGTTGAAGAACTTGACGGTACCAGTTTCCATGAAGATTCCTCTTTTGAGCGCAAAAAATGCGCCCACTTGCTTTTACAGGTTTACGTAAACACTGTCAAGGAAAGATGCCGAAAACGCTTCACATATCCGCTTCAGTGGCGTATAGTACGCCCCTCTGACGCGGGGTGGAGCAGTTGGCAGCTCGTCGGGCTCATAACCCGAAGGTCGCAGGTTCGAGTCCTGCTCCCGCAACCAGACCGTATTCTACTAAAAAGCCCGCCCCTTATCGGTGGGCTTTTCTGTTTTTTGCGACCGCCGCGCGCTGCTTTTGCGCGGGCTTGCGGCGGGCCGTGCGACCCGCGTCGCGAATGTGATGGAAAAATTGCCCGGCGCCGGCATCACGGCGCGAAGCGGCATGTCCGTGCTGCCCGCCAGGCCCCGTCCCGCGGGCCGTTCAGTACGCCGCCCGCGAAAGTGATACTCTTTTGAGCGATACCTACCAGGAGATCGCCGTGAGCCGCAAAACCCCCATCGAGCGCTACCGGAACATCGGTATCAGCGCGCACATCGACGCCGGCAAGACCACCACCACCGAGCGCATCCTGTTCTACACCGGGGTCAATCACAAGATCGGCGAGGTGCATGACGGCGCGGCCACCATGGACTGGATGGAGCAGGAGCAGGAGCGTGGCATCACCATCACCTCGGCTGCGACCACCGCCTTCTGGAAGGGCATGGCCGGCAACTATCCCGAGCACCGCATCAACATCATCGACACCCCGGGCCACGTGGACTTCACCATCGAGGTGGAACGCTCCATGCGCGTGCTCGACGGCGCGTGCATGGTCTACGACGCGGTAGGCGGCGTGCAGCCGCAGTCGGAGACCGTCTGGCGCCAGGCCAACAAATACAAGGTGCCGCGCATCGCCTTCGTCAACAAGATGGACCGCGTCGGTGCGGATTTCTTCCGCGTGCGCGCGCAGATCGGCGAGCGCCTCAAGGGCAACCCGGTGCCGGTGCAGATTCCGATCGGCGCCGAGGACGGTTTCCAGGGCGTGATCGACCTGGTCAAGATGAAGGCCACGGTATGGGACGACACCAGCCAGGGCCTGCACTTCGAGTATCGCGACGTCCCCCCCGAGCTGCTGGCGCTGGCGACCGAATGGCGCGAGAAAATGGTGGAGGCCGCAGCCGAAGCCAGTGACGAACTGCTTCACAAGTACCTGGGCGGCGAGGCGCTGAGCGAGGAAGAGATCAAGGCGGCCCTGCGCAAGCGCACCGTCGCCAACGAGATCGTGCCGATGCTATGCGGCAGCGCGTTCAAGAACAAGGGCGTGCAGACGCTGCTCGATGCCGTCATCGACTACCTGCCGTCGCCGGTGGATGTGCCCGCCATCCTGGGCCATACCGTGGACGACAAGGAGGCGGAGCGCCATCCCAGCGACGACGAGCCGTTCTCCGCGCTGGCCTTCAAGATCATGACCGATCCCTTCGTCGGGCAGCTGATCTTCTTCCGCGTCTATTCCGGCGTGGTGAATTCCGGCGACACCGTGTACAACCCGGTCAAGGACAAGAAGGAGCGGCTCGGGCGCATCCTGCAGATGCACGCCAATGTGCGCAGCGAGATCAAGGAGGTGCGCGCCGGCGACATCGCCGCCGCGGTCGGCCTCAAGGAGGCGACCACCGGGGACACGCTGTGCGATCCGACCAACGTGATCATCCTCGAGCGCATGAGTTTCCCGGAGCCGGTGATCTCGCAGGCCGTCGAGCCCAAGACCAAGGCCGACCAGGAAAAGATGGGCCTGGCCCTGAACCGCCTGGCGCAGGAAGATCCGTCGTTCCGCGTGCATACGGACGAGGAATCGGGCCAGACCATCATCTCCGGCATGGGCGAGCTGCACCTGGAAATCCTGGTCGACCGCATGCGGCGCGAGTTCAATGTGGAGGCCTCCGTCGGCAAGCCGCAGGTGGCGTACCGCGAGACCATCAAGCAGGGCGCGAAGGATGTCGAGGGCAAGTTCGTCAAGCAGTCCGGCGGGCGCGGCCAGTATGGCCATGTGGTGATCGACCTGGATCCGCAGCCGGCCGGCAAGGGCTATGAATTCGTCGATGCGATCAAGGGTGGCGTGGTGCCGCGCGAATTCATTCCTGCCGTGGACAAGGGCATCCGCGAGACACTGGAAACCGGCGTGCTGGCCGGCTACCCGGTGGTGGACGTCAAGGCCACGCTGGTGTTCGGCTCCTACCACGATGTCGACTCGAACGAAAACGCGTTCCGCATGGCCGGCTCGATGGCGTTCAAGGAGGGGATGCGCCGTGCCAAGCCGATCCTGCTCGAGCCGATGATGGCGGTGGAAGTGGAGACGCCCGAGGAATTCACCGGCAACGTGATGGGTGACCTGTCATCGCGCCGCGGCATCGTGCACGGCATGGAGGACATCGCGGGCGGCGGTGGCAAGCTGGTGCGCGCCGAAGTGCCACTGGCCACGATGTTCGGCTACTCGACCTCGCTGCGCTCGCTGACCCAGGGGCGTGCCACCTACACGATGGAATTCAAGCATTACACGGAAGCACCGGCAAATGTGGCGGAGGCCGTCATCAATAGCCGGCAGACGCGCTAGCGTGCCCTGAGCGGCAGGGCGAGGGCATCGCGCGGCTTGCGTGCCGCGCGGCGCCGCATTGACTCGAAAGGAGAGTGCGATGGCCGAGCAGCTATATCCCCACTTGCCCGCCGATGAACAGCACGAGGTCCAGGTCTTGTGCGAGCGGCTGGGCTTCGTGCCCAACGATTTCGAGATCCAGCAGGAACCGGTCGTCGCCGGCGATCCGCGCCGGCTCAGCGTGAGGCGGCTCTCCAACAGTGCGCAAAGCGCCTATGAGGCAGCCCCCGGGCTGGAGTGGATAGAGGAACTGGAGAGCGATCTGGAATGTGGGCTGTATGGGCAGCCCGCGCGGAGTGCTTCGGCGTAGCAATGCGCCAGGAGAGCTTGGAAAGCGAAGCGCCATGTGAAAAAGGCCCGCAATTTCTTGCGGGCCTTTCACGTTCTTTGGCTCCCCGAGCTGGGCTCGAACCAGCGACCTGCGGATTAACAGTCCGTCGCTCTACCAACTGAGCTATCAGGGAACAGCTGAGAAAAGGATTATAACCAGTTTCTCTTTTATTCGTCAACACCCTGGCGACAACTTTTTGCTGCTTTTGCTGCCGGTGCTGCGAAACTTCTGGTTCCGCCTGAACGACCCACGCGCCTGGCCGATGATCTGGCCTGCGCTGCCGGTGTCCGGTGGCGAGGGCCAGATTATAGGAGAGCTTTTTATTTTTTGCCATAAAAAAACCGCCCCGGAGGACGGTTTTTTTATGTTGCGCCCGATTGCCGGACGGGGCCGGCGAGCAGGGCGCCCCTGGCTCAGTCGAACACCGGCGAATCGACGCCGAGGATCTTGTGCAGCTTCGGCGAGGTCGTGGTGTACTGCATGTGGATCTTCTTCGCGGGGAAGATATACGGCGCGGCACCGAAGGCGGCCAGCGCGGCTTCGTGGAAGCCCGAGAGGATCAGCTTCTTCTTGCCGGGGTAGGTGTTGATATCGCCCACCGCGAAGATGCCGGGGATATTGGTCTCGAACTTCTCCGTGTCCACCTTGATCTGCTTGCGCTCCAGGTCCAGGCCCCACTCTGCGATGGGACCGAGCTTGGGCGAGAGGCCGAAGAACACCAGCAGGTCATCGAGCGGCAGGCGGCGGGTCACGCCATCGGCACCGGTCACCTTGATTCCCGTGAGCAGGCCGTCCTTTTCTTCGTAGCCGCCGATCTGGCCGACCAGGAACTGCATCTCCATCTGCTCGCACAGTTCCTTCATCTTGGCGACCGATGCCGGCGCGGCGCGGAAGCCGTCGCGGCGATGGATCATCACCACCGACTCGGCCTTGCCGACCAGGTCCAGCGCCCAGTCAAGGGCGGAGTCGCCGCCGCCGACGATGACGAGGTTGCGGCCGTGGAAGCGGCTCGGATCCTTGACACGGTAGAACAGCTGCTTGCCGTCGAACTTGTCGATGCCTTCGACCTTTACCGTGCGCGGCTGGAACGAGCCCACGCCGGCGGCGATAAAGATCGTCTTGGTGATGAGGCGCGTTCCGAGCGAGGTCTCGACGAAGAAGCGGCCGTCTTCACGGCGCTCCACCACGGCAACTTCCTGCCCCAGGTGGAAGGTCGGCTCGAACGGCTCGATCTGCTTGAGCAGGTTGTCGGTCAGCTCCTGGCCGGTGCAGATGGGCACCGCCGGGATGTCGTAGATCGGCTTGTCCGGATAGAGTTCGACGCACTGGCCGCCCACGACTTTCAGCGAGTCGATCACGTGCGCCTTGATTTCAAGCAGGCCCAGTTCGAAGACCTGGAAGAGTCCGACCGGTCCCGCGCCGACGATCAGCGCGTCGATTTCCAGCGGCTGGCCGCCAGCGGCGTTGCCGGCGGCGACGTTGTGGCCGGCGTCGGCGACGGGGTTAGGGATGCTCAAGTCCATATTCGTCCTGATACGTTGTGGGCACGGGCGTGCCCGGCATTACGGGAAAGCTCGCGTGTGGGGACGGCTTTCTGGCCTGCTTTTGGTCTTGTGCCCTGGCCGGCGTGTCGATCAGCGCTCGAGGTATTGCAGCTTCTCGCTCACGTCCTTCCATTGGTCCGCGTCCGCCAGCGGCGACTTGGTCTTGGTGATGGACGGCCAGTTGCGCGCGAGTTCGGCGTTCAGGTCGATGTACGGCTGCTGGTCGCCAGGCACGTCTTCTTCTGCATAGATCGCATTCACCGGGCATTCCGCCACGCACACCGCGCAATCGATGCACTCGTCCGGGTCAATGGTGAGAAAGTTCGGACCTTCGCGGAAGCAATCAACCGGACACACATCGACGCAGTCGGTGTATTTGCAGCGGATGCAGGATTCGGTGACAACGTGAGTCATTTCGGTTCCAGAAAAACGGGATCGGCTTCGATGGGGGAACAGGCTTGTTGTGCGTTGCGGGTCACGCCGCCATGCGGGCGGGATGGGAATTCCCTTGGGGTCACCATCCATTCACCGTACGCGACGCGAGCGCAGGCCGTGGCCTTTCAAAGACCGATATTGTAGCCGAGCCACAAACCTAGGGTAATCCTCCTATATAGCCGGATCAGATAGTTTTCTTATTTCTTTATGCGCATTTGATCCAACGCAGTGCCGCGGCCTGGCGCGAATGTGCTTCGCTGGCCCATGGCGCGGCGCCGTTGTATGCTGCCTGAGCCTGCCCGCGCGGTGCTGCCGCGCGTCCACCCGAGGAGAGCGCCATGCCTGTACCCGTCTGCAAGCCGCCAGCCAGCGGCGCCCGGCGTTTCCCTGCGGCTGGTCTGCTTGCCCGGCTGGCGCTGCTGCTTGCGGTGGCCGCGCCCCTTGCCCATGCGCAGACGCTCGCGCAGGCCGGGCTGCCGCCCGAGAGCGTGGTGGCGCGCCTGATGGCATGGCGCATGGAGACCGACCGGCCGGTACCCCTGGAGGCACTGACGCGCTTCGAGTGGGACGACTTCGGCGTGGTGGTCGAGCCGGCCGGCGAGGCCATGGCCAACTGCGGCCAGGCCGGCTTCATGCCCTGCGACGCAGGCCTGCAACCGGCGCGCGGCGCGCCGGTGCAGGTGCTGGTGTTCCGCCGCGCGGCTACGCGGGTCTACTGGGAGCGCATCACGGTCCGCTCCGCCGCCTTCGCCGAACCGCTGCCGGACGCCGTGCCGCGCGCGCAGGCCATGCTGGTGGTCTGCCCCGGCTACAAGGGCGAGCAGCTATGGTGCTTGCGTGGCAGCGCCCGCGGCCGCCAGCCCGACCGCTTCCTCGATGGTGCGTGAGACAGGCGCCACGGACGGTCGCCGGCCGGGTCGCAATCCCGGATCGCAATCCCGGGCCGCCAGCCGCACTTTCGGTTAGCATGTCGCACTGACTCGGCTTTGCCGTCTGGCCCGACATGATCATTGCCTCCCTGCTCGACACCGACCTGTACAAGTTCACCATGATGCAGGTCGTGCTGCATCATTTCCCGGCGGCGCAGGTCGAGTACCGCTTCAAGTGCCGCAACGCGGGCGTCGACCTGACGCCCTATGTCGACGAGATCCGCGACGAGATCACCCAGCTCTGCCAGGTGCGCTTCACGCAGGAGGAGCTGGACTACCTGCGCGGCCTGCGCTTCATCAAGAGCGACTTCGTCGATTTCCTCGGCCTGTTCCACCTCAACGAGAAATACGTCACGGTCGCGCCTGTCGCGCCGGGCAGCGGCGAGATCGAGATCACCATCCGCGGGCCGTGGCTGCACACCATCCTGTTCGAAGTGCCGCTGCTGGCCATCGTCAACGAAGTCTACTTCCGCAATACCCAGCCGAAGCCGGACTGGAGCGAAGGGCGCCGCCGCCTCGAGGACAAGCTGGCCCTGCTGAAGATGCCCGGCCACGCCGATTGCGTGATCGCCGACTACGGCTCGCGGCGCCGCTTCTCGCGCGACTGGCAGGAAGAAGTGTTGCAGACCATGCGCCGCGTGCTTGGGCCCCAGCTGGCCGGCACCAGCAACGTGCATTTCGCGCGGCTGCATAACCTGATCCCGCTCGGCACCATGGCGCACGAATACCTGCAGGCCTGCCAGGCGCTGGGCCCGCGGCTGCGCGATTCGCAGGTGTTCGCGCTCGAGGTATGGGCCAAGGAATACCGCGGGGATCTCGGCATCGCCCTGTCCGACACCTACGGATTCGATGCCTTCCTGCGCGATTTCGACCTTTATTTCTGCAAGCTGTTCGACGGCGTGCGCCACGATTCGGGCGATCCCTTCGCCTGGGGCGAGCGCATGCTGGCCCACTACGCGGCGGGCCGCGTCGACCCGCAGGGCAAGACGCTGATCTTCAGCGACAGCCTCGACATCCCGCGTGTGATCGAGCTGTACGAGCGCTTCGGCGGACGCTGCCGCCTGGCGTTCGGCGTGGGCACCAACCTGACCAACGACCTCGGCTACACGCCGCTGCAGATCGTCATCAAGATGACCCGCTGCAACGGGCAGCCGGTGGCCAAGCTGTCGGACACGCCCGAGAAGACCATGTGCGACGACCCGGCATACATGACGTACCTGCGGCAGGTGTTCGGCATCCAGGCACCGGCCTGAAGCGACGCGCACCAAGATCCCGCCAGCTATCCCAGTACCCTTTTTCGGAACCCATGCCATGAACACCACTTCCGCCCGCGACCGCATCTTTGCCCGCATCCGCGGGGCCCAGGGCCGCGCCGCCGGCGTCAGCAACGGCGAACGCGCCGCTGTGGCCGACTACCTTGCGCGCCATCCCGCCGGCCCGCGCCCGCCGGCACCGGCGGACCGGGTCGCCACCTTCCAGGAGCAGGCAGTGAAGCTGGCTTCCACGGTGGAGCGCGTGGCGACCATGGCAGACGTGCCGGCCGCCGCCGCGCGTTACCTGGACAGCCTGGGCCTGGTGCGCAGGGCCGTTGCCTGGGACAGCTTCGGCGTGCTCGACTGGCAGGCGCAGGGCCTGACGGTGGAGTGCCGGCCACCGGTGCGCGACGCGCAGGCCGACCACGACCATGGCGACATGGTCGGCATCACGGGCTGCTTCTGCGCCATTGCCGAGACCGGTTCGCTGATGCTGCTGTCCGGCCCGCAGACCTTCGCCTCGGCCGCGCTGCTGCCGGAGACGCATATCGCGGTGGTGCCGGTTTCGCGCATCGTCGACGGGATGGAAGATGCTTTCGCGCTGATGCGCAGGGAGCGCGGCGAGCTGCCGCGCGCGACCAATATCATCAGCGGTCCCTCGCGCACCGGCGACATCGAGCAGACCATCGTGCTCGGCGCGCACGGACCGTATCGCGTGCACGTGATCCTGGTCGAGCGGGACTGAATCCCGCGCATCGACATGCTTCGCCGCGTGGCCGGAATGCCCGCGCGATTGCTTTACACTTGAGGGCTTGGCAGCACGCCGGTGGCCCGTCGCGCCTGTCCTGTCCTGTCCTGAGCTGACCTGCGCTGAGCAGACCGGCGCGCGCGCGGTCTCCGCCTGCCGCCGCCCGGCGCGGGTGCCGCAATCCAGAACAAGGAGATCCCGGCCGATGCGTCGTGCCCTCGCATTGCTTTTACCGTTGCTTGCATCGACGCCCGGACTGGCCCGTGCCGCGGAGCTCGACGGCGCCACGCTGTCGCCGCTGTGGGCCTTGCCGTTTGCCGGCACGCTGCTCTCGATCGCGCTGTTGCCGCTGATCGCGCCACGTTTCTGGCATCACCACTACGGCAAGATCGTCGCGGCCTGGGCGCTGGTGTTCCTGGTCCCGTTCGCGCAGGCCTTTGGCGGGCATGCCGCGGCCGCAGGCGCCGTGCATGCGCTGCTCTCCGAGTACATCCCGTTCATCGCGCTGATCGCCGCGCTGTACGTCGTGGCCGGCGGCATCTGCGTGCGTGGCAATCTGCACGGCACGCCGCGGCTGAATACCGGGCTGCTCGCGCTCGGCACGGTGCTGGCCAGCCTGATGGGCACCACGGGCGCGGCCATGCTGCTGATCCGGCCGCTGCTGCGCGCCAACGATAACCGGCGCCATGTGGCGCATGTGGTGGTGTTCTTCATCTTCCTGGCTGCCAATGCCGGTGGCGCGCTGACGCCGCTGGGCGATCCGCCGCTGTTCCTCGGTTTCCTCAAGGGCGTGGATTTCTTCTGGACGCTGCGCAATATCCTGCCCGAGACCTTGTTCATCTGCAGCGCGCTGCTGGTGATCTTCTATTTCGTCGACCGGCACTACTATCTGCGCCGTGAGGAAGAGCTGCCGGCGGCCGCCGATCCCACGCCCGATTCGGCAGGCATCCGCATCGAAGGCAAGCGCAATTTCATCCTGCTGCTGGCGGTGGTTGCCCTGGTGCTGATGAGCGGGCTGTGGAAGCCCGGCATCGAGTTCGACGTGATGGGCACGGTGGTCGGCCTGCAGATGGCCACGCGCGATGTCCTGCTGGTGGCGGTAGCGCTGCTGTCGTTGTGGATCACGCCGGCCACGGCGCGCAGCGGCAACGAGTTCACCTGGGAGCCGATCCTGGAAGTGGGCAAGCTGTTCGCCGGCATCTTCCTCACCATCATCCCGGTGATCGCCATGCTCAAGGCCGGCACCGATGGCGCCTTTGCCGGCGTGATCCGCCTGGTCAGCGATGCGGGCGGCCGGCCCGTCGACAGCATGTACTTCTGGGCCACCGGCATCCTGTCCTCGTTCCTCGACAACGCGCCGACCTACCTGGTGTTCTTCAACACCGCCGGCGGCGACCCCGTGACGCTGATGACGCGGGATGCGTCGACGCTGGCGGCGATCTCGGCCGGCGCCGTGTTCATGGGCGCCAATACCTATATCGGCAACGCGCCCAACCTGATGGTCAAGGCGATTGCCGAGAGCCGCGGCGTGCGCATGCCCAGCTTCTTCGGCTATATGTTGTGGTCGGCGTGCGTGCTGGTGCCGCTGTTCCTGATGATGACTTTTATCTTTTTCCACGTGTGAGCACGCAACCATGAGCAAGCCCTCCGTCCTCGTGACCCGCGCCATCTTTCCCGAAGTGATCGACCGGCTCGCGCAATATTTCGATGTCGACAGCAACCAGCAGGACGAGGCGCTCGACGCCGCCGCGCTGAAGGCGCGCCTGGCGGGCAAGGCCGGCGTGCTGGCCAATGCCGCGGATCGCATCGACGGCGAGCTGCTGACAGGCCTGCCGGCCTTGCGCGCGGTCTGCAACATGGCGGTGGGCTACAACAACCTCGACGTGCCCGCGCTGAGCGCGGCCGGCATCGTGGCGACCAACACGCCCGACGTGCTGACGGAAACCACGGCCGACTTCGGCTGGGCCCTGCTGATGGCCACCGCGCGCCGCGTGACCGAGTCCGAGCACTGGCTGCGCGCGGGCAATTGGCAGCGCTGGAGCTTCGACATGTTCCTCGGCGTGGACCTGCACGGCAGCACGCTCGGCATCCTCGGCATGGGCCGCATCGGGCAGGCGCTGGCGCGGCGCGGGGCAGGCTTCGGCATGCCCGTGATCTATCACAACCGCAGCCGCCTGCCCGAGGAAACCGAGCGCGCGCTCAATGCGCGCTATGTCAGCAAGGCCGAACTGCTGGCGCAATCCGATCACCTGCTGCTGGTGCTGCCCTATGGCGCGCAGAGCCATCACAGCATCGGCGCCGCCGAGCTGGCGCAGATGAAGCCGTCGGCCACGCTGGTCAACCTTGCGCGCGGCGGTGTCGTGGACGACGCCGCGCTGGCCGAGGCGCTGCGCGAGCGCCGTATCTTCGCCGCCGGGCTCGATGTGTTCGAGGGCGAGCCGAGCGTCCATCCCGGCTTGCTGGCGGTGCCCAATGTCGTGCTGACCCCGCACATCGCCAGCGCCTCCGAAAAGACCCGGCGCGCCATGGCCGATCTAGCCGCCGACAACCTGATCGCCGCGCTGGACGCAGGCCCGCAGGCGGGCCATCCGCCTTCGGTGATCAATCCCGAAGTGATGGCACGCCGCCGCTGATGCATCCTGGTTGCCACGGCGCCTTCGATCACTCCCGACATACATGAACCTGATTTCTCTTTTGACGCTCGCGCTGGCCGCCGCCGCGGTGCTGTTGCTGGTGGTCTTGCTGCTGCGCCAGCGCGGCGCGCCGGCTGACGCCAGCCCGGAACTGCTGCGCCTGCTCGCCGAGCTGCGTGCCGAAGGCGCGCGTGGCACCGAGCGGCTGGAGCGCGAGTTGCGCACCGAGATTGCGCAGAGCGCGAGCGTCGGCCGGGGAGAAGCCGGCCAGCAGATGATGCGCTTCCAGCAGACGCTGTCGTCGCAGCTGACCAGCATCGCCACGCTGCAGAACAACCAGATCGACATGTTCGCGCAGCAGCTTGCCAAGCTGACCGAGTCCAATGCCCAGCAGCTCGACCAGGTCAGGCAAAACCTGCTGCAGCAGGGCCAGCACGCGCGCGAGGAGCAAGGCCTGGCGCTGCGCCGTTTCGGCGACGTGCTGCAGCAGCAGCTCGGGCAGATCTCCGAAGGCAACGAGCGCCGCCTGGGCGAGGTGCGTGCCACGCTCGAGCAGAAGCTCAAGGAGATCGAGGCCAACAACGCCACCAAGCTCGAGGAGATGCGCCGCACCGTCGACGAGAAGCTGCACGCCACGCTGGAGCAGCGTCTCGGCGAATCGTTCAAGCTGGTGTCGGAGCGGCTCGAGCAGGTGCACCGCGGGCTGGGCGAGATGCAGGCGCTGGCGCAGGGCGTGGGCGACCTCAAGCGGGTGCTGACCAATGTGAAGTCGCGCGGCACATGGGGCGAGGTGCAACTGGAAATGCTGCTCGAACAGGTGCTGACCACCGAGCAATACGCCAAGAACGTCGAGACCGTGCGCAATTCTGGCGCGCGGGTGGAGTTCGCCATCCGCCTGCCGGGCAAGGATCCGTCGGGCGGGGAAGTCTGGCTGCCGATCGATGCCAAGTTCCCGAAGGAGCAGTACGAGCGGCTGCTCGATGCGCAGGAGCGGGGCGATGTGGATGGCGTGGCCACCTTCGGGCGCGAACTGGAAGTGGCGATCCGGCGCGAGGCGCAGACCATCTCGGAAAAATACGTCTCGCCGCCGGCCACCACCGATTTCGCCATCCTGTTCCTGCCGACCGAAGGCCTGTACGCCGAGGTGTTGCGCCGGCCCGGCCTGGTCGACCTGCTGCAGCGGGACCATCGCATCACCGTGGCCGGGCCGACCACGCTGATGGCCTTGCTCAACAGCCTGCAGATGGGATTCCGCACGCTGGCGCTGGAGCGGCGCTCGAGCGAGGTATGGAGCGTGCTGGGCGCGGTCAAGACCGAGTTCGGCAAGTTCGGCGTGGTGCTGTCCAAGACCCGCGACACGCTGGAACGGGCGGCGCGCAATATCGAGCTGGCCGAAGTACGCACGCGGCAGATGGAGCGCAAGCTGCGCGCGGTGGAGGCGATGCCCGGCGAGGCTGCGCAGGAACTGCTGGGCCTGGGTGCCGTGGAGCAGGCGCAGGGCGAGGAAGGCGAAGGCGAGGGCGGCTGAAGCAAGCCCCTGGCGAGGGAGCCCCGGGGCGAGGGTGTCCATGACGAAAAAAGCGCATCGAACCGATGCGCTTTTCTTTTTTGAGGCTGGCCGGGCGGCCGGGGCTTCAGGGCAGGTCGCGGATCGTGACCTCGATGCCACCGAAGCGCGCCGCGACCCAGTTGTAGGCCTTGCAGGCCAGCCACAACAGGCCGAAGCCGATCAGCGCATTGAGGATCAGTGCCGTGAACACCGTGATGCCCGGGAGGTCACCGTAGCGGATAAAGGCCACGAACAGTCCCAGCGAGACGATCGGTACCGAAAAGCACAGGTACACGAGCACCAGCGCGCGGGCGGTTTTGACCGGGTGGAGGTACGCAATCTCCTGATTCATGACAGCTTGGGGCATAGGCAGAGTAATGTTGCGCAAGTGTATCGAATGGGTGCAGCGGCGCATAGTCCGCCACCCGCAGGGTACGGAAAACGGCCGATCTGGCGGCTAAACGTCGGCTAAAGGTCAAAAAACTGCGGCACAAAAACGACACCGTGGCGCAGCCTACATCAGCCCGTCGAACAGCATCACCTCGACTTCGTCGCCGGCCTCCACCCGCCCTTGATCGTGCCCGAGGACGATAAAGCAGTTGGCCTCGCTCATCGAGCGCAACACGCCCGATCCCTGCTGGCCGGTCACGCCTACCTGCCAGCGTCCGTCCTCCGCCTGCGTCAGGATGCCGCGCTGGTATTCGGTGCGGCCCGGCTTCTTGCGGATCGGCTGCACGCTGCGCACGCGCATCAGCGGCAGCGGCGGCACATTGGCACCCATCTGCCGGTGCAAGGCGGCCCGCACGAAGTGATAGAAGGTCACCATCACCGCCACCGGGTTGCCCGGCAGCCCGAACAGCAGCGCTTCGCGGCCATGGGAGACGATGCGGCCGAAGGCCATGGGCCGCCCCGGGCGCATGGCGATCTTCCAGAACGTGACGTCACCCAGCTGCGCCATGATCTGCTTGGTGTAGTCGGCTTCCCCGACCGACACGCCGCCCGAGGTGATGACGGCATCGGCATTCTCGCAGGCGCTGCGGAACGCGGCTTCGAGCGCCTCGGGGTCGTCGCGCACCACGCCCATGTCGACCAGGTCCACGTCCAGCCGGCGCAGCATGCCGTGCAGCGTATAGCGGTTGGAGTCGTAGACGCAGCCCGGATCGAGCGGCTCGCCGATCGAGCGCAGTTCGTCGCCGGTGGAGAAGAAGGCGACGCGCAGGCGGCGCCGGACCTTGATCTCGGCCACGCCGAGCGATGCGAGCAGGCCCAGGTCGGCCGGGCGCAGGATGCGGCCCGCGGCGAGCGCCGCCTGGCCTAGCGCGAGATCCTCGCCGCGCAGGCGGCGGTTGTCCCCGGCGCGCACCGAAGCGGCGTCGAAGCGGATCTGCTCTCCGTGTACCTCCACGAACTCCTGTGGGATCACGGTGTCGCAGCCGGCCGGCATGATCGCGCCCGTCATGATGCGCACCGCCTGGCCACGCCCTGCGCGCTGGCTACCCGCACCGCCGGCGAAGGCGCTGCCGGCGACCACCAGGGTGACTTCGCCGCCGCCGGCCAGTTCGTCGCCGGCGAAGGCGTAGCCGTCCATGGCGGCGTTGTCGTGCGCCGGCACGTCCAGCGTGGAGATGACGTCCTCGGCCAGCACGCGGCCCAGCGCGGTGCGGATGGCGAGCTGTTCGGTGCCGCGGACCGGTTCGATCACTTCGCGGATGATCTGGCTGGCCTGCGCCACCGGCAAGGCGCCGGGATCGTAGTCGGACAGGCAGGAAATGACGGATTGCAGAGAAGGCATGGAGCGGTCCCGGAGAGGCAGTGGCCTGGTTTGTCAGCGCGCTTCCAGCGAGCGCAACTCGTCCAGCGTATTGATATTGGCAAAGGCGCCGGCGTCGTCGAACGGCACTTCGGCAAGGCGGTGGGACGCGGCCCAGGTCTCGATCTTGCGGCCGCCGGCATCGAGGAATGCCACCAGGCTGTCGCGTGCCGTCACCGGCATCAGGCAGAACACGGGCTGGGTTTGCCGTCGGCCCTGGGCATCGACGGTGACGGGGATGGCCATCTCGGCGCCTTCCGCCTCGATCGCGGCCGCCAGGCGCGAGGCCAGGTCGGGCGGCAGGAACGGCGAGTCGCAGGGCGCGGTGAGCAGCCAGGCGGTCTGGCACTGTTCGAGCCCGGCGAGCATGCCGGCCAGCGGCCCGGCGAAATCGGGCACCGAGTCGGTCGCCACGGGTACCCCGAACGACTCATAGGCCGCCAGGTTGCGGTTGGCATTGATCAGCAAGCCGCCGGTCTGGGGCGCCAGGCGCATCAGCGTATGCATGGCCATGGGGGCGCCCCGGAATGGCTGCAGGCCCTTGTCGGTCCCGCCCATGCGGCTGCCCCTGCCGCCGGCGAGGATCAGGCCGGTAATGTCGTCGCGTGAAATCATCGGGTGGAAGTTGGGTTGCGGCGCGGGCGGCACGTTGACGGAAGGTCCGGGAAGGTGCGGAAAGGTGCGGAAAGGTTGCGGAACGCAGTGCGAAGGTGCGCCCTCAGCCGCCGATGTAGGACATCTCTATCTTGCTTTCGGCGCGCGCCTGCCGCACCGCCGGATCACTGCGCTGTTCGGAGTAACGATCGGTGCGGGCCTGCCAGACCTGCGCGATGGCGTTGGCGATTTCCAGGTCGCTGTGCGGGCCGCGCAGCAGCGCGCGCAGGTCGTAGCCCTCGGTGGCGAACAGGCAGAGGTAGAGGCGGCCTTCGGTCGAGAGGCGGATGCGGCTGCAGTCGCCGCAGAAGGCGTGGGTCACGCTGGAGATCACGCCGATCTCGCCGGCACCGTCGCGGTAGCGCCAGCGTTCGGCGGTCTCGCCGCTGTAGTTGGCGGCGATGGCTTCGAGCGCAAACACTTCGTGGATGCGTTGCACCACATCGGCGGAGGGCAGCACCTCGTCCATTTGCCAGTGGTTGCTGGCGCCCACGTCCATGAACTCGATGAAGCGCACGATGATGCCGCTGCCGCGAAAATGCGTCGCCATCGGCACGATCTCGGCATCGTTGGTGCCGCGCTTGACCACCATATTGACCTTGATCGGCGCCAGGCCCACCGCCTGGGCGGTCTCGATGCCGTCCAGCACGTCGGCCACCGCGAAATCGACATCGTTCATGCGGCGGAAGGTGTCGTCGTCGATGGCATCCAGGCTCACGCTCACGCGCGTCAGGCCCGCATCGCGCAGGGAGCGCGCCTTGCGCGCCAGCAGCGAAGCATTGGTGGTGAGCGTCAGGTCGAGCGGCTTGCCCGCGGGCGTCTCGATGCGGGCCAGCATTTCCACCAGCTTCTCGATGTTCTTGCGCAGCAGCGGCTCGCCGCCGGTCAGGCGGATCTTCTCCACGCCGTGCGCGACGAAGAGGCGGGCGGCGCGCTCGATTTCCTCGAAGCTGAGCAATTCGGAATGGGGCAGGAAGGTGTAGTCCTTGTCGAACACCTCCTTGGGCATGCAATACACGCAGCGGAAGTTGCAGCGGTCCGTGACCGAGATGCGCAGGTCATGCAGCGGCCTGCCGCGCCTGTCGGCAACCAGTCCCGACGGCGGGGCGAGCAAGTCCGGGATGACGGGCGTCATCGAGCGGTAGCGGTGGTCGCGCAGGTCGAAGATGGGAATGACGGATTCGGTCATGGCCTGGGGTTGGGGGGCGAATCTGTGACGGGCAGGCAGGGCCCGTTCCGGGGGCTGTCCTCGGGCACCTTATCGGGGCGCCATCATGCTGTCATTCTAGCCGAGCCTGTGCCTGTACCGTCGCTGCCAGGCCGCACGGGTGCGAACGCGGCGTGCAGATATGAAAAAAGGGACGGCATCGCCGTCCCTTTCCTTGCTTCCTTGCTTCCTGGCCGAGGCCGCTTATTCCTGCGGCGTCGTTTCCTTGACGGCGGGCGCCGTCTCGACCAGCACCATCGGGCCTTCCGGCAGCGGGGCCAGCGGCTTGCGCTCGCGAACCACGCGCGGCGCCGCCGGAATGCTGGCGGCAGCTTCCTGGGCTGCGCGCAGCTTGCTGCTGTCGGTGCTCACCCACTCGAGACCGGCCGAGGCCAGCATCGGTTGCAGGCCTTCGATGGCCACCGGCGCAGGAGCCGCCGGGGTCACGGTCGCAGGTGCTGCCACGGGCGCTTCCACCGGCGCGGGAGCCTGCACAGCGGCTTCCACGACGGGGGCGGGCGCCGGCGCATAGGCGGCGGGGCTGGCGATGACGGCTTGCGTCACCGGGGCTTGTGCTACCGGGGCCTCTGCCACCGGGGCTTGCGCTGCCGKGACTGCCTCGACGGGCTCGGCTGCCGGTGCGGCCAGCGTTTCGGCTGGCAGTACCGTCGGCGCGGGCGCTGCCACGGCGGCTTCGGCCGGCTGATAGGCCGGGACGCTGGCCGCGGGCTCGGCGATCACGGCGGCGACCGACTCGGTCACCACGGCTTCGACGGTCTCGACAGCCTCGACGGTCTGGACTGCGGCAACGGGCGCGGCGGCATCGGCTGCCACTTCACGCGCTTCCACTGCCTGCTCGCCGTCCGCGCCCTCGGCGCCTTCGGTGCCTTCGCCGGCCTGCACGCCATCGTCGCGTTCGCGGCGATAGCGGTTGCGGCCGCGGCGGTTGCGGCGACGGCGTTCTTCGCCTTCGCCGTTCTCGGCACCTTCCGGCGCTTCCGGCAGATCCGTGCGTGCGTTGTCAGCTTCGTCGCGCTGGGCTACCGGCGCGGCTGCGGCAGGTGCAGCCACGGAAACCGCGCTTGCGGCCACGATGGCGACGCCAGCGGCTTCAGCAGCCAGGCCTTCGCCGGCTTCGTCTTCACGCGGCGCGTCGCCGCGCTGGCGTTCGCGCTGGCGCTCGCGGCGCTCCTGGTTGCGGTCGCGGCGGCCTTCCCCGCGGCCCTCGGTGCGCTCGGCTGCCGCACCTTCCGGCTGGCGGGCCGGCTGGGCTTCCAGCGCGGCCTGGCGCGGGGCGCGGCCATTGCGCTCACCGCGCTCGCCGCGTTCCGTGCGTTCGCCACGCTCGGTGCGCTCGCCACGTTCGCCACGGGCCTCGACGCGTTCACCGCGCTCGGCACGTTCAGCACGTTCGCCACGCTCCTGCGGCGCGCGCTCGCCGCGCTGGCCGCGGCCCTGGCGGTCGCCACGTTCACCGCGTTCGCCACGCTCGGTACGCTGGCCACGGCCTTCGCCGCGTTCGCCGCGCTGGCCGCGTTCCCGGCGGTTTTCGCCGTTGCGCTGTTCCGCCTCAGCCGGCTTGGCCGGCTCGATGGCAGGTGCCGCCGGCTTGGCGCCGAACAGGCTCTTGAGCCAGCCGATGAAGCCACCGCTGGCGACCGGCTGGGTGGCCGGCACCGGGCGGGCAACCGGCGCTTCGGGGCGCGGGGTGCGTTCGGCGCGCGGCACCGACACGGGCGCCGGCTGTTCCGGCGTGATGCCCTTGACGGCGGCTTCCTGGCGCGGCTTGGCGTCTTCCTTCTTGCGGCTGCTGTAGCTGGTGTCGGCTTCCAGTTCCTTGGCGGCAGCCTCGGCCATCTTGTAGCTGGCGGTGCTGTCTTCCAGGCGCGGATCGTCGTGGCGCAGGCGCTCGAGCTTGTAGTGCGGGGTCTCGAGGTGCTTGTTCGGGATCAGCAGGACGTTGACCTTGAAGCGCATCTCGATCAGGTTGATGTCCTGGCGCTTCTCGTTGAGCAGGAACGCGGCCACTTCCACCGGCACCTGGCAGTGGATGGCGGCCGTGTTTTCCTTCATCCCTTCTTCCTGGATGATGCGCAGGACCTGCAGGGCGGAGGATTCGGTATCGCGGATATGGCCGGTGCCGTTGCAGCGCGGGCAGGTGATGTGCGAGCCTTCCGACAGCGACGGGCGCAGGCGCTGGCGCGACAGCTCCATCAGGCCGAAGCGGCTGATCTTGCCCATCTGCACGCGGGCGCGGTCATGGCGCAGGGCGTCCTTCAGGCGCGTTTCCACGTCCTTCTGGGCCTTGCTGGCTTCCATGTCGATGAAGTCGATCACGATCAGGCCGCCCAGGTCGCGCAGGCGCAGCTGGCGGGCGATCTCGTCGGCGGCTTCGAGGTTGGTGCGCAGCGCCGTTTCCTCGATGTCGGCGCCCTTGGTGGCGCGGGCCGAGTTCACGTCCACCGAGACCAGGGCCTCGGTGTGGTCGATCACGATGGCGCCGCCCGAGGGCAACATCACCATGCGCGAGTAGGCCGATTCGATCTGGTGTTCGATCTGGAAACGCGAGAAGAGGGGGACGTCGTCCCGGTACTTCTTCACGCGGTTCATGTTGTCGGGCATGACCACGCTCATGAAGGCGCGCGCCTGCTCGTAGATTTCGTCGGTGTCGATCAGGATCTCGCCGATGTCCGGCTGGAAGTAATCGCGGATGGCGCGGATCACCAGGCTGGATTCGAGATAGATCAGCAGCGGGGCCTTGTTGTCGCCGGCGGCGCCGTCGATGGCCTTCCACAGTTGCAGCAGGTAGTTCAGGTCCCACTGCAGTTCTTCCGCCGAGCGGCCGATGCCGGCGGTGCGGGCGATGATGCTCATGCCATCGGGCACGGTCAGCTGGCCCATGGTTTCGCGCAGTTCCTGGCGGTCCTCGCCCTCGATGCGGCGCGACACGCCGCCGCCGCGCGGGTTGTTGGGCATCAGCACCAGGTAGCGGCCGGCCAGCGAGATAAAGGTGGTCAGCGCGGCGCCCTTGTTGCCGCGCTCTTCCTTTTCGACCTGGACGATCAGTTCCTGGCCTTCGTGCAGCGCGTCCTGGATGCGCGCGTTGCGCACGTCCACGCCTTCCTTGAAGAAGGCGCGCGCCACTTCCTTGAACGGCAGGAAGCCGTGGCGCTCTTCGCCGTAGTTGACGAAGCAGGCCTCCAGCGACGGCTCGATGCGGGTGATGACGCCCTTGTAGATATTGCCCTTGCGCTGTTCGCGACCGGCAGCTTCGATGTCGATGTCGATCAGTTTCTGACCGTCGACAATGGCGACGCGCAATTCTTCCTGCTGCGTCGCGTTGAACAACATGCGTTTCATCGCATTACCTCACTCCAATGCCGTGGATTGCACCGGCATGCGGTGCCCGCGGCGTTCCGTGGAGCACGCGAGGGAGCGAGTGAGGGCGCGAGAATTGCCGAAAGCGCCGGCGCGCCGGCAGGCGCGGCCCGGCTGGGCGCGGGTGAAAGAGAGGTAACGACGTCGAAGCGCCGTCCGCATGGTCAGAGAGAACGCCGGTGTGCTGCTCTGCGCAGCGTTTCCGGCGGGTTTCCGACTGGCATTGGCGGCGATGCGGGCGCAAAAGGCGCCGGTCGCATCGCGGCCGGCCGCGGAAGGCCTAGACGCGTCAAAGAGCAAGTTTGTCGTCACGGCAATGCTGCTTCGCTACCTGACATCTCCTGGCGGGCGCACCTACTACTTCTTGGAGTTCTGCGACCGGGCGCCGGTATAAACCAGTCAGGTGGCGTCTGAAGCATGCCGGCGGCACCGTTTCCCGGTGCGGGCGGGACTTCTCTCACCAGAGCGGATGCCAACAGGGCATCCGCGATCAAATTCTGTTCTACCTGAACACTCTTCCCACGTGACCGCCGTCAGCGCCGAAGTTGCCTTTGGGCGACTTCCTGCGCGGGCGATACCGTGCGTGCTGCGTTTTTGCTGCCATTCACCAGCCGCGGGCTCGCGGGGTACGCAAAGAAGCGGGAGGCTGGCAGGGCTGGCGGCAACCCAAAGTGTAAAATACGACGAATCGCCTACACCTGACTTGCGCTGCCGGTCTTTGGCCGGGACAGCGAGGAAATTATATTGAAAATGAATGAGTTACGCCATCAAATTGAAAAAGAGGTGCGGCCCGCCGCGGCCACGCCCCAGGTGGCGTACGTAACAATTGGCGAAGAGGCCGAAGGGCAGCGCATCGACAACTTCCTGCTGAAGCTGTCGAAAGGGGTGCCCAAGAGCCATGTGTACCGCATCCTGCGGTCGGGGGAAGTGCGCGTCAACAAGGGCAGGATCGACGCCACCTACCGCCTGAAGGTGGGCGACGTGGTACGCATTCCGCCCATGCGCGTGGCGGAGAAAGCGTCCGATAACGCCCGTTTCGTGCCGGCGGCGAGTTTTCCCGTGGTGTTCGAAGACGATCACCTGCTGGTGATCGACAAGCCTGCCGGCGTGGCCGTGCATGGCGGCTCGGGCGTGGCCTTCGGCGTCATCGAGCAGTTGCGCCGCGCGCGGCCGCAGGCCAGGTTCCTCGAGCTGGTGCACCGGCTGGACCGCGAAACCTCGGGGCTGCTGATGCTGGCGAAGAAGCGCACTGCCTTGGTCAACCTGCATGAGCAGATCCGCGGCAACGCACTGGACAAGCGATACTTTGCCTGCGTGGCCGGCCAGTTCGAGAATGCCCGCCAGCACGTCAAGCTGCCTCTATATAAGTACACCACGGCGGACGGCGAGCGCCGGGTGCGGGTCCAGGAAGACGGCTTGCCCTCGCACACCGTCTTCAACCGGCTGGAAGTGCTGCATGGATTTACCTTGCTCGAGGCCGAACTGAAGACCGGCCGCACCCACCAGATCCGCGTCCACCTGGCGCATTCGGGCTTCCCGATCCTCGGCGACGAGAAATATGGCGACTACGGCCTGAACAAGGCGCTGGCCCGCAGCGGCGCCAACCCTGGCCTCAAGCGCATGTTCTTGCATGCGCACAGCCTGACCTTCACGCATCCGGCCAGTGGCGAAAGCGTCACGGTCGCTGCTCCCATGCCGCCGGAATGCGAAGCCTTCCTGCAGCAAGCCCGTAACCAGCGCGCCCACGACTGAGGCGCCGACAAGGATATCAATGGCCAGGCAACGTTTCGACCTGATCGTGTTCGACTGGGATGGCACCTTGATGGATTCCACCCCGACCATTGCCAAGTGCATACAACTGGCGAGCCGCGATCTCGGCCTGCCGGTGCCGGATGACAGTGCGGCCAGCCACGTGATCGGGCTAGGCCTCAAGGATGCGCTGTCCTATGCCGTGCCAACGCTGGACCCGGCCGACTATCCCAAGCTGGCAGAGCGCTACCGCTTCCATTTCCTCACCCGCGACGCGGAACTGGTGCTGTTCGACGGCGCGCGTGAGATGCTGGAGGCACTGCATGCCCAGCATTACTTCCTCGGCGTGGCGACCGGGAAGACGCGCGCAGGGCTGCAGCGGGCGCTGGAAGCGACGGGGCTCGGACCCCTGTTCGACGGCACCCGCTGCGCCGACGAAACCTTCTCCAAGCCGCACCCGGCCATGCTGCATGAACTGACGCGGGAGCTGGGCCAGGAAATGGAGCGTACGGTGATGATCGGCGATACCACCCATGACCTGCAGATGGCTGCCAACGCGGGCGCCGCCGGCATTGGCGTGGGCTACGGCGCCCATCCCGCCGATGCCTTGCGCGCGATGGCGCCGGTGCACTGCGCGGCGTCGATCGCCGACCTGAAAGACTGGTTGCTGACGCATGCCTGAGACGAGCGAGAGTGCGGTCTCCGGCCCGCCGGACGGCCGGCGCCTGTGCGCCGCCGATGACCTGGCGGAGGGCGGCGCTGGTGTGCGTTTCGTGGTCGAGATCGGCGGGCGTCAGGTGGGTGCGTTCGTGGTGCGCTTCGAGGGGGCGGTGCACGGCTACCTGAACCAGTGCGCCCATGTGCCGATGGAGCTCGACTGGCAAGAAGGCCAGTTTTTCGAGTCCTCGGGCCTATACTTGATGTGCGCGACACATGGCGCGATTTATGCGCCAGATAGCGGGTTGTGCGTGGGCGGTCCGTGTCGGGGCGCTTCGCTGTCCAGGCTGCGCGTGGAAGAGCGCGGCGGCAGCGTGTACTGGATGCCGGAAAGCCCGTACGAGGCGCCCGCGGCCCAGCCGGCCTAGCCCCGGCCCCGCATTCCCGTCGAGCGCGCCCGTCGATAACCAAGAGCGAACCAAGAGCCAACTGCATGACTGAAGAGCAAAAACCGCCCCAGGACGAAACTGGCAAGCCGAAGGATCCGGCCACTCCTGCCAGCACCGGGGTGTCCGCCGCATCGGACGACCGGTTGGAAACCGCCGCCGCCGCCGATTTTCCGCTGGAGCAGGACCTGCGGGCGGGCGACGCCGCCGCGCAGCGCGAAGCCAGCGAGCGCAAGGCGCGCCTGGCCGGCAGCGGTGCCGGGCCGGTGCCAACCGGAGCTGGCTGGGAGCGCGATGTGCTGGAAAAAGTGCTGATGGCGACCCTGCGCGAGCAGCGCGCCGCGCGCCGCTGGCGCATCTTCTTCCGTTTCGCCGGGCTGGCCCTGCTTGCCTTGATCTTCTTCGCCATCTTCGATTTCAAGGGCGACGGCGGCATCACGACGTCCGGCCGGCACACGGCAATGGTGTCGCTCGACGGCGAGATTGCGGCCGGTACGCCGGCCAGCGCCGAATCGATCAACGCGGCACTGCAGGCCGCGTTCGCCGATTCCAGCGCCGCCGGCATCATCCTCAAGATCAATTCGCCCGGCGGTTCGCCCGTCCAGGCCGGCATGATCAACGATGAGATCCACCGCCTGCGCACGCTGTACCCGAACAAGCCGTTCTACGTGGTGGTGGAGGAGATCTGCGCCTCGGGTGGGTACTATGTGGCGGCGGCCGCCGACAAGATCTACGTCGACAAGGCCAGCATCGTCGGCTCCATCGGCGTGCTGATGGATGGTTTCGGCTTCACCGGGCTGATGGACAAGCTCGGCGTGGAGCGCCGGCTCTATACCTCGGGCGCCAACAAGGGCATGCTCGATCCGTTCTCGCCGCAGGTACCGCGGCAGAAGCAGTACGCGGAAACCATGCTCAAGCAGATCCACCAGCAGTTCATCGACGYGGTCAAGGAAGGCCGTGGCGACCGCCTCAAGGACGATCCGGACCTGTTCTCCGGCCTGTTCTGGTCCGGCCAGCGCAGCGTGGAGCTGGGCCTGGCCGACGGGCTGGGCAATGCGGACTATGTCGCGCGCGACCTGTTCAAGGCCGAGGACATCGTCGACTACACGGTGAAGGAAAACATCGCGGAGCGGGTTGCCAAGCGCTTCGGCGCGGCGATGGGTACAGCGGCGATGAAGACCATGTTGTTCGGTACGCGGCTGCAGGCAATCCACTGAGCCGGGCGCTGACGCGCGGAAATGCAGAACGGGGCGCAAGCGCCCCGTTTTTTCGTTTTCGCTCCCGGGCTATGCGGGAGCCGGTTCAGGTGGCCAGCAGTGAAAAGATGGCCGGGCGTTTATGCAGCGCAAGCCGCTCGGGACGCCACTCGGAAACGGGCAGCGTCACGATGGTCTCGCTCGGCAAGGTCAGGTCCACCGCGATGGACAGCATGGTATTGCCTGCGCAGTGCTGGCGCAGGGCATCGAGCAGTTGGCCATTGCGATAGGGCGTCTCGATCCAGACCTGGGTCTGGTGCGCCTTGCGCGACAATTGCTCCAGCTCTCGCAGGCGCTGGGCGCGCTCGCCCGCATCGACCGGCAGATAGCCGTTGAAGGCAAAGCTCTGGCCATTCAGGCCGGACCCCATGACCGCCAGCAGGATGGAGCTGGGCCCGACCAGCGGGCGCACCCGCACGCCCCTGGCATGTGCCAGGCGCACCAGGTTGGCGCCGGGGTCGGCCACGGCCGGCACGCCGGCTTCGGACAGCAGGCCGCCGTCGCGGCCTTCGCGGATCGGGGCGAGCAGGGCGGCGAGGGCATCGTCGCGCGTGTTGACGTTGAGTTCGCGGATTTCGATCTGCTGGACCGGCCTGGCCAGTGGGCAGGTCTCGCCGAGCTTCTTCAGGAAGGCCCGTGCGGTCTTGGCATTCTCCGCCACCAGGTAATCCAGCCCGGCGGCGATCTGCTGCACGCCAGCCGGGATGACGTCCGGCAGCGGGTCGGTCTCGTCGCGCTTGCCCAGGGTGTTGGGGATCAGGTAAAGGATGCCGCTCATGCTTGTTTCCTGTCAGTGTTATCGGTGCTGTCCTTGCCGGCGCGCTCAGGCCTGGAAGAGCGGGTAGCCGGCGTGGCGCAGCATGGTGGTCAGCGCGATCAGCGGCAGGCCCACCAGGGCGGTGGGGTCGTCGGACTCCATGTGCGACAGCAGGGCGATGCCGAGGCCTTCCGATTTGGCGCTGCCCGCCACGTCGTAGGGGCGTTCGATGCGCAGGTAGGCTTCCAGCTCCTGATCGGACAGTTCGCGGAAGGTCGCGCGTGTCTGTACATCGGCCAGTTGCGCCGCGCCGGTGCGGCCGTCGAACAGGCACAGGGCAGAGTGGAAAGTGACGGTACGCCCACGCATCCATTGCAGTTGCGCGAGGGCCTTTTCATGGGTGCCCGGCTTGCCGATCTGCCTGCCGTCCAGCGTGGCGACCTGGTCCGAGCCGATCACCAGGGTGCCCGGGTGGCGGTCTGCAATCGCCTGCGCCTTGGCGCGGGACAGCCGCAGCGCGGTGGCTTCCGGGCTTTCGCCCGCCAGCGGGGTTTCGTCGATATCCGGCACTGCCACCTCGAACGGGATGCGCAGGCGCTCCAGCAATTCGCGGCGGTAGGGCGAGCTGGAGCCGAGGATCAGCACGGGACGGGATGATTGCGACATAAGTAATTGAGTGGAAAGGGAAAGCGACCTATGGTCGTCATCCAAAATTTTGACCGCAGTAGAAAAATAGACGTATAATCGTCTGTTTAGCCAAGCAAGTCCGGCGCATTGCTGTGTGTATACCGGCGTTTGCGGCTCCCGGGCCACGTTTCGGGTCGCCCTGGCGATGAAACCGGCCAGCGGGGTGCTTCCGGCAAGGCACGACAGACGGCACGAGAAGACATGACCCAGCCGATTCAGCCGATTGATCTGCGCGCGCTCGATCTCTTCGCATTTTGCCGCGCCGGTGGCCATGCTGCCGGCGAAGTTCCGGTGCGCGATTTGCCGCGCATCATAGCCGAGACCGCCGCGCAAGCGCCAGCATCGGCGCCCGACGAAGTGTTCGCCTATGTGCTTTCCGGCTTTGTCGAGGAAGAAGAGGGCGAACCCGGCGCGCCGGCGACGCAGCGCCAGTTCGTCGATCTGACCGTGAACGGGCGAGTGTGGCTGGACTGCCAGCGCTGCCTGCGCGTTTTTGCCGAGACCATTGCCACGGACATGTGCTTCGAGGTGATGGCCAGCGAGGAAGAGGCCGATGCGGCGGCCATGGACGACGATGAGGTCGACGTGATCGTCGGCTCCAAGCGCTTCGACCTGCTGTCGCTGATTGAAGATGAAGTGCTGCTGGCCTTGCCGGTGGCGCCCAAGCATGACGTTTGCCCGGAGGTGCACGAAAGCCTCGTGACCGGGGCCGACGGGCTGGTGGAACCCGAAGCAGAGGAACCGCCGGAAGAAGAAAAACGGCCTTCGCCCTTTGCGGCGCTGGCCGGCCTGAAGACGAAGCACTGAGGCCGGTTCACCGGTTTCAGGCAACGTCCGCAAGGCACCAGGATCAGCATCCGGCCGGGCCCGGCTACGCCTCGTGCGGGATGCGTGTGTTACCATTGAAAAATTCTCGAAGGAGTCATCATGGCAGTTCAACAGAACAAGAAGTCGCCGTCCAAGCGCGGCATGCACCGTTCGCACGATCACCTGTCGGCAGCGCCGCTGGCAGTCGAACCGACCACGGGCGAGACCCACCTGCGTCACCACGTGAGCCCGAACGGCTACTATCGTGGCCGCAAGGTCATCAAGACCAAGAACGACTGACAGATCGTTCGGCGTGACTTTGCGTCTCGTACGCGCACGTTGGTAGGTCAAAAACAAGAAAGCGGCAAAATCGTTGCCGCTTTTTTGTTGCGCGCTCGCCGCGCAACCGTAGTGCAGGCTTCCGGCCATAAGTCATGCCGACATGCGCTTCTGCACCAGGAAACAATGACGATCAAACTAGCTATCGACTGCATGGGTGGCGATCACGGTGTCTCCGTGACAATCCCTGCGGCGATCAGTTTTCTCTCCAGCCATAACGACGCCGAAGTGGTGCTGGTCGGCTTGCGCGACAGCATCGAGGCGCAGCTGAGGAAGCTGCACGCGCTCGATCATCCGCGCGTGCGCGTCGTGGCCGCGACCGAAGTCATTACCATGGACGATCCGGTCGAGGTGGCGCTGCGCAGGAAGAAGGATTCTTCGATGCGCGTGGCGGTGACCCAGGTGAAAGAGGGGCTGGCCGATGCCTGTATCTCGGCGGGCAACACCGGCGCGCTGATGGCAGTGTCGCGCTACGTGCTCAAGACGCTCGACGGGATCGAGCGCCCGGCGATCGCCACTTCCATCCCCAACGAACAGGGCTGGGGCACCACCGTGCTCGACCTCGGCGCCAATGCTGATTGCGAGCCCGAACATCTGCTGCAATTCGCGCGCATGGCCGAAGCCATGGTCGCCGTGGTGGACCACAAGGACCGCCCCAGCGTCGGCCTGCTGAATATCGGCGAGGAAGTGATCAAGGGCAACGACGTGGTCAAGCGGGCCGGCGAGCTCCTGCGCGCATCCGAGCTCAACTTCTACGGCAACGTGGAAGGCAACGATATCTTCAAGGGCACCACCGACATCGTCGTTTGCGACGGTTTCGTCGGCAACGTCGCGCTCAAGAGCAGCGAAGGCCTGGCCAAGATGATCGGCAACATGATCAAGGAAGAGTTTACGCGCTCGTGGTTCACCAAGCTCCTGGCGGGGCTGGCCATGCCTGTGCTCAAGCGCCTGTCCCGTCGCCTCGACCCCGCGCGCTACAACGGCGCATCGCTGCTGGGCCTGCGCGGGCTCGTGATCAAGAGTCACGGTTCGGCCGACGCGCACGCTTTTGAGTGGGCTATCAAACGCGGGTATGATGCGGCCAGTAATGGTGTGATCGCTCGCACCATTCAGGCTTTCGCCAACAAGTCAGGTACCGGCACCCCGGCTTCCGGCCCGCAGTCAGGCGCCCAGGATCCCAGTCCAAGCCCGCACGCCGCCTGAGGTTCTGATGCAGATGCCGCGGGCGACGACCCGTGGCCACACGATCGATCCGACATTACATGACCAGCTACGCAAAAATCATCGGGACCGGGAGCTATCTGCCTCCCCGGCGTGTCACCAATCAGGAGCTTGCGGCGCAACTGGCTGAGAAGGGCATCGAGACCAGCGACGAGTGGATCTTCTCGCGCAGCGGCATCTCGGCGCGCCACTGGGCCGAGCCGGATGTCACCTGCAGCGACCTGGCGGTGAAGGCCGCGGAGCGCGCGCTGGAAGCGGCCGGCATCGACCGCCAGAGCATCGACCTGATCATCGTCGCCACGTCGACTCCCGATTTCGTCTTTCCGAGCGCCGCCTGCCTGGTGCAGCAGAAACTCGGCATTACCAATCACTGTGCCGCATTCGACATGCAGGCCGTGTGTTCCGGTTTCGTCTACGCGCTGGCCACGGCCGAGAAGTTCATCCGTAGCGGCTCGCATCGCAATGTGCTGGTGATTGGCTCGGAAGTGTTCTCGCGTATCCTCGATTTCAATGACCGCACTACCTGCGTGCTGTTCGGCGACGGCGCCGGCGCGGTGGTGCTGTCGGCGTCCGAGGAACCCGGCATCCTGTCTTCGGCGATGCACTCGGACGGCAGCCACGTCGAGATCCTGTGCGTGCCGGGCAATGTCGCCGGCGGCAATATCACCGGCAACGCGTTCCTGCACATGGACGGCCAGGCCGTTTTCAAGCTGGCGGTGACCGTGCTGGACAGGGTTGCGCGCGAGGCACTTGCCGGCGCGCAGTTCCCGGCCGAGAAGGTCGACTGGCTGGTGCCGCACCAGGCCAATATCCGCATCATGCAGAGCACGGCGAAGAAACTCGGCCTGACTGCCGAGCGCATGGTGGCGACCGTACACGAGCACGGCAACACGTCGGCTGCCTCGATCCCGCTGGCCCTGGACGTCGCGGTGCGCGACGGCCGTATCCGCGCCGGTCACCACGTGCTGATGGAAGGCGTGGGCGGTGGCTTCACCTGGGGTGCGGTGCTGGCGCGCATGTGACATCCGGGCGTGCGGGGCGGCATGCCGTCCCGCACGCCGCGTCGGTTTTGCGTATTCATCTTCTAGATTCGATTGCGATGAAATTTTCCTTTGTATTCCCGGGCCAGGGCTCGCAGGCCGTCGGCATGCTCAACGCCTTCGCCGACAACGCCGTGGTCCGTGCCACGCTGGACGAAGCTTCCGCCGCGCTCGGGCAAGACCTGGGCCGCCTGATCGCCGAAGGCCCGGCCGAGGAACTGAACCTCACCACCAATACCCAGCCGGTGATGCTGACCGCCGCGGTAGCGGTCTACCGCGCCTGGATCGATGCCGGCGGCGCGGCGCCTGCCATGGTCGCGGGCCACAGCCTCGGCGAGTATTCCGCCCTGGTGGCGGCCGGGGTGATTCCGTTCGCCGAAGCGGTGCCGCTGGTGCGCTTCCGTGCGCAAGCCATGCAGGAAGCCGTTCCGGTGGGCGAGGGCGGCATGGCGGCGATCCTCGGGCTGTCCGACGACGATGTGCGCGCCGCGTGCGCCGAGGCTGTGGCCGCGGGCGCCGGCGTGGTGGAAGCCGTGAACTTCAATGCGCCGTCGCAGGTGGTGATCGCCGGCCACAAGGCGGCGGTCGAGAAGGCCTGCGAAATGGCCAAGGCGCGCGGCGCCAAGCGCGCGCTGCCGCTGCCGGTGTCGGCCCCGTTCCATTCCTCGCTGCTCAAGCCGGCGTCGGACCGCCTGCGCGAGCGCATGGCGGGCATGACCTTCGCCGCGCCGGCCATTCCGCTGGTCAACAATGTGGACGTGGCCATCGTCAGCGATCCGCAGTCGATCAAGGATGCGCTGGTACGCCAGGCGGCGGCGCCCGTGCGCTGGGTGGAGTGCGTGCAGAAGATGGCTGCCGAGGGCGTCACCCATGTGATCGAATGCGGCCCCGGCAAGGTGCTGGCGGGCATGACCAAGCGCATCGACGGCAACCTGACCGGCGCCGCGATCTTCGATCCGGCCTCGCTGCAGGACACGCTGGCGCTGCTGAAGTAAGACTAGGACCCACGCAATGACGAAATTTCTGGAAAACCAGGTCGCACTGGTAACCGGCGCATCGCGCGGCATCGGCCGGGCCATCGCCCTCGAGCTGGCCGCGCAGGGCGCCACGGTAGTCGGCACCGCCACCAGCGAAGCGGGTGCGGCTGCCATCAGCGAATACCTGGCGGCGGCCGGCGGCAAGGGCCGCGGCGCCGTGCTCAACGTCAACGATGCCGCGGCATCCGAGGCGCTCATCGACGAGCTGGTCAAGGCCCATGGCGGCCTCGGCATCCTGGTCAACAACGCCGGCATCACGCAGGACCAGCTTGCCATGCGCATGAAGGACGAGGACTGGGGCGCGGTGGTCGAGACCAATATGACCGCGGTGTTCCGCCTGTCGCGCGCGGTGCTGCGCCCGATGATGAAAGCGCGCGGTGGCCGTATCATCAATATCACGTCGGTGGTCGGCTCCACCGGCAATCCCGGCCAGATGAACTACGCCGCCGCCAAGGCCGGCGTGGAAGGCATGAGCCGGGCGCTGGCCCGCGAGATCGGCAGCCGCAACGTGACCGTGAATTGCGTGGCGCCCGGTTTCATCGACACCGACATGACCAAGGTCCTGTCGGATGAGCAGCACGCAGCACTGAAGACCCAGATTCCGCTGGGTCGGCTGGGCCAGCCGGAGGACATCGCACACGCGGTGGCTTTTCTGGCCGGTCCCCAGGCGGCCTACATCACCGGTACGACGCTCCATGTAAATGGTGGCATGTACATGAATTGATCACCTTTCGCGGCGGCCGGTTTCGAGGGAGAAGCCGGCAGAAGCCGCGTGAAGTGGTTGTTTTTTGAACTAAACGGGCGCCGTTCTTGCAATAGAAGGCGGGTGGGATTTTTATGGCCCAAACCTGCTAAAATGCGCCCACTTTTTGTCGAACTTCCCTGGAGGGTTACATGGACAATATCGAACAACGCGTCAAGAAAATCGTGGCAGAGCAACTCGGCGTGGCCGAGGCAGACATCAAGAACGAATCCTCGTTCGTGAACGACCTTGGTGCGGATTCGCTCGACACGGTTGAGCTGGTGATGGCGTTGGAAGATGAATTCGGCATGGAAATTCCCGATGAGGAAGCCGAAAAGATCACGACCGTGCAACAGGCTATCGATTACGCCACCGCACACGTCAAGGCCTAAGCCTGTCGTATCTGGATTCCGAGCCACAGAAGGCAGGCGGACGGGCCGTTGGGTCGTCCGCGCTGTTTTCTGTGGCTTTCGTCTGTTCGAAGAAGCACAATCGGATAGTCCGCGCCGCGATCGGCGTGGCCCGGCGCCGGCCCATGGCCAGCCCCGGCAATCGTTCCGGTTCTGCTTCACGTACCCGTAGGAAATCATAGTGAGCCGTCGTCGCGTCGTCGTCACTGGGCTTGGCCTTGTGTCTCCGGTCGGAAACACGGTTGCCRAAGGCTGGGCCAACCTGGTTGCAGGTCAGTCTGGCATCGCCACCATCACCAAATTCGATCATTCCGCGCTTGCCGTGCATTTCGCCGGCGAGGTGAAGGGTTTCAAGGCAGAGGACTACATCCCTGCCAAGGAAGCCCGCCACATGGATACGTTCATCCACTATGGCATCGCGGCGGGTTCGCAGGCGCTGAAGGACAGCGGCTACGAAGTGACCGAGGACAATGCCGAGCGCATCGGTGTGCTGGTCGGTTCGGGCATCGGCGGGTTGCCGATGATCGAGGATACCCACGCCGAGCTGACCAATCGGGGTCCTCGCCGGATCTCGCCGTTCTTCGTGCCGGGCTCGATCATCAATATGATCGCGGGTCACCTGTCCATCTACCATGGACTCAAGGGCCCGAACCTGGCCGCCGTGACGGCCTGCACCACCGGCCTGCACAGCATCGGCCTGGCCGCCCGCCTGATCCAGGCCGGCGACGCGGACGCCATGCTGGCCGGCGGTGCGGAATCTACGGTTTCGCCGCTCGGCATTGGCGGTTTCGCCGCCGCGCGCGCGCTGTCGACCCGCAACGACGATCCCGCTGCCGCGTCCCGTCCGTGGGACAAGGATCGCGACGGCTTCGTGCTGGGCGAGGGCGCCGGCGTGATGATGCTCGAGGAATATGAGTCGGCCAAGGCGCGTGGCGCCAAGATCTATGCCGAACTGATCGGTTTCGGCATGAGCGGCGACGCGTTCCATATGACCGCCCCGAATATGGATGGTCCGCGCCGCTGCATGGTCAGCGCGCTGAAGAACGCCGGCGTCAACGCCGACGAAGTCGGCTACCTGAACGCGCACGGCACCTCGACGCCGCTGGGCGACAAGAACGAAAGCGAAGCCATCAAGCTGGCTTTTGGCGACCATGCCTACAAGCTGGCCGTCAATTCCACCAAGTCGATGACCGGCCACTTGCTGGGCGGCGCCGGCGGCCTCGAATCCGTGTTCACGGTGCTGGCTCTACACCATCAGGTCTCGCCTCCGACCATCAATATCTTCAACCAGGATCCCGAGTGCGACCTGGACTACGTGGCCAACACGGCACGCGACCTGAAGATCGATGTGGCGGTGAAGAACAATTTCGGTTTCGGCGGCACTAACGGCACGCTTGTCTTCCGTCGCGCCTGAATCCGGCGGCTGCCGGTTATCGCTCCTCCGGACTTCGCTCAGGACCCATCGCTTGCGGTGGGTCTTGGCGCTGTTCCTGTCTTGCGAGATGGCGGCCCTTGCGCTGCTTGCGCGCGAGGCGATATGGGGCTTTGGCCGCTCGGCACATGGCTGGAATCTGGCGCAATGGCTGTCGGTGTCCACACTGGCGGCGTCCTGCGCGTGGATGCTGAGCCACTGGCCCGCGCTGTGGCGCGGCGCGGCTTGTACCTATGCGGGACTGGTGCAAGGCCGCGACGCCACCGGCCGCGCGGCCATTCTGGTTCGCCTGCCGGATGGCGCCCACGCGGTGGCGCGCGTGCGCTCCAGCTGGGAGCTGGGCAGACTGGCTCTTTTGCTGGCCATGGAGCCTGTCAGCGGCAAGCCGCCCGGGATCCTCGTCATCAGCCGGGGTTCGGCGGCACCCTCCTCATTGAGAGCGCTGAAACGTGCCCTGGGCGTCGCCCGGCGCGAGCAGGCCGCGGCCGGTGGCGTCGCCTGATGGGCAATGGCCGCGGGCATTCTTCACAAAATGCGTTGCACCGCACTGACTGTGCAGTGGGCAACGTAGGTAAAATACAACGTTTGTCGTGAAGACGATACCAAGAGATACACTGCAGGTGACCCATTCGTGAGCGAACGCGAAGCCGATCAGCTCCTCGTTGAACGCGTCCAGAAGGGCGACAAGCGAGCCTTTGAATTGTTGGTGGCCAAATACCACCGCAAGATCATCAGGCTCATTTCGCGTTTGGTCCGGGATTCGGCGGAAGTGGAGGATGTGGCACAAGACGCTTTCATCAAGGCGTATCGTGCCTTGCCGCAGTTCCGTGGCGAGTCGGCGTTCTACACCTGGTTGTACCGGATTGCGGTGAACACGGCGAAGAACTACCTGGCCACCCAGGGACGCCGGCCCGAAGCCTCCAGCGATATCGATGCCGAAGAGGCTGAAACTTTTGCGGACGGCGAGCAACTAAGAGATATCAATACGCCGGAGTCGATGCTCCATACCCGCCAGGTCGCCGAAACGGTCAACCGGGCCATGGAGGCACTACCGGAGGAATTGCGCACTGCCATCACTCTTCGTGAAATCGAGGGCCTCAGTTACGAGGAGATCTCCGAAGCCATGGGATGCCCGATCGGAACCGTCCGCTCGCGCATCTTCCGGGCACGTGAGGCGATTGCCGAGAAATTGCGTCCGCTGCTGGGAACGGCAGAGGGCAAGCGGTGGTAAGTGGTAAGTAGCAAGAAAAAGTAGCAAGAAATGTCGTGCGGCCAGCGTTGCAGCCTATTCCTGCATCGATAAACGACAAAGCAGTAGACGGGATTGTCGGTGTTCAATGGTTTTTCTAGGGGCGGGAAATGGGTCAGGCTCATAAGCAGTCGGTTCATGTAGTGGAAGCAGCGGAGCAGATCTCCGTGCTGATGGATGGCGAGCTGGCGCCGCACGAAATCAATGCCGTACTGGATCTCGCCAAGAGCGAGCCGGGCATGGCGAGCTGGACGACATATCAGCTGATCGGCGACGCGCTGCGTTCGGAAGAACTGACGCATGCCGGCTCCACCGAAGATTTTCTCGCCCGTTTTTCCGCGCGCCTCGATAGCGAACCGCATGTGCTGGTGCCGGCGGTGGCGCAGGCGTCGGCGCACCGCATGCTGTTCAAGCCGTCCTGGGTTCGCAGGGTGATGCCGGGTACGGCCATCGCCGCCGCGGTGGCTGCCGTGAGCTGGGTGGTGGTGCCGCAGATGCGCGGTGTCACCGATCTCGGCACGCCGGACGCCGTGGTCGCGCGCGTCGAGCAGCCTGCAGTGCCCAAGACTGGCGGTATCGTGACGGTTGCCGCCGACAGTGCGCAGATGATCCGCGATCCGCGCCTCGACGAGTACCTGCGTGCCCATCGGGTATCGGTCGCCACCGACGCAGTCGTGCCGACCATGCGCACTGTTGCCAACAGCGCAAACTTTTCTCAGGACAACTCGCAGGAATAATGCCGGACATGCATAAAGGATGGTCGCCCGCCAATGTAGCGGGCGCACACAGAATAAGGGCCCTTCGCAGGTCCTTTTTTCTGGCCTTGTGTCTGACTGCGGCCGCGGCAAGCGCGCAGCCGCCGGACAATACGCTGGCCCGCCGCGATGCGACGGCCTGGCTCAACAAGATCCACCGCGCCGCCCAGCGCGAGAACTATGTCGGTACGCTGATCTATCAGCGCGGCAGCGTGATGCATGCCTCGCGCATCCAGCACTACAGCGATCTCGTGAACAACGAGTACGAACGGCTGGAAACGCTCGATGGCAAGCCGCGCGAAGTGCTGCGCCAGAACGATGTCGTCCACAGCCTGATCCCCGAAGCCAAGCTGGTGGTGGTGGAGAAGCAGGAGGCGAAGGATCGCTTCCCGGCCTTGCTCGCCACCAATAAAAGCGACGTTCTCGATATCTACGAGATGCGCAAGCTTCCCGGCGAGCGCGTGGCTGGCGTCGAGTGCGAAGTGTTCTCGCTCGATCCGCACGATTCCGCGCGCTACGGCGTACGCTTGTGGGCGGAGAAAAACTCCGGCCTGCTGATGCGCGCCCAGACCGTGGGAGAGGGCGGCAAGGTGCTGGAGCAGGTTGCGTTCTCGCAGGTCGAGATCGGCGTGCCCTCCGAGAAGCAGCGCATCCTCACCGCCATCAAGAATTCCGGGGCCTGGAATCATTACGAAGTCACCAACCAGCCGGCCAATATTGCCGACGAAGGCTGGACCATTGGGATTCCGGTCAAGGGCTTCCTGAAGATCCGCGAGGTCCGTCGCCCGCTCGGCGAGCTGCGCTCGCCGCAGGCGAACCCGCGCGGCCAGGTTTTCGAGGTGCTCCAGATCGTCTACAGCGACGGGCTGACCGGTTTGTCGGTCTTCATCGAGCCCGTTTCCGAGCAGCGCGTACGCCGCGAAGGCGTCGCCTCGCTCGGCGCCACCCAGGTGGTGGTGCGCCGGGTTGCCGATTTCTGGATTACCGTGGTGGGCGAGGTCCCCCCCGCCACAGTCCGCCAGTTTGCCTCGGCAGTAGAATATAAACCGCCGAAGGCGCACTGAGCCGGTTTGCGAACAAGGCACCAGCGGCGTTTGCTCGTCGCTGGCGCGCCGCGATCTGGCCCCTCCAATGCCTTGCTTCCTTCCTTTTCGCTGATTTCCGGGAGTCGATGATGTCACCAAGATCTCCAGCCTTGGCTCGGACCGTGCTCATGGCTGCCATTCTCGCCTTTGTGCCGCTGGTCGCAGAACTGAGCCACGCCCAGGCCGCCGCGCCATCCTATGGCCTGCCCGATTTCACCGACCTGGTCGAAAAGGCGGGTCCGGCCGTCGTCAATATCCGCACCACGGAGCGGGTGCGCGCGCGTGGCAACAACTCCAGCCCCGAGGACGACGAGATGGCGGAGTTCTTCCGCCGCTTCTTCGGCGTGCCGATGCCCGGCACGCCCACGCCGCCGGGCACGCCGCGCCGCAGCCAGCCGCCCCAGGGCGAGGAGCAGAGCCGCGGGGTGGGGTCCGGCTTCGTCATCAGCCAGGACGGCTATGTGATGACCAACGCCCACGTGGTGGCGGATGCGGAAACCATCTACGTCACCCTGCCCGACAAGCGCGAGTTCAAGGCCAAGCTGATCGGCTCGGACAAGCGCACCGATGTGGCGTTGCTGAAGGTGGATGCCACCGGCCTGCCCAAGCTGATGCTGGGCGATTCCGACAAGGTGCGCGCGGGTGAATGGGTGCTGGCGATCGGTTCGCCGTTCGGCCTGGACAACAGCGTGACCGCCGGCATCGTCTCCGCCAAGGGCCGCGATACGGGGGATTACCTGCCGTTCATCCAGACGGATGTCGCGGTCAATCCGGGCAATTCTGGCGGCCCGCTGATCAACCTGCGTGGTGAAGTGATCGGCATCAATTCGCAGATCTACAGCCGCAGCGGTGGCTACATGGGCATTTCCTTCGCGATTCCCATCGACGAAGCGATGCGCGTGACCGAGCAGCTCAAGGCGAACGGCAAAGTCACGCGCGGGCGCATCGCGGTGGCGATCGGGGGCGTGACCAAGGAAGTCGCCGACTCGCTCGGCCTGGGCCGTGCCCGGGGCGCGCTGGTGGGCAGCGTGGAGCCCGGCGGCCCGGCCGAGAAGGCGGGGATCGAAGCCGGCGACATCATCCTGAAGTTCAACGGCCGCGATATCGAGAAGGCTTCGGACCTGCCGCGCATGGTCGGCGATATCAAGCCGGGCACGCGCGTGCCGCTGCAGTTGTGGCGCAAGGGCGCGACGCGCGAGGTCAGCATCACCGTGGCCGAGCTGGACGCCGACAACAAGGTCAAGACGCGCGGCGGCAATGCGCCGCGCGACGAGAGCAATGCGCCGGTGGCCAAGCCCAATGCGCTGGGCCTGATCGTCAACGAGATTCCCGACACCAAGCTCAAGGAGCTCAAGATCAAGTCCGGGGTGGAAGTCGAGCAGGCCGATGGCCCGGCCCAGCGCGCCGGCATCCGCCCGGGCGACATCATCCTGCGGCTGGGCGACAGCGACGTGACCAGCCCGCGCCAGTTCAACGAACTGGTCAAGGCCCTGGACAAGGGCAAGATCGCCGCGGTGTTCGTCAGGCGCGGCGACGCCACCCAGGTGCTCACGCTGCGCCCGAGCACGGTGTCTTCGCGCTAGGCATCGCCCCGATGGCGGATCTCACGCTGTATGGCAGGACCTACTGCCATCTGTGCGAGGACATGAAGGTCGCGCTGGAGCCGCTCCGGCGCGATTTTTCCTTTGTCCTGCATGAGGTGGACGTGGATGGCGACGCCGCCACCGAGGCACGGTTCGGCGAACTGGTGCCGGTGTTGATGACCGGCGTGCCCGCCGGTGCCGGCGAGGAGTTGTGCCACTATTTCCTCGATGCGCCACGCGTGCGGGCATGGCTCGCGGGGCAGGCGGACTGACAGGCCGCCGCCCGGGGCGCGGCGCGCCATTTCGCAATACGGAAGTCCTTGAAAGTACGGTAAAATCGCACTTTGGCGCAAACTCAGCGTCACCAACCTGCGGCCCCGAGCTGCGTGCCCCTGCGGGGTGCCTGTCCCGGGCCGACCATAATTGCTGCGCTACCCGAAGTGCTCAAGCGGGCACATCGCGGCCAGACATGGCGCACCCCTGAACATCAGATGGACCATATCCGCAACTTCTCGATCATCGCTCACATCGACCACGGCAAATCGACCCTGGCCGACCGCATCATCCAACTCTGCGGGGGCCTGTCCGATCGCGAGATGGAAGCGCAAGTGCTCGACTCGATGGACATCGAGAAGGAGCGC
Source organism: Cupriavidus sp. 2TAF22 (assembly GCF_052115045.1). NCBI lineage: Bacteria > Pseudomonadati > Pseudomonadota > Betaproteobacteria > Burkholderiales > Burkholderiaceae > Cupriavidus > Cupriavidus sp. 2TAF22. Next base: position 68,901 of record NZ_JBFRFX010000024.1, read on the forward strand.
GGCATTACCATCAAGGCCCAGACCGCGGCGCTGAGCTACAAGGCGCGCGACGGCAAGGTCTACAACCTGAACCTGATCGACACGCCGGGACACGTCGACTTCAGCTATGAAGTCAGCCGCTCGCTGTCCGCCTGCGAAGGCGCGCTGCTGGTGGTGGACGCCTCGCAGGGCGTGGAAGCGCAGACTGTCGCCAACTGCTACACGGCGATCGAACTCGGCGTGGAAGTGGTGCCGGTGCTCAACAAGATCGACCTGCCGCAGGCCGATCCGGAAAACGCCATCCGCGAGATCGAGGAAGTGATCGGGATCGATGCGCAGGATGCCACGCCGTGCTCGGCCAAGACCGGGGTCGGGGTGGAGGACGTGATCGAGGCCATGATCGCGCGCGTGCCCGCCCCCAAGGGCGACGTGGACGCGCCGCTGCAGGCGCTGATCATCGACTCGTGGTTTGACAACTACGTCGGCGTGGTGATGCTGGTGCGCGTGGTCAACGGCGTCCTCAAGCCCAAGGACAAGGTGCTGCTGATGGCCACTGGCTCGCAGCACCTGGTCGAGCAGGTCGGCGTGTTCTCGCCCAAGTCGCTGCAGCGCGAGTCGCTGACGGCGGGGCAGGTGGGTTTCGTCATCGCCGGCATCAAGGAACTGAAGGCCGCCAAGGTGGGCGATACCATCACCACCATGGCGCGCAAGGCCACCGCGCCGCTGCCGGGCTTCAAGGAAGTCAAGCCGCAGGTGTTCGCCGGCCTGTACCCGGTCGAATCCAACCAGTACGAAGCGCTGCGCGAATCGCTGGAGAAGCTCAAGCTCAACGACGCGTCGCTGCAGTACGAGCCCGAAGTGTCGCAGGCGCTGGGCTTCGGCTTCCGCTGCGGCTTCCTCGGCCTGCTGCACATGGAGATCGTGCAGGAGCGCCTGGAGCGCGAATTCGACATGGACCTGATCACCACCGCGCCGACGGTGGTGTACCAGGTCCAGATGCGCGACGGCACCATGCTGACGGTGGAAAACCCGGCCAAGATGCCGGACCCGAGCCGCATCGAGAACATCCTCGAGCCGATCGTCACGGTCAATCTGTACATGCCGCAGGATTACGTGGGCTCGGTGATCACGCTGTGCACGCAGAAGCGCGGCACGCAGATCAACATGAGCTACCACGGCAAGCAGGTGCAGCTCACGTACGAGATCCCCATGGCGGAAATCGTCATGGACTTCTTCGACCGGCTCAAGTCGGTGTCGCGCGGCTACGCCTCGATGGACTACGAGTTCAAGGAGTACCGTGCCGCCGACGTGGTCAAGGTCGACATCCTGATCAATGGCGACAAGGTCGATGCGCTGTCGGTGATCGTGCACCGGAGCAACTCGCAGTACCGCGGCCGCGAGGTCGTCTCTAAGATGCGCGAGATCATCCCGCGCCAGATGTACGACGTGGCCATCCAGGCCACCATCGGCGCGAACATCATCGCGCGCGAGAACGTCAAGGCGCTGCGCAAGAACGTGCTGGCCAAGTGCTACGGCGGCGATATCTCGCGCAAGAAGAAGCTGCTCGAGAAGCAGAAGGCGGGCAAGAAGCGCATGAAGCAGGTGGGCACGGTGGAGATTCCCCAGGAAGCATTCCTGGCGATCCTGCAGGTGAGCGACAAATAAAAGAAAGCGGCGGGGCCGGTCGGCCCGGCCGTTGGCGAAGCAGACTCTAACAAAACATCACCAAGATCTAGCCGTCATGAATTTTGCACTGATTCTTTTTGTGCTGGTGGTCATCACGGGCGTTGCCTGGATGGCCGACAAGCTGGTGTTCGAGAAGCAGCGGCGGGTGTCCGCCCAGGCCGCGCTGGCCGAGTTCGATGCGCGCAGGACTGACCTGCAGGGCCGCTACGGCGTCGGCGAGATCGATACATCGCGCAGCCGCCTGGCGGAGGAAAAGCTGCGCCAGCCCTGGTGGCTGGAGTATTCGGCGAGCTTCTTCCCGGTGATCCTGGCCGTGTTCGTGCTGCGATCGTTCGTGGTCGAGCCCTTCAAGATCCCGTCCGGCTCGATGATCCCGACCTTGCTGATCGGCGACTTCATCCTGGTCAACAAGTACGACTACGGCATCCGTCTGCCGGTGGTGAACAAGAAGATCATGGCGGTGGGTGAGCCCCAGCGCGGCGACGTGATGGTATTCCGCTACCCGAAGGACCAGTCGCTCGACTACATCAAGCGTGTGATCGGCGTGCCGGGCGACGTGGTGAGCTACCAGAACAAGCGCCTGACCATCAACGGCAAGCCGGCCGAATACAGCGCGCTGCCGGACTACCTCGACGAGGAGCGCTTGTCGTACTCCAAGCACTTCCAGGAGAAACTGCCGGACGGCCCCGTGCACGGTATCCTGAACGACACGGATCGTCCCGCCTTCGTCTCCGGCGCCGATCCGGATTTTCCGTTCCACGAGAACTGCACTTACAATCAGCAGGGGCTGACCTGCAAGGTACCGCAGGGTCACTATTTCGTGATGGGCGACAATCGCGACAACAGCCTGGATTCACGTTACTGGGGCTTCGTGCCCGATCAGAATATCGTCGGCAAGGCGTTCCTGATCTGGATGAACCTCGGCAATATCGGACGCGTGGGATCGTTCAAGTAGCATCCCCGCGGCGCGAATAACCACTCCAGTCAAGCGAGGGAAAGCGCATTATGGGTCGATCGGGTCAGGTAGTTGGTGCAGTCGGGGGGCGGGCGCGCCTGGCGGGGAATGACAGGCGGCGCGGCTTCTCGATGGGCAGCTTGCTCGTCGTTATCCTGGTCGTTGGGGGCGTGGTGATCCCGGCGGTCAGGGCGATACCGAGCCTGCTGGAGTATTTCTCGGTCAAACGCGCGGTCAGTTATGCCAAGCAGCAGGCATCCAACAAGCGCGAAATTGCCGACTATTTCAGTAAGCAGGCGCAGATCGACCGTATTACCGCCGTGCGCAGCGACGATCTGGATATCCACGAGGATGACAACGGCACGATCCGCTCGGTGGGATTTTCCTACCGCAACGAGGTGCCGCTATACGGCCCGCTGAGCCTTTTGATTACCTACTCGGGAACGCAGTACTGACATGAACCTCGACGCCTTACAGCAACGCCTCGGCTACCGCTTCAGCAAGCCAGAATTGCTGCAGCAGGCGCTGACGCACCGCAGCCACAGTGCCTTGCACAACGAACGCCTTGAGTTCCTGGGCGATTCGGTGCTCAACTGCGCCGTGGCCGATATGCTGTACGGCATGTTCAGCAAGCTCGACGAGGGCGATCTGTCCCGCGTGCGGGCCAACCTGGTCAAGCAGCAGGCGCTGTACGAGATCGCGCAGATGCTCCAGCTGTCCGAGGCGCTGCGCCTGGGCGAGGGCGAACTCAAGAGCGGCGGCTTCCGCCGTCCCTCGATCCTTGCCGATGCACTGGAAGCGATCGTCGGTGCCGTGTTCCTCGATGCCGGTTTCGAGGGCGCACGCACCCTGATCCGCAAGTTGTATATCCCGATTCTCGAGCAGGTCGATCCGCGCACGCTGGGCAAGGATGCCAAGACGCTGTTGCAGGAGTACCTGCAAGGCCACAAGATCGCCCTGCCGCAATATAACGTGATCGCCACCCACGGCGCCGCGCATAACCAGCAGTTTGAAGTCGAGTGCACCGTGCCTAAACTGGAAGTGCGGGTGTTCGGTACCGGCGCGTCGCGCCGCGCGGCCGAACAGGCTGCCGCCAAGCTGGCGCTCGACGAGGTGCAGAAGCTCGTGCCCCAGCTGCTCAAGCGCAGCCGGGCCGAGCGCACCGGCAAGACGCGCAAGCAGCCGGTGCCACCCGATCCCCAGTTGTCTCTCAGGTTGAAGGAATGACCGAATCTACCGATCCGCGGCCAGACGCCGCGGGTACCCCAACCGCTGCGTTCCGCTGCGGCACCGTGGCCATTGTCGGGCGTCCCAACGTCGGCAAGTCCACACTGATGAATGCGCTGGTCGGACAGAAGGTCAGCATCACTTCGCGCAAGGCGCAGACCACGCGCCACCGCATCGTCGGCATCCAGACCACGGATGACGCGCAGTACGTCTTCGTCGACACGCCGGGTTTCCAGACGCGGCACGCCAGCGCGCTGAACCGTTCGCTGAACCGTGCGGTGACGTCCACGCTGTCGAGCGTGGACCTGGTGCTGTTCGTGGTCGAGGCTGGCCACTACGGCCCCGATGACGAGAAGGTGCTGTCCCTGCTGCCCAAGAAGGTGCCGGTGCTGCTCATCACCAACAAGCTGGACCGCCTCGGCGCGGACCGGGCTGAGGTGATGATGCCCTTCCTCGAGAAGATGGGGCATCAGTTCCAGTTCACGGAAGTGGTGCCGATGTCGGCCAAGACGCAAGACCACATCGACCGCCTGCTCGCCATCATCCGGCCCTACCTGCCGGAGGGCGAGCCGATGTACGACGCCGATTCCATGACCGATCGCAGCGAGCGCTTCATGGCCTCGGAAATCATCCGCGAGAAGGTGTTCCGCTGGACCGGCGACGAACTGCCGTACACCAGCACGGTCGTCATCGAGAAGTTCGAGACCGAAGGCAGGCTGCGGCGCATCTTCGCCACCATCCTGGTCGAGCGCGATGGCCACAAGGCCATGATCATCGGCAACAAGGGCGCCAAGCTCAAGACCATTTCCACCGAAGCCCGCATCGACATGGAAAAGCTGTTCGACGGCAAGGTCTACCTGGAAATGTTCATCAAGGTGAAGAGCGGCTGGGCCGACAACGAAGCTGGATTGCGCGCCTACGGCTATGAATGACAGAGCGGGCGGGCCTGCACTGAAGGCCCGCCGCGTCGATCCGGTGGCGGAAGAAGCCGCCGAGCTGCTGGGCAGCCAGGCCGTGCCCGGCATGGCGGTGGCCGAGCAGCGCGCCATGATGGACCGCGCGCTGCGCATCGTCCCGGCGCGCACCGAGTTGCGCGTAGCCAACCAGCCGGGCTTCGTACTGCACGCCTGGCCTTACCGCGAAACCAGCCTGATCCTCGACGTGTTCACGCGTGACCACGGGCGCATGGCCATGGTCGCCAAGGGCGCCAAGCGCCCGCATTCGGCGCTGCGCCCGGTGCTCCAGCATTTCCAGCCGATCTCGCTGTCATGGAGCGGGCGCGGCGAGGTCAAGACGCTGACACGCGCTGAGTGGGTCGGCGGCATGCTGCCGCTGGCCAGCGACGCCTTGCTCTCGGGTTTCTATCTCAACGAACTGCTGCTGCGTTTCTGCCCGCGCGAAGACGCCCACGTGGCGCTGTTCCGCCAGTACATGGCCACGCTCACGCGGCTCGCGCACGGCGAGCAGGCCGGCCTGGTGCTGCGCGGCTTCGAGCGCGTGCTGCTGCAGGAGACCGGCTTTGCCGTGGCCTTCGACCAATGCGCGAATTCTGGCGAGGCGGTGGAGCCCGGGCTGGACTACGTGTACCAGCCGGAGCGCGGCGTGCGCCGCGCACAGCCCAGCGATCCGTCGTCCTGGCCGGTGGTTTCCGGGCAGACGCTGCTCGATATGTCGCAGGACGACTACCGCCGGGCGCAGACGGTGACGCAAAGCCGTGCGCTGATGCGCTTCCTGCTGCATTATTATCTGCAAGGCGCGCCGCTGAAGACGCGCCAGATCCTGATCGACCTGCACTATCTCTGAGTCCGTCCGCATGATTTTCCACGCGCATCCCGGCGTCATCGACCTTGGCGTCAACATCGACCACGTGGCCACGCTGCGCAACGCGCGCGGCACGGTCTATCCCGATCCCATCCAGGCCGCGCTGCAGGCCGAGCAGGCCGGCGCCGACCTGATCACGCTGCACCTGCGCGAAGACCGTCGCCATATCCGCGATGCCGACGTGCACGCGCTGCGCCCGCTACTGGCCACGCGCATGAACCTGGAGTGCGCGATCACCCAGGAGATGCTCGACATCGCCTGCGCGATCCGGCCGCAGGATGTCTGCCTCGTGCCCGAGCGGCGCGAGGAGGTCACCACCGAGGGCGGGCTCGATGTGGCGGGGCGCTTCGAGCAGGTCAAGGCAGCCTGCCGCCAACTGGCCGACGCGGGCATCCGCGTGTCGCTGTTCATCGATGCGCAGGCCGAGCAGATCGAAGCGGCCGCCGCTTGCGGCGCGCCGGTGGTGGAGTTGCACACCGGGCGCTATGCCGATGCGCACACGCCGGCCGAGCAGGCCACGGAACTGCAGCGTGTGGCCGAAGGCGTCGATACCGGCGTGCGGCTTGGCCTGGTGGTCAATGCCGGCCACGGCCTGCACTACACCAACGTGCAGCCGGTCGCCGCCATGCACGGCATCAAGGAACTCAATATCGGCCACGCCATCGTCGCGCATGCGGTCTTCGTCGGCTGGCAGAACGCCGTGCGCGAGATGAAGGCCATCATGGTCGCTGCGCGCCTCGGCACCACCTATCCGCGCCCGGACGCAGCAGCGTGATCTACGGCATCGGCACCGACATCATCCAGATCAACCGCGTGCAAGGCGTGATGGAGCGCACGCGCGGGCGCTTTGCCGAGAAGGTGCTCGGGCCGCAGGAACTGCAGAAATACCATGCGCGCCGCGCGCGTTCGGAGAAGCGCGGCCTCGCCTTCCTGTCCACGCGCTTTGCCGCCAAGGAGGCCTTTTCCAAGGCCATCGGGCTGGGCATGCGCTGGCCGATGACGTGGCGCGCGATGGAGCTGCTGAACCTGCCGTCCGGCGAGCCGTATCCGCACTGCCATGGCGAACTGGATGCCTGGCTGCGGGAACGCGGCGTGACGGTGCGGGTCAGTGTCAGCGACGAACACGAATACGCGGTCGCCTTTGCGATCGCAGAGCTTGGTGGCGCCGGCGCTCCCGGCGCGCTGCCGCTCGCTTCCCAGCCTAGCGAATAATCCCAATGATCAAGAAGATTTCCGGCAAGCGGCCGGGCCCCGTCGTACTCGATGTCAAGGGCAAGCACCTCGATGCCGAAGACACCCGCCGCATCTCCCATCCGCTCACCGGCGGCGTGATCCTGTTCGCGCGCAACTTCGAGTCGCGTGCGCAGCTGCAGGCGCTGACGCATGAGATCCGTGCCGTGCGCGAGGACGTGCTGATCTGCATCGATCACGAAGGCGGCCGCGTGCAGCGCGCCAGGACCGACGGCTTCACGCACCTGCCGGCCATGGGTCGCCTGGGCGAGCTGTGGGACCGCGACGTGCTTGCCGCGACCAAGGCTGCCGTGCATTGCGGCTACGTGCTGGCGGCCGAGTTGCGCGCTTGCGATATCGACCTGAGCTTCACGCCGGTGCTGGACCTGGACTATGGCCGCAGCGCCGTGATCGGCGACCGGGCCTTCCACGCCGATCCGCGCGTGGTGACCATGCTGGCCAACCACCTGACCCACGGCCTGCTGCTCGCCGGCATGGCGAACTGTGGCAAGCATTTCCCCGGCCACGGCTTTGTCGCCGCGGACTCGCACGTGGCGGTGCCGGTGGACGAGCGCAGCCTCGACGAGATCCTCGCGCAGGATGCGCGTCCCTACGAGTGGATGGGCATGACGCTGTCGTCGGTGATGCCGGCGCACGTCATCTATCCGAAGGTCGATCCGAACCCGGCGGGCTTCTCGCGCTACTGGCTGCAGGACGTGCTGCGGACCCAGCTTGGTTTCGAGGGCGTCATCTTCAGCGATGACCTGAGCATGGAGGGCGCCAGCGTTGCGGGCACGGTTACCGAGGCCGCGCGCGCGGCACTCGCTGCCGGTTGCGATATGGTGCTGATCTGCAATCATCCGGAGCGCGCCGACCAGTTGCTCAACGAACTCGACGTCGATGCCGGCAAGGCGTCGCAGCGCCGTATCCGCAAGCTGTTTGGCCGCCGCAAGCCACTGCCGTGGAACAAGCTGATGCAGGATCCCGACTACGCCGTCGCCGTGCGCGAGCTGAAAGGGCACGGCCTGATCGCGTGACGACCCGCAAGCCGCGGGCGGGTAGCCGCGCTGCGGTGCGGGGAAACAAAAAGGGCAGCCGAGGCTGCCCTTTTTTGCCGTTGCGCTGCCCGCGAGGGCAGCGGCGAACCAGCTGCGCTTAGTTTGCGCGGCTGCGGTATTCGCCGGTACGGGTGTCGATTTCGATCTTGTCGCCGATGTTGCAGAACAGCGGCACTTGCAGCTCGAAGCCGGTGTTGATCTTGGCGCCCTTGAGCACCTTGCCCGACGAGGTGTCGCCCTTGACGGCCGGTTCCGTGTAGATGATCTCGCGCACCAGCGTGGTGGGCATTTCCACCGAGATGGCCTTGTCGTTGTAGAACACCACTTCGACGTTCATGCCGTCTTCGAGGTAGTTCAGCGAGTCGCCCATGCTGTCCTGCTCGACTTCGTACTGGTTGAATTCGGTGTCCATGAACACGTACATCGGGTCGGCGAAGTACGAGTAGGTGCATTCGCGGCGATCCAGCATCACGACTTCGAACTTGTCGTCGGCCTTGAAGACGGACTCGCCCGGGGCTTCGGTCAGCAGATTCTTGTACTTCATCTTGACCACGGCGGAGTTGCGGCCCGACTTGTTGTACTCGGCCTTCTGCACGACCATCGGGTCGGTGCCGATCATGAATACGTTGCCGACGCGGAGTTCTTGTGCGGTTTTCATCTGAACTGTTTTCCTGAAAAAATTGTCTCGGAATTCGGTGTGGCGAAGGCGCGCTGCCAGCGCACGGCGGTGGCCGTGCGCACGCGGCCCGTCCAGTACGCCCAGGTTCCGCTGCCGATGCGGTGGCGGGTGCCACTGTCATCTTCTGCGCGTTCCCCCGTTTTCCGGCCGGTCGCCATCAAATCAACCGATTATTTTACCTGATTTTCGCAGAAGCCCACGAGATTTGCCGCCAGATCGCCGAGGTGCTGCAGGCTGCGCTGCCATTGCTCGGTCGCCTCGCGCAGCACCGGCAAATGCAGGCGAAATGCTGGCCAGTCGAGTGAATCGCCAGGCGCATTCCATGCGCGCCAGAACGCCGCGAACGCCGCTGCCGCCGCCCCGTTGCCGGCACGCTCGAGCCGTTGCGTGAAGAGGTCGAGAAAGGCATTCAGCTTGACCAGGTGCGCCGCGTCTTCCTGCGGGTAGATATGCCAGACCAGCGGTTGGCCCGCCCATTGCGCGCGGACAAAGGAATCCTCGCCGCGCACGAAGTTGACATCGCACAGCCACAGGAGCTCGTCGTAGTGCTCCTGGCGCACAAACGGCACCACGTGGGCCGTCAGGTTGCCGGTGGAAAAGGTGTCGCCCGGCCTGGCACCGGGCGTGCCGAACCAGGCGCTCGCCTGCTCGGCGGCGAGGCCGGCCGGCACCAGGCACTGCACCGGCTCCGCGCCGTCGCGCCACTGCGCCAGCAACGACGGCAGGGCCGCGTTGGGGTAGGCGAACAGGCTGACCTTGAGCGCGCCGTCGATGGGGCGCGTGCCAAGCCGGTGCCACAGCGCGGCCTGGGCGGCAGGCGCGGCGCGCAGATGCTCGCGCTGCGTGCCAAGCATGGACTCGCGCAACAGCCCGCCGGTGCCGGGCTCGAAGCCCGGGAAGAAAAAATACTTCACCAGCGGCAGGCGCGGATGGGGCGAGCTCATGCGATGGTGCTCCCGCACCCATGTCTCGGCGCTCAGGTATTCGAGGTTGATCCAGGCCGGCCTGGGCATGCGCGCAGCCATGGCGCCAAGAAATGTCGCCGGCAGGTCGCATGCGAACGATTCGATCACCGCGTCGTGCGGCACGACGCCGGCGAAGCGCGCGGCGCTGTCCTGCCCGCTCTCCTGGTCGGGCCGCCGCCATGGGCGGATCGTCACGCCGGCCAGTTCCTGCTGTCCGGCGTTCACGTCGAGGCCCGGCGCCAGCCGCGCGAAGCTATGCAGGTCGTCCACCCACAGCCGCACGGCGTGGCCGTGCTCCTGCGCAAGCTGGCGCGCCAGCCGCCAGCAGACACCGATATCGCCGAAGTTGTCGATGACGGTGCAGAAGATGTCCCATGAGCGGACGGTGCGGTCGGGGCGGGTGGTCATGGCGGCGTGAGGCGACAAGGAATTGCTCTAAACTTGCGATTTTAGAGCCTGTCGCGCCGTCGCCTGCCGGCCGTGCGCTGACCGGCCGCTTCCACACGGTCGATTCCCACCCGATGTCCCTGCCGGAACCCGAAATCCAGAATCCAGGCACGCCCGCCCCGGCGGCTGCCGAGCCCGGCCACGCGGCCGCGCCCGAGCCACAGTTCGATCCCAAGGCGGCGATCGCGCAGCTGCCCGGCCTGCCGGGGGTCTATCGCTACTTCGATGCGCAGGGCAATGTGCTCTACGTCGGCAAGGCGCGCGACCTGAAGAAGCGTGTCTCGAGCTACTTCAACAAGAACCTGCCGTCGCCGCGCATCGCCCTGATGGTGGCCAAGATCGTGCGCATCGAGACCACCGTGGTGCGCACCGAGGCCGAGGCGCTGCTGCTGGAAAACAATCTGATCAAGGCACTGGCGCCGCGCTACAACATCCTGTTCCGCGACGACAAATCCTATCCCTTCGTCAAGCTGACCAGCCACCGCTTTCCGCGCATGGCCTACTACCGCGGCGCGACGGATCGCAAGCACCAGTACTTCGGGCCGTTCCCGAGCGCGCATGCGGTGCGCGAGAGCATGCAGATCCTGCAGCGCGTGTTCCAGTTGCGCACCTGCGAGGACACTGTCTTCACCAACCGCACGCGGCCCTGCCTGCTGCACCAGATCCACCGCTGCACCGCGCCCTGCGTCAACGCCATCAGCGAGCAAGACTATGCGCGTGACGTCAGCAATGCGGCGCGCTTCCTGCAGGGCCGCCAGAGCGAGGTGCTGGAAGGCCTGCAGGCCAAGATGGAAGAGCATGCCGGGCGGCTCGAGTTCGAGCAGGCGGCGGCGGTGCGCGACCAGATCGGTGCGCTGTCCACGGTGCTCAAGCGCCAGGCGGTGGAGGAAGTCGGCCAGGCCAGCGATATCGATGTGCTGGCGGTAGCCGTGGAAGGCGGCCGTGCCTGCGTCAACCTGGCGATGGTGCGCGGTGGCCGGCATCTCGGCGACAAGGCCTATTTCCCTGCGCACGTGGAAGAAGGCGCGATGATCGTCGAGGATGAGGACGCCGAGGCCGGTGCCGGCAGCGAGGCAGGCGCCGAGGCCCCCGCAGGCATCGCGGCGGAGCGCATCGCCGCCGAAGTGTTGTCTGCCTTCATGGCCCAGCATTACCTCGACCAGGCCGTGCCGCCGATCCTGGTAGTGAGCCACCTGCCGCCGGACAGGGCGCTGCTGCAGGCCCTGTCGATGCAGGCCGGGCGCAAGGTCACGCTGGTGCGCCAGCCGCAGGGGCAGCGCCGCGCCTGGCTCGAGATGGCGCAGCAGGGCGCCGCCCTGGCGCTGTCGCGCCGGCTTGCCGAGCAGGGCAGCCAGCAAGCCCGCACGCGCGCGCTGGCCGAGACCATCGCTCTCGACATGGAAGACCTGGCGCTGCTGCGCGTGGAGTGCTTCGACATCAGCCATACCGCCGGCGAAGCCACGCAGGCATCCTGCGTGGTGTTCCATCATCACGAGATGCAGAACGCGGAATATCGCCGCTACAACATCCAGGACATCACGCCGGGCGACGACTATGCCGCCATGCGCCAGGTGCTTACGCGCCGCTACCAGAAACTGGTGGAGATGCTGGAGCAGGCGCGCGAGGCCGGTGTCGATGGCGGCCAGGGCGATGCCGCCGGTGCGCTGGTGCCCAGCGTGGTGCTGATCGACGGCGGCAAGGGCCAGGTCGAAGTGGCGCGCCAGGTGTTCGAGGAGCTTGGTCTCGATATCGGCCTGCTGGTCGGCGTTGCCAAGGGCGAGGGCCGCAAGGTCGGGCTGGAGACGCTGGTGTTCGCCGACGGACGGCCGTCGCTGGAACTGGGGCAGGGCAGCGCGGCGCTGATGCTGGTCGCGCAGATACGCGACGAGGCGCACCGCTTCGCCATTACCGGCATGCGCGCGCGCCGCGCCAAGGCGCGCACCACCTCGCGGCTGGAGGAGATCGAAGGCGTCGGGGCGCGTCGCAGGCAGAAGCTGCTGACCCGCTTCGGCGGCTTGCGCGGGGTCATGGCAGCCAGCATCGACGAGATCGCGAGTGTCGACGGCATCTCGCATGCGCTGGCCGAGGAAATCTACCGCCAGCTGCATTGATTCGGACCCGCGCGCGCCGCGCGCGGCGCGAAATGCTCGGCTGGCGTTGAAATAGGCGACAATCGCGGAGTTACCCATCGCCGTTGTCTCGTTTCGAGCCCCCAATGCCGCTGAATATTCCGATCTTGCTGACCTGGCTCCGCGTTGCCATGATTCCTCTCGTGGTGGGGGTGTACTACCTGCCCGAGGCGTGGCTCCCGATGCACGCCAAGAACATGACGGCCGCCGGTTTCTTCATCGTGGCGGCGGTCACCGACTGGCTGGACGGCTTCCTTGCCCGGCGCTGGAACCAGACTTCGTCATTCGGCGCCTTCCTCGACCCGGTGGCCGACAAGCTGATGGTGGCGGCGGCACTGCTCTCGCTGCTGGCGCTGGGCCGCGTCGCCGACCTGATCGCACTGGTGATCATCGGCCGCGAGATCACCATTTCGGCCCTGCGCGAATGGATGGCGCAGATCGGCGCTTCCAAGAGCGTGGCCGTCAATTTCCTCGGCAAGCTCAAGACGACTTTCCAGATGATCGCCATCCCCTTGCTGTTGTTCAATGACAGCCTGCTCGGCATCGTCGACGCCTCGGTGCTCGGTACGTGGATGATCTATGTGGCCGCCGTGCTGACGCTGTGGTCGATGTTCTATTACATGAAGCTCGCCTGGCCGCAGATCCGGGAGCGTAGCCGGCTGGGCGGAGAAGCCACCGCACAAAAATAATGGCTCGGTGAAAAATATGCTTGACGAGGGTGTTCCGGTTTGCAATAATCCTGTTCTCGCTTCTGACGAAACAAACCGAACGAAGCGAAATGCAGCAAGAACGCATCGAGATGGCAGCAATATCGGGTCAGAAGTTGCGTTTTAGCTCAGAAGTCAGCAGGAACATGCGGGAGTAGCTCAGTTGGTAGAGCGCAACCTTGCCAAGGTTGAGGTCGCGAGTTCGAGACTCGTCTCCCGCTCCAGTTTTTGCCAGATTCGATGGTGACGGCCGATGCCGTGTATTATCCGGGTCGACTTTTAGTAGTTATGCGGTATGTAATGCGGGAGTAGCTCAGTTGGTAGAGCGCAACCTTGCCAAGGTTGAGGTCGCGAGTTCGAGACTCGTCTCCCGCTCCAAATCCCAAAGGGAAGCGCCGCTTCCCTTTTTGTTTGTGATGATGGTGCGCAAGGCGCGGCCCCGGCAGGGTCGGGCGATTGCGGCTACAATCCAGCAGCAAGTCACCCGGCGGGGTGGCAGAGTGGTCATGCAGCGGCCTGCAAAGCCGTGTACGCCGGTTCGATTCCGACCCCCGCCTCCAGGATTCAAGCAAAAAGCGCCACCCTAGCCGGTGGCGCTTTTTGCTTTCCGGCGCCGGTGTTGTGCGCAATGCCGGCCATCCTTGCTTGCCATGTCCGCCATGTCCTCCACATCCCCGATATGCATCAGGGCAGGACGCGATTACCAGCGCAAGCCTGTCCCCATGGACCCGGTCTCCACGATCACGTATTGCATGCGTTCCTTGTAAGTGGCCTCCACGCGGTAGTCTGCGGGCGGCAGCTTGAATAGGCAGCGCGGGCCTGTCGCCGGGATGGATGCCAGCACCCTGCCATGCCGGCGCAGTCGTACATCCACGTCCGTCGCGGATACGCCATTCGGGCCCTCGGTAAAGACCACGCCGAGGTTGTACTGCTCCTCCAGGCGCGTCAACTGCTCGTTCTCCTCGCTATCCGAGCCACCGCAGATATAGGTGACACCGCCCACCGTTCGCGGTGTCATCGGTTGCGATCTCGTCGCCATCAATGGCGGGCGTGGCATCGTCGGGGCAGGCGTATCCGCAACGGCGGCCGCAGGCGGTGATTGCGGGGCCTCGGCCTGTGCCTGGGCTGGTTCCGCCGGCGGAAGTGCAGCCCGGGGGATGGCCAGTGGCGGAGCAAACACCTCGGCCGGAGCAGTAATCGATTGCGGCCGCGACGGCGAGGTCTCGGACTGCACGGCTACGGGAGCCACCTCCACCTGTGTTCCCGGTTTGATCGAGGCATCCGCTTGCGCGGTAGCCACGGCTGGCATCTCGGCCGGGGCTTGAGCTTGGGTCTGAGCTTGGGTCTGGGCTTGGGCGCCGAGCGCAAGTCCAAGTGCCAACGCAGTAAGGCTGAAGCGCGCGACGGACACTGGGCGGAGGGTGAGTGAGATCGACATGGCGTTCCTCAGTGGTCGGGTCCAGTAAGACTAAGCAAGCGCCGACGGGCAGGCTATCCACCAGAAGTTTCACGGATTTGTGGCGTGGCGCACCGTACCGGACCTTCGACATGCATGCAGTCAGCCTCATGACTGATGGTGGTGGGCGTATCCGGGTGGATGAAGTCAGGGCGCGGACGCGCCCGATCGTGGTCGCGCCCTCCCGCAAGCGCGGGCGCGGTCCTTGCCGCCGCGGGTGGGGGCAGTCTCGGCCATTCCTGAATCGACCCCTGCCCGGGGCGTCGGGGTCCTGCTGCCGCGGGGTGATCTGTTTTCTATCTTCGTCAAAAAATCGGATTACTCCTATCTTTGTCGTTCAATTTCACTATTTATCCATAAAACCCTTCAGTGCTTTTCTCTCCTTGCCGTAAAGGCAGGAGGAGCCATTCAAAAGACGGCTCACCAAATCCGGAGATGTCGGAAGCGCGCTTTGCAAGCAGAAGTCCTGGGCCTGCGGGAACGGGTGGGGCGGCACGCGCCGCGCCTGCGCACGCTCGCGGGTGTTCCCTTTCATTGTCCATCTGGAGGATCGGCGTTCGCGCCTGCGGCGCCGGAATATGCGCCATGAATATCACTCAACGCCTGCTCGCCACCTTGTCGCTGCTCCTGTTCGCCATGCTCGCCGTAGGGCTCGACGGCATCTGGCAATTGCGCTCGGCGCAGGAGCGGTTTTCCTATTTCAATGACAACACCCTGGCCAGCGTGCGCACGCTGAGCGACCTTCGGGACACCGTCAGCAGCATGCGGCTCGCTACCTATCTCTATCCCTTGTCGCCAACCGACGCGGGCCGCGCAGAGGCGCTCGCGGCGCTGGCGGCGGCCGACAAGAGCTTCGATGAGAAGCTCGCCTACTATCAGCGCAGCATCCTGTCCGGTGACGCCGATCGCAAACTGCTCGAGGCGGACCGTGCCGCGGCCAAACGCTACCGCGCCGAGCGCGAGCGCTTCCTGGAGCGGTTCGCTGCCGGCGATAGCGCGACTGCGCTAGGCATGCTGATGGGCGGCTCGCTGTACGACGCGGCGGTGGAGCTGCGCGCCGCCATCAACGAACACGTTGCCTACAACGCCGGCCTGGGCGAGGAGGTGGTCGCGCGCAATGGCGCTGCCTACGAGGCGGCGCTGAAGATGTTCTCGGTCATCATCGCCCTTGCCTTCGCGACCTGCGTGGCGATGGGTTATTCGCTCTATCGGCGCATCCATGGCAGCCTGGCCGAGATCGAAGAAACCCTGCGCTATGTCAGCGATTCGCTTGATCTCGACCGCCGGGCCCTGGTGCGGCACAAGGATGAGATCGGGCGTACCGCGGTGGCTTTCAACCATCTGATCGAGCGGGTCGCATCGGCGCTGCGCGCGGTGCGCATGTCGACCGACTCGGTCAGCACGGCCGCACAGCAGATTGCGGCCGGCAACGCGGATTTGTCCTCGCGCACCGAGCAACAGGCCGCTTCGCTGGAGCAGTCCGCAGCCAGCATGGAGCAGCTGACCGCGACCGTGCGACAGAACGCCGACAACGCGCGCCAGGCCAGCGGGCTGGCGGATAACGCCGCAGACGTCGCGGAGCATGGCGCCACGGCGGTGCAGCAGATGGTGGACACCATGGGTGCCATCAGCACCAGTTCCGCCCGCATTGCCGAGATCACGAACTTGATCGAAGGCATTGCCTTCCAGACCAATATCCTGGCGCTCAATGCCGCGGTGGAGGCGGCGCGTGCCGGCGAACAGGGGCGGGGCTTCGCGGTGGTGGCCGGCGAGGTGCGTAGCCTGGCCCAGCGTTCTTCGAGCGCCGCGAGGGAAATCAAGGATCTCATCGATACCTCGGTGGACACCGTGCGCAAGGGCTCGTCGCAGGCCGAGGACGCCGGCAGGACCATGACGGATCTGCGCCAGGCCGTGCGGCGCGTATCGGACATCATCAGCGAAATCGCCGCCGCTTCGCGGGAGCAGAGCACGGGTATCGAGCAGGTCAACCAGGCGGTCGGGCAGATGGACGAGGTGACGCAACAGAACGCGGCACTGGTGGAAGAGGCCGCAGCGGCCGCGCAATCGCTTGAAGAGCAGTCGCACAGGCTGCGCGATACGGTGGCGACTTTCCGGCTGTCGCCAGCGGCTGCCTAGCCGCGGCCGGCCCGTCCCGTGCATGGCCGCTGCGCGCGGCCAGATCCGCATCACAGTGCCAGCCTCGGCGCTTATAGGGGCACATTGCCTGGCGATTCCGCGCTTTGACGCGCGGATGATCGTGTTACATTGCATGTCGTAGTCTTCACAGGGCGTTCAGGGGCTATCCGACCTGGAGCGCGCGCCCATGTCGTCCGCATGGACCGCGCCGCGTTGCGCCCGAGGGCTGCTGCAAGACTTCCGTTCCCGTTCTCCCCGATCAGCGTGGTATCTCCCTGGCCCTCCCGGCGTCGCACGCCGCGGTGCGCGGGGATGCCTTGTGGTCCCCGGCATTTGCACCGTGCGGGGGCGGGCGGGCCGTCCAGTCAATGCCTTCCCGGCACCCCACGAGGAATCCACAACGCATGCATCACGCTACCCCGCTTATCAGCACGATCGTCGGCGGCCTTGTCCTGGCATTCATCCTGGGTGCGCTGGCCAACCGGCTCAGGCTGCCCCCGCTGATCGGCTACCTGTGCGCGGGCATCGTGGTAGGGCCGCATACGCCGGGCTACACCGCGGACCAGGCGCTGGCGCCGGAGTTGGCGGAACTGGGCGTGATCCTGCTGATGTTCGGCGTTGGCCTGCATTTCTCGCTCAAGGACCTGATGGCGGTGAAGAAGATCGCCATCCCGGGCGCGGTGGTGCAGATCGCCATTGCCACGGTGCTCGGCATGTGCGTGGCGTGGGGCTTCGGCTGGGAGTGGGGGCCGGGCCTGGTGTTCGGCCTCGCGCTGTCGGTGGCCAGCACGGTGGTGCTGCTCAAGGCCTTGCAGGAGCGCGACCTGGTCGAGTCGCCGCAGGGGCGCATCGCCGTTGGCTGGCTGATCGTGGAAGACCTCGCGATGGTGCTGACGCTGGTGCTGCTGCCGGCGGTCGCCGGCTTGCTCGCGCCGGCGGGGGAGGGCGCGGATGCGGCGGCCGCGCCGGGATCCGGCGAGATCCTGTTCACGGTGTTCTCCACGCTGGGCAAGGTCGCGGCCTTCGTCGCGGTGATGCTGGTGGTCGGCCGCCGCTTTATTCCGTGGATGCTGGAGCGCATCGTCTGGACCGGCAGCCGCGAATTGTTCCGGCTCGCGGTGCTGGCCACGGCGCTGGGCGTGGCGTTCGGCGCCTACTCACTGTTCGGCGTGTCGTTCGCGCTGGGCGCGTTCTTTGCCGGCATGGTGCTGGCCGAATCGGAGTTCAGCCATCGCGCGGCGGAGGAGTCCCTGCCGCTGCGCGATGCATTCGCGGTACTGTTCTTCGTGTCGGTGGGCATGCTGTTCAATCCCATGGTACTGATCACGGATCCGTGGGGCGTGCTGGCCACGCTGTTTATCATCGTGGTGGGCAAGTCGGTGGCAGCGCTGTGCATCGTGCGCGTGTTCGGGCATTCCACGCGCACCGGCATGACCATTGCGGTCAGCCTGGCCCAGATCGGCGAGTTCTCCTTCATTCTCGCCGGCCTCGGCGTCTACCTGAAGATCTTGCCGGAGCGCGGCCAGGCGCTGATCCTGGCCGGCGCGCTGCTGTCCATCGTGCTCAATCCGCTGCTGTTCCACCTGCTCGACCGCTACAACGCGAAACAGCAGAGCGAAGCCGATCCGCAGCCGGCCTGAGCACGTCTATGCTGCGCCGTCCTGTTCCGCGCGGGCCTGTTCCGCGGCCGCGTCGCGGCGCAGATACTCGGTGAAGGCAAGCAGGCCCTGCGTAGGGTACTTGTCCTGGTGGACCACGAGCTGCAGCGGCCTCACCACATCGGGCAGGCCTTCGCGCAGCGCTACCAGCGTGCCGCGCCGCAGTTCGTCTTCCACCACCTGCAGCGACAGGCAGCTCACGCCGTAGCCGCTCATCACGGCGCGCTTGATGGCTTCGGTATTGCCGAGTTCCAGCGCAAAGCGCAATTCGCCAAGCAGTGGCGCCAGCCGCTGCTCGATGACCTCGCGCGTGCCCGAGCCGGGTTCGCGGACTACCCAGTCGGCGTCGCGCAAGGCGGCCAGGTCGCCGGGCCTGCCGGCCAGCGGATGCGCAGGGCCTACCACCACCACCATGACATCGTCGCGCCAGTGCGCGCTGCGCAGGTCGCGTTCGTGGCAGGTGCCTTCGATCAGGCCGATATCCGCTTCGAAGTGCAGTAGCGCTTGCAGCACGTCGCGCGTATTGCCGATGCGCATGTCCAGCGTGCACGGGCCGCTCTGCGCGTGGCGAAAGCCAGCCAGCAGGGCGGGCAGGATATAGCTGCCGATGGTGTTGCTGGCGGCGATGCGCAGCTGCACGCCGGGCTGGACGGTGAAGCGCTCCAGCTCATGCGCCTGGTCGAGCAACGACAGTGCGCGCGGGAAGAACATCCGGCCGGTTTCATTGATGCTGAGCCGGCGCGCGACGCGATCGAAGAGCGCGCCGCCCAGCGCGGTTTCCAGGTCCGCCAGCGCGGCGCTCACGGCCGACTGGGACATGGCCAGTGCTTCCGCCGCCGCCACCGTGCTGCCGTGCTGCGCTACGGCGACAAAGACGGAAAGCTGGCGCAGGGTGAGGCGGAGCGGGCGCTGGTTCATATCTGAAATTCAGGTAAGGTAAAACGATATTACCTGTTTTACAGGTTTAGGGCGGCTCAGTACTCTGAGGTCATCTTCCAATACGTCCCGAAGCCGCCTTGCTGCAGGGATAAATAGCGAGCCTGCCATGTCTTCCGCACCCTCGACCGTAGCTGCCAATCTCGGCGCCGAGCCGCCTTCATGGGCTGCCAGGTTACTGACACTGCTCCCGCTAGGCTTCATTGCCTGGCTGGCGATGGTCTTCTCGGCGCATCCCGCGGTCTCGCACCTGGGCATGAGCGCGCTGACGCTGGCGATGTTTGCCGGCATGATCGCGGGCAATACCTTGCCGCAGCGCTGGCTGACGCCGCTGGCGCCCGGCATGCAGCTGGCCCGCCAGCAGTTGCTGCGCCTCGGCGTGGCGCTGTACGGGCTGCGGCTGACTTTCGGCGCCATCGTCGATCTGGGCGCGGCCGGCGTGCTGGTGCCGCTGGCCATGCTCGTGGCGACGCTGCTGGTCGGCGTCTGGATCGGCACTTCCCTGCTGGGCCTGAGCCGGCGCGAGGCGATCCTGGTGAGCGCGGGCAGTGCGGTATGCGGCGCTGCCGCGGCCATCGCGGTGGCTTCCGTGGTGCGCACCGATGACCGGCAGACCGCGGTGGCAGTCGCCACCGTCGTACTGTTCGGCACGGCCGGCATGCTGCTCTATCCCTATCTGTTCGAACTGGCCACGCAGCACTGGCACTGGGCCATCAGCGAGCGCACGTTCGGCATCTACACGGGGGCAACGCTGCACGAGGTGGCGCAGGTCATCGCATCGGGCAAGATGGTCAGCGACGCCACCGCGGACGCCGCGGTGGTGGCGAAGATGGTGCGGGTGCTGGCGCTCGGGCCGTTGCTGCTGGTGCTGGCATTGTGGCCGAAGGCGCATGCCGAAGGCGCAGACGAGGCCGCGCACGGTGCACGCCCCTGGCGCGCGATCCTGAAGGCCGTGCCGTGGTTCGCAGTCGGGTTTGTGGCGGTCATGGCCGTGCATTCCGCCGGCATGGTGCCGCAGGACTGGAAGCCCGCGCTGCTGGCCTTCGACAACTGGCTGCTTGCCTGCGCGATGCTGGCGATCGGACTGCACACGCGCATCGGAACCTTGCTGCGCGCAGGACGCAAGCCGCTGGCGCTGGCTGGCGCACTGTTCGTGTTCCTGGTGTTGGGCGGTGCGCTACTTTGCGGCGCGGTGGCCTGAGCGGATGGAATGCTGCTGGTGCGGCCGACGGGGGTCGAACCCGTAAGCCCGGAAGGGCGGCAGATTTTAAGTCTGCTGAGTCTACCAATTTCTCCACGGCCGCACGGCAAGCCCGGTATTGTGTTCGGTTGGGCGCGGTGATGCAAGCTCCGCGCTACGCAACCGCAAGCCGGGGCGGCCATGTGTATATGTGGCGCTTGTTACGCCTCGTAACAATGTAGAACCCCCGGTTTCACCTGGAATTCGGGTAGCCCCTACAATACGGCTTATCGAATAACGACTTGCAAGAGGCAAGGATCATGAAACGTTGGCTGCTCGCAGGACTTGCATTGCTGGGGGTGATGGCATCGGGTGCGGCAATGGCGCATGTCAGCGTCGGCGTGGCGGTCGGTGTTCCCGGCGTGGTGGTTGGCGGCCCGGCGTACTATCCGCCGCCCGCGTACATTGCAGCACCTCCGGTGATGGTAGCTCCCGCGCCGGTCTACTATGGTCCGCCGCCGGTCGTGGTGCGTCCGGCCCCGGTCTACTACGGCCCCGGCTATTACGGCCCGCGCTACTATGGTCGCGGCTATTACGGTCGCGGCTACTACGGTCGCGGCGACTATGGCCCGCCGGGACACTGGCGCCACGAGCATCGCCACTGGCGATAAGCATGAACGATCTGTCTTGCGCGGATCGTAAAAAAGGGCCCCGCGGGGCCCTTTGATTTTTCCGGCGCATCCCGGAAAAGCACTGCCGACGCGGCAAAACGCTGGTGGTTCCCGCGCTGGTAGTGGGGTCAAATTATTTGAATAGTTTCATCAAACGGTTGGCTGGATCTTTATTAGGGTTTTCACCTACACTGCCTGTGTTGCACTGCGATGAAATGATTCCGCAAAGTTGTTCTCGTCCAGTGCCGCTCCAGCACACTACTACCCAAAAGGATCCGACCATGAAGATCAAGAACAGCCTGGTGGCGATCGTAGCACTGACCGCGCTTTCCGCACTCTCCGCTTCCGCATTCGCCGCTGGCATCGCCAAGGCCGACCCCTACACCGACGGCGCCAAGATGGGCAAGGTTGACCCGTTCACCGATGGCGCCAAGATGGGCAAGGTTGACCCGTTCACCGATGGCGCCAAGATGGGCAAGGTTGACCCGTACACCGACGGCGCCAAGGTTGGCGATCGCCGCGACCAGTTCACCGACGGAGCCTGACAAGCTCTGGCAGCGTTGCGCACGGCAGCGCTGCAGTCAGCAAAAGGCCCGCCTCGCGCGGGCTTTTTGCTTTCCTGGGTTCATGGCGGCCACAGGCAGTGTGCCGTGGTCATGCCAATGTCCGGGGCGCTATACTTCCGGCTCATTGAACTGAATTACCGAACCGATTTCGAGGAGAGTGGTATGCAGCAAAAAACCGTGCTGACGGCAGACGATGTGAAAAAGGTGCTGGCCGCAGCAGAGGTCGAGGCCAAGAATCACCACTGGGCGGTGTCGATCGCCATCGTGGATGATGGTGGCCACCTGCTGGCCCTGCTGCGCCTGGACGGCGCCGCGCCGATCTCGAGCTACCTCGCCACCGAGAAGGCGCGCACGGCGTCGCTGGGCCGCCGCGAGTCGAAGGTCTACGAAGACATGATCAACAACGGCCGTCACTCGTTCATGACCGCGCCGATGCTGCAAGGCATGCTCGAAGGTGGCGTGCCCATCATCGTCAATGAGCAGGTGGTGGGCGCCGTCGGCGTGTCGGGCGTGAAGTCGACCGAAGACGCGCAGATCGCGCGCACCGGCATCGCCGCCCTGGTGGGCGTCTGAGGCTTGCCCCCAAGGCTGTAGAAGCACCTGCCGGCGGGGAGCCCCGCTCACTGCCGGCGGCACTGGCGCCAACCGCGCCGGATCGCTGTCTTGCCTGCCGTGCCGCGGCCGTTGCCGGCCGTGCGCACTGCCTGCGGGTTCCCGCGGGCGTTTCTCCCGACGCAGTCCCTTCCTTCCCTTCCTTGTGGCATGCGCTGCCGCGGCGACCGCGCGGCAGGGGGACTTACTTCGTCAGGATCAGCTTGCCGTAGCGCGTGATGCGCAGCGTGTAGACCTCGCCGTTGTGCAGGATCGGCAGCAGGTTATTGCCGCGCATCAGCGTTTCCAGCGGCACCGCATCGCTCGCCGGCGCGGCGGGCAGGCTGTCGCGCACAAGGGCTTCGAGGCGCGCGGGCAGGGCGGCCACGGCGGACTTCATCGATTCGATTGCCGCGCTGGCCGTGGTCTCGCGCCGCGCTTGCGCGGGCTTGCCAGGGGCGACCTCGATCCGGCGCAGGGACAGGCGGCGACGGGTGACTGCGGGTTGCGACAGCGGCAGGGTCAGAGTGCTCATCGGTAGGCTCCGGTCCGGTGGTCTGTGGTGGCGAAGCGGGCTGCGCGCCATCACGACCGGGTTCAAGTTGGTCTAATCTTAAATGAGAACCGTTATCATTACAATAGCGTTTTTCAATGGCCCGATGCAAAAACCTGGCGCTGTCTGCGGCGTGCGACAAGGCCCTGCAAGAGAGCAGGGGAGAGGGCGACGAAAGGCATCACGCCAAATAAAAAAGGGCACTCCGTGGAGTGCCCTTTTCGCTGCTTGCTTCAACCGGCTCAGTGCTTGGGCTCGGTGATGAAGCCAATCTTGCCCAGCCCGCCGTGCTGCGCGGCAGCCATGACTTCGGCCACGCGTTCGTAGCGGACGTCGCGGTCGGCGCGCAGGTGCAGTTCAGGCTGCGGCTGCTGCTGGGCCGCCTCCGAGATGTTGGCGTCGAGCGCTGCCTCGTCCACCTCGACCTGGTTCCAGAACACCTTGCCGGCCGCATCGATCGACAGGTTGATGCTCTGCGGCTTGGGATCGTTGGGCGTGTTGGTTGCGCGCGGCAGGTCGATCTTGACCGCGTGGTTGATCACGGGAATGGTGATGATGAAGATGATCAGCAACACCAGCATGACGTCGACCAGCGGCGTCATGTTGATCTCGCTCATCACCTCGTCATCGTCTCCGTCGAGGGTACCGAATGCCATGATGACTTCCTTCTTGCCTTGCTGCGGCCTTACTGGTTCTTGACGGCGAGGCGCATGCCGGCATCGTCGGTGGCGCCACGGGAATTGCTCGGGCGCACGCGGGCGCCGGTCACGAAGTATGCGTGCAGGTCGTGGGCAAAGCGATTCAGCTTGGAGATCACGCCCTTGTTGCCGCGGCTCAGCGCGTTATAGCCCAGCACTGCCGGGATCGCCACGGCCAGGCCGAACGCGGTCATGATCAGCGATTCGCCCACCGGGCCGGCCACCTTGTCGATGGTCGGCACGCCGGAGGCGCCGATATTGATCAGTGCATGGTAGATGCCCCAGACGGTGCCGAACAGGCCGACGAACGGCGCGGTCGAGCCGACCGATGCCAGCACTGCCAGGCCGGACTGCATGCGCGCGACGGCGTCGTCGATGGCGCTCTTGAGCGAGCGGGTCAGCCAGTCGGAAATGTCCATCACGTCATGCAGCTGGGGCTGGCTGGCGCGGTGGTGCTGGGTGGCTTCCTTGCCGGTCACGGCGAGCGTGCGGAACGGGTTGGCATCGTTGCCGCCGAGCGTCTCGAGGGCATGGTCGAAATCGTCGGAATGCCAGAAGCGCTTCTCCGCGCCGTGGGCCATCTTCTTCAGGCGGACAAGATCCCATGCCTTGGTGAGGATGACGATCCACGAAGCCAGCGACATGATGAGCAGAATGATGGCGGTGGCGCGCATGACGAAATCGCCTTGCGTCCAGAGATGCGAAAGTCCTAGGTCCTGCATGATGGTTCCTGGTGAGGTCGGTATTGAAATCAGTTGAGTTCGAAGCCGATCGGCTGCTGGGCGGTGACCGCCACGGCGCGACCGTTATCCATGTATGGCTTGCAGCGCATGCGCTGGACCGCATCCACGGCGGCCTGGTCCAGGCGTGAGGACCCGCTCGAGCTGACGATCGCGGTCTTTACCACCTTGCCGCTCTCATCCGTGGTCAGGCGGACAACGGCCTTGCCGGTTTCGCCCATGCGACGCGATTGCGACGGATAAGCCGGTTGCGGCGGCGTGCACTGGATTTCACCGATGCCGACGGCGCGCGGCGCGGACGACACGGGAGCGGCCGGCTCAGGCGCAGGTGCCGGCGGCGCAGGCGGCGCGGGCGGTGCCGGCGGCGCTTCCACGGCGTTTGGCGTGGGCGGCAGCGACGGTACCGGCAGCGGCGTGGGCCTGGGCTGCGGCGGCGTGGGCTTGGGCGTAGTGACCTTGACCTGCTTGGGCGGGGTTTCCGGCTTTGGCTTGGGCGTCTCGACCGCAGGCTTCTGCGGTGGTTCGAGCGGGATGATGCGGGCGACGATTTCGGGGGAGATCACGGCTTCCGTGATCTTGCGCCCCAGCCCGCTCTGGATCAGGTAAAGCAGGCCGACGTGGAACAACAGGACGGCTAGCGTGATCTTGAGAAAACGTTGATCGAACATGTGAAAACAGCAGATGTCGGCGGTCTGGCGCGGCGCCGGCTTTATTAGCGATAGGGCCTATTTGCGATAGAACAGGATCAGCGAGATGCCACAACCGACCAGCAAGCTAAGCAGCAATTCCATGATAAACGCTCCTTCAACAGGGTATGCCGGTGGGAGCGCCGCTCTAGGGGCAGCGTGTCAGGCCATCAGTATAAACGATAATGATTCTTATTTGTTGGCATTCTGCGCAATGCGGCCTTTCGTGGAGGCGAGATCATTTCGTGCTCGCCCTCCGCGGTCTTGCGGCGGCCGGCTTCTTTCGTTCGCGCAGCCGTCTTTATACGCCGATTTTGCTTTTGCTTTCCACTCCCGCAACCGATGGCCAGGCAAAATTCGCGGCCCTTACGGCACAGGGTTGCCGGCAATGCCCGATCTGCCACAAAGCGCGCTAGCATAGGAAAAAAGAAGAGCAATTCGTCGCGCCCCGACGGCGCTCCCCGTGCGAGAGGATCAGGCCATGGACTTCACCCGTTTCGCCGATGATGACCGCTCGACGCTCCTGCGTGCCGCTGCCGGCTCGCCGTGCACTTCCGCGCTCGACTGGATGTGCGCCCAGTTCGCCCTGCGCGTGGTGTGCGCGCTGGGGCCGCGTTTCAACCTGCGCAGCAATATCAACGACATCCTGACCGTCAGCGCACAGGACATGGTGTGGCCCTACGGCGTGGTGTTGCGCGTGCAGCGCTTCCTGGCCGCGCGCTGCGCCGACATGCCCGCCTGGAAGGGCGCCGCGCGCCTGACGCCGGAGGAATTCCTGGAGCGGCACGGCCAATGGAACAGCGCCTTCGACGAGAGCGCGCTGTTCTACTACCTCGACGAATACGTCAAGCACCACGCCAAGGACATGTTCGCCGTGTTCGACGTCTCCGCGGCCGCGCTGGCTACGCGCCTGGACGGCGAGCGTGTGCTGCTGGTGCGCAATATCGACATGCTCAGCCACGTGCTGGACTTGCCGGAGCATGAGCGCAAGCTGCTCTTGTACGCCGCGCTGGCCAAGTACAAGCGCGACCTGCGCGCCGTGATGGTGGACTGCAAGGTGGCGCATAGCCAGGAGGCCTTCCAGATCCTGGCCGGGCTGACCGGCGCCAGCCCGGCAGCGGTGGCCGCCTCGCTGCGGCCCGGCTCGCGCCTGGAGACGCTCAACCTGATCGAGCAGCCGCTGCCCGAGAACAGCGTGACCGACCTCGGCGACCTGATGCGCCTGTCCGACCGCCTGCTGCACGTGCTGCTGGGCAACTACGCCAACGAGGCGGAGATGATGGCTGTGTTCACGCGGCCTGCCGCGGCGCCCACGCTGGGCACCGGCGACTATCCGCACGTCGAGACCGATGCGCGCTATCTCTCGGCGCTGCTGTCCAACGCCACCAGCCAGCACGCCTGCGGGGTCAACGTGCTGATCTACGGCCCGCCCGGCACCGGCAAGACCGAGTTCGCCAGGCTATTGGCGCGCGAAGCAGGCTGCGAGCTGTACGAAGTGGATTGCCTCGACCGCGACGGCAACAGCCTCTCGGGCAAGGACCGCTATCGCTCGCTGCAGGTGTCGCAGGCCTTCCTGCGCGGCCGCCCGCGCACGGCGCTGCTGTTCGACGAGGTGGAGGACGTGTTTCCCGGCAGCGCGCGCGAGCTGACCAGCCTGTTCGGGCAGGAAGATCCACGCGGCTCGGTGAACGGCAAGGCGTGGGTCAACCAGACGCTGGAGCAGAATCCGGTGCCGGTGATCTGGATATCCAACTCGATACGGCAGATCGACCCGGCCTACCTGCGCCGCTTCCAGTTCCACCTGGAGCTGAAGATCCCGCCGCCACTGGTGCGCGAGAACATCATCCGCAAGCACCTCGGCGCGCTCGACGTGAGCGATGCCTTTATCGCCTCTCTGGCCGCGCGCAAGACGCTGACCCCGGCACAGGTGCAATCGGCTGCGCGCTTCGTGCAGCTTGCCCGGCCGGGCGTGGCCGAGCCGGTGGAGGCGCTCATCCTGCGCCAGCTCGACCATGCCGACCGTGCCATGGGCCTGCGCCCGGAGGCGGAGGTGCGTCCGGTGGTCACGCACTATCGCCTCGACTATCTCAACCTCGAGACGCGCTACGAGGTGGGGAAGATCGTGCAGGCGCTCAAGGCGCGCCAGCGCGGCACGTTGTGCTTCTACGGGCCGCCCGGCACCGGCAAGACGGCGCTGGCGGAGCATATCGCTACGGCGCTGGAGCAGCCGCTGATGATCCGCCGCGCCTCTGACCTGATGAGCAAATACGTGGGCGAGACCGAGCAGCAGATCGCCGCCATGTTCGCGCGTGCCGAGGAAGACGGCGCGGTGCTGCTGCTCGACGAAGCCGACAGCTTCATGCAGAGCCGCCAGAACGCCGTGCGCAACTACGAGGTCTCCGAAGTCAATGAGATGCTGCAGGGCATGGAGCGCTTCAACGGCATCTTCGTCTGCACCACCAACCTGTTCGAGCGCATCGACGAAGCCGCGCTGCGGCGTTTCTCGTTCAAGATCCGCTTCCTGCCACTCAAGCCGGATCAGCGCGCGGCGATGTTCGTGGAGGAAGCGCTGGACGGCGATGCCGAACGGCTTGACAGCACCATGCGCGAGGAACTGGCCCGCATGGATTGCCTGACGCCGGGCGACTTCGCCACCGTCAAGCGGCAATGCGGCTTGCTGGGCGAGTCGCTGACGCCAGACGAATTCCTGGCGCAACTGCGCCAGGAACATGCGGTCAAGCCCGACGTGCGGCAGCGGCGGCCGCTGGGCTTTCTCCAGTAGCGGGGCGGGCAGGAGGACGGCGAGTCGGCTCAGCCGAGCGCGGGCGCGGGCTCGATCGCCACCATCTCGGTGCGTGCCTCCACATGCAGCAGCGCGGCGGCCATGTCGCGCAGATGCGCCGCGTCCCTGGTCGTGACGTAACGGTCGCGGGGCGCCGCCCCGGGCCCGGCGGCCAGGCCGTGCTCGGCCAGCTTGCGCTGCAGCTGCCGCGCAATGGCGCTGCCGGTATCGACCAGCGCCAGCCGTTCGCCGACCATGCCGCGCACGGTGTCGGAAAGGAAGGGGTAGTGCGTGCAGCCGAGCACCAGCGTGTCGGCGCCGGCGTCCAGCATCGGCGCCAGATACGCGTCGAGCTTTTCGCGCACGGCCGGTCCGGAGATATCGCCTTGCTCGATCAACGACACCAGTCCGGCACCGGCCTGGCAGACGAAGCGGCTCTCGCCTTCGAGCGAGGCCAGCAGCCGCGCGAACTTCGCGCTCTTCAGGGTGTTGCCGGTGGCCAGCACGCCAACCACCTTGCTGCGGCTCGCGGCGGCTGCCGGCTTGAGGCCGGGCTCGACGCCGATGATGGGCAGCGCCAGCCGTTCGCGCAGCGTGTGCACCGCATGCATGGTCGCTGTGTTGCAGGCGATCACGAGCGCCTTGCAGCCCTGCGCCACCAGCCACTCGCAGGCCTGCAGCGTGCGCTCCTCGACAAAGCGCTCGGGCTTCTCGCCATAGGGGTTGTACCTTGAGTCGGCCAGGTATAGCAGCGACTCGTGCGGCAGCAGGGCGCGGACCTCGCGCAAGACCGACAGGCCGCCAAGCCCGGAATCGAAGATGCCGATGGGTGCGTTGTTCACGAGTGCGTGGGGCATAGTGGAAAACAGGGGAGGCCGGCAAGCAAAAAGCCGGGTCGAGCGACCCGGCTTTGCGTCGACAGCGAGGCTGTCATCGAGCAGCCGACTTACAGCGCGGCGACCGGGATCTTGGCAATCTTGGCCTGCCATTCGGCGGGGCCGGTCTTGTGCACCGAGGTGCCTTCGCTGTCCACGGCCACCGTCACGGGCATGTCCTTGACGTCGAACTCGTAGATCGCTTCCATGCCGAGGTCCTCGAAGCCGACAACCTTCGCATGGCGGATTGCCTTGGCCACCAGGTAAGCCGCGCCGCCGACCGCCATCAGGTAGGCCGACTTGTGCTTCTTGATCGCCTCGATCGCCACCGGGCCGCGCTCGGCCTTGCCGATCATCGAGATCAGGCCGGTCTCGGCCAGCATCATCTCGGTGAACTTGTCCATGCGCGTGGCGGTGGTCGGGCCGGCCGGCCCCACGGCTTCATCGCGCACCGGATCCACCGGGCCGACGTAGTAGATCACGCGGTTGGTGAAATCGACCGGCAGCTTCTCGCCCTTGGCCAGCATGTCGGCGATGCGCTTGTGCGCGGCGTCGCGGCCGGTCAGCATCTTGCCGTTGAGCAGCAGGGTCTGGCCCGGCTTCCACGAAGCGACTTCCTCGGGCGTGAGAGTGTTCAGGTCGACGCGCTTGGAGGTCTCGGTGTTCGGTGCCCACTCCACCTTCGGCCAGGCCGACAGGTCAGGCGCCTCGAGCTTGGCCGGGCCGCTGCCGTCCAGCGTGAAGTGCACGTGGCGGGTGGCCGCGCAGTTCGGGATCATCGCCACCGGCTTGGAAGCCGCGTGGGTCGGGTAGCCCATGATCTTGACGTCCAGCACGGTCGCCAGGCCGCCCAGGCCCTGCGCGCCGATGCCCAGCGCGTTGACCTTCTCGTACAGTTCGACGCGCATTTCCTCGATCCAGTCCTGCGGGCCGCGGGCGATGATGTCCTGGATGTCGATCGGATCCATCAGCGATTCCTTGGCCATGACCATGGCCTTCTCGGCGGTGCCGCCGATGCCGATGCCCAGCATGCCGGGCGGGCACCAGCCGGCGCCCATGGTCGGCACGGTCTTGAGCACCCAGTCGACGATCGAGTCGGACGGGTTGAGCATGACGAACTTCGACTTGTTCTCCGAGCCGCCGCCCTTGGCCGCGACCTGGATGTCCACCGTGTTGCCCGGCACCACTTCATAGTGGATCACGGCCGGTGTGTTGTCCTTGGTGTTCTTGCGGCCACCTTCGGGCGGGCTGACGATGGAGGCGCGCAGCACGTTGTCCGGATGGGTGTAGCCGCGGCGCACGCCCTCGTTGATCATGTCCGACAGCCCCATGGTGGCGCCATCCCAGCGCACGTCCATGCCCACCTTGACGAAGATCGTGACGATGCCGGTGTCCTGGCAGATCGGGCGCTTGCCCTCCGCGCACATGCGGCTGTTGGTCAGGATCTGCGCGATCGCATCCTTGGCGGCCGGACTTTGTTCCAGCTCGTAGGCTCGGCCCAGGCTGGTGATGTAGTCCATCGGATGGTAGTAGCTGATGTACTGCAGGGAGTCGGCGACGCTCTGGATGAGGTCTTCTTGCTTGATGACAGTCATTTTTATGGGGGGACAGTCGAGGGGAAATTCAACCCGGGATGATACACCGCGGCGGGGGCGGGCGCCGGCCTGCATGCGCGTGTCGACATTGCGGAAAGTGACTCGGGGGGCGTGGCGTGCGGCGTACCCGACACCCGTGCCGCGGGCAAAAAAAACCGCAGCCGGGGCTGCGGTTTCATGGCCGGCAGTGCGCGGCACGCCAGGCTCAGTGTGCCTTCTCGTGCCCGCCCGCGGGCGGGGCATGCGACACCAGCTTGTCCACGAAAGCCATTGCCACTGCCGACAGCAGGAAAGAGAGGTGGATGATCACCTGCCACATGATGGTGTTCGGGGCACGCTGGTCGGCGTCGATGAAGGTCTTGAGCAGGTGGATCGAGGAGATGCTGATCAGCGCCATCGACAGCTTGACCTTGAGCACGCCGGCGTTGACATGGTCGAGCCATTCCGGCTCGTCCGGGTGGTTGTCCAGCCCCAGGCGGGAGACGAACGTCTCGTAGCCTCCGACGATCACCATGATCAGCAGGTTGGAGATCATGACTACGTCGATCAGGCCCAGCACGACCAGCATGAACTTGGTCTCGTCATACTCGGTCGCGTGCGCCACCAGGTGCCAGACCTCGACGCCGAAGTGATAGACGTAGACCGCCTGCGCGACGATCAGGCCGAGATAGAGCGGCAGTTGCAGCCAGCGCGAAGAGAAGATCAGGCTGGCAAGCGGGTTGAGCCGCCTGGGCTGGTTCGACATGGGATTCGATGCCATGGGTATTGAAAGCTGGTCGTAAGGGAGAGGCCGCGATTGTACATTGCGCAGATTTCGCAAATCCCGCAAATACCGCGAATCGCGCAAATCCCGTACATCCAGCACATCCGGCATTTCGACCCGCTCAGCCTGCCCGATCCCGGCCAGTGCCGCCCGCTGCGTTCCTGTCGTCCCGCCACGCCCGGCTGGCGAGCGGCCCCGGCCAGCTTGCCAGCGCGATGCCGGCCAGCACGCAGGCCAGCGCCACGCCATGCGCCCAGCCCGGCTGCTCGCCCAGGAAGACGATCCCGTAGGTGGCCGCCGCAACCGGCAGCACTGCGGTGAACACACCGGCCAGTTGCGCCGGCACATGGCGCACGCCCTTCATCCACAGCCAGAACGAGAAGATGCTGGCCGACAGCGCGTACCACAGCAGCATCAGCCAGATGCCGGCGGGGACGGAGGTCATGTCGAACGTCAGCAGCGGCACGAGGCCCAGCGGCAACATCAACAGCCCGCCGATCAGGTGCGTGTACGCGCAGATCTCGATGGCGGCAAGCGTTTGCGCCAGGCGCCGCGACAGGATCACGTAGATCGACTCGCAGATCACCGCGCCCATGATCATCAGGTTGCCGAGCAGCGCATGCCCGCCGCTGTTCACGCCGCCGCCACCGCCATGTTCCGGTCCGCGCGCCACGTTCAGCACCACGATGCCGGCCACCGCCAGCAAGACCGAGAAGACCGTGCGGCGCGACAGGCGTTCACGCAAGATCAGCCAGGACAACAGGGCGACCGTGGCCGGGATGGTGCTGGTGATCACGCCCGCGGCCATGGCGCTGGTCAGGCGCACGCCGCCCAGCATCAGCAGCGTGAACAGGAAGGTGCCGAAGAACGCCTGCAGGAACAGGTTGGTCCACTCGCCGCGCGACACGGCTCGCATGCGCGCGGGCCGGTACCAGGGCGCCAGGCATGCGATGGCGATGGCAAAGCGCAGCAGCGCGAACAGCAGGATCGGCACATAGGCCACGATGGCCTTGCCCAGTCCGACATTGCTGCCGACGAGGGCCATCGCGGCGATCAGGAGGAGGGAGTGGATAGGCAAGGCGGCGTGGCGTGCGCGTGCTGCGTGCGGCGCACGGAAACCCGGCGAATGCCGCAGCGCCATGTTGGGAATAGGGCTCGCGGCATTATAGCTGTGCTAGCCTAATGGAGAAGGCTGCACATCGCCACGCGGACGGCTTCGTGGAGGGCGTGCCTGGCTGGCGGCGCCCGTGTGCATGCTGCGTTGCAGCAGGGCAGGGCCGATTTCGGGCGGGTTTGCCGCTGCCAGGCACCACGTCAGGATTCAGTAAGCCGTCGGGCGTAAGTTTGCAGCCAAGCAGCCACGCCAAATCAGGAGACAAATAAATGTCCGCCATCGAATCGGTGATGCAGGAGCATCGCGTTTTCAATCCCCCGGAGTCATTCGCAAAGCAGGCCGCAATCCCCAGCATGGAGGCCTACCAGGCACTATGCGACGAGGCCGGGCGCGACTACGAAGGCTTCTGGGCACGCCATGCGCGCGAGCAGCTGCACTGGAGCAAGCCTTTCACCAAGGTGCTCGACGAAAGCAATGCACCGTTCTACAAGTGGTTCGAGGACGGTGAGATCAATGCCTCCTACAACTGCCTGGACCGCAACCTGGACAACGGCAACGCCGACAAGGTGGCGATCGTCTTCGAGGCCGACGACGGTGGCGTCACCAGGGTCACCTACCGGCAGCTGCACGCCAAGGTCTGCCAGTTCGCCAACGGCCTCAAGGGGCTCGGCATCAAGAAGGGCGACCGCGTCGTCATCTACATGCCGATGTCGGTCGAAGGCGTGGTGGCCATGCAGGCCTGCGCGCGCATCGGCGCTACGCACTCGGTGGTGTTCGGCGGCTTTTCCGCCAAGTCGCTCCAGGAGCGCCTGGTCGACGTGGGCGCGGTCGCGCTGATCACCGCCGACGAGCAGATGCGCGGCGGCAAGGCGCTGCCGCTCAAGGCCATTGCCGACGAAGCGCTGGCGCTCGGTGGCTGCGAGGCAGTGAAGAACGTGGTGGTGTATCGCCGCACCGGCGGCAAGGTCGCCTGGACCGAAGGCCGCGACCGCTCGATGGAAGACGTCGCCAAGGGCCAGCCGGAAACCTGCGAGGCGGAGCCGGTCAGCGCCGAGCACCCGCTCTTCGTGCTCTACACCTCCGGCTCCACCGGCAAGCCCAAGGGCGTGCAGCACAGCACCGGCGGCTACCTGCTGTGGGCGCTGATGACGATGAAGTGGAGCTTCGACGTCAAGCCCGACGATCTCTTCTGGTGCACCGCCGACATCGGCTGGGTCACCGGCCACACGTATATCGCCTATGGCCCGCTGGCCGCCGGCGCTACCCAGGTAGTGTTCGAAGGCGTGCCCACGTATCCCGACGCCGGCCGCTTCTGGGACATGATCGCGCGCCACAAGGTCAGCATCTTCTACACCGCGCCGACCGCGATCCGCTCGCTGATCAAGGCCGCCGACGCCGACGAGAAGATCCATCCCAAGCAATACGATCTGTCCAGCCTGCGCCTGCTGGGCACGGTGGGCGAGCCCATCAATCCCGAAGCCTGGATGTGGTACTACCGCAATATCGGCGGCGAGCGCTGCCCGGTCGTGGATACCTTCTGGCAGACCGAGACCGGCGGCCACATGATCACGCCGCTGCCGGGTGCGACGCCGCTGGTGCCGGGTTCCTGCACCTTGCCGCTGCCGGGCATCATGGCTGCCGTCGTCGATGAAACCGGGCAGGACGTGCCCAACGGCAGCGGCGGCATCCTGGTGGTCAAGCGCCCGTGGCCGTCGATGATCCGCACCATCTGGGGCGATCCGGAACGCTTCAAGAAAAGCTACTTCCCCGAAGAACTCGGCGGCAAGCTCTACCTGGCCGGCGACGGCGCGATCCGCGACAAGGAGACCGGCTATTTCACCATCATGGGCCGCATCGACGACGTGCTCAACGTCTCGGGCCATCGCATGGGCACCATGGAAATCGAGTCGGCGCTGGTGGCCAACCCGATCGTGGCCGAAGCCGCCGTGGTGGGCCGCCCGGACGACATGACCGGCGAGGCCATCTGCGCGTTCGTGGTGCTCAAGCGCTCGCGCCCCAACGAGGAAGAGGCCAAGCAGATCGCTGCCGAGCTGCGCAACTGGGTGGGCAAGGAAATCGGCCCGATCGCCAAGCCCAAGGACATCCGCTTCGGCGACAACCTGCCCAAGACCCGCTCCGGCAAGATCATGCGGCGCCTGCTGCGCTCGCTGGCCAAGAACGAGGAAATCACGCAGGATACCTCCACGCTGGAAAATCCCGCGATCCTGGACCAGCTCAAGCAGGGCCAGTAGCAATAGCAATAGCAATAGCGGAATTACGCGCCGGCCCGCCGGCACGCCCCGTGCGTGCCGGCGGGTCTTTTCTGCTTCGGCAGCGCAGGTCCAACCACGCTCCCCATGCCCGACGAACAGTCGCGTTTTCGCCGTCGGCTGCTGCTGTACTACGCCTTGTTCACCATCGGCCTGTTTGCCTTCATCGGCATGATGGGCCTGCTGGAGCGCTCCAGTGGCGATGCGCTCTGGCTCGGCTACGTCTTTCTCTTCGTCACGATCGCCATCTATGCATGCATCGGGCTGATCTGCCGCACCTCGGACCTCAATGAATACTATGTAGCCGGCCGCCGGGTACCCGCCATGTTCAACGGCATGGCGATCGCCGCCGACTGGATGAGCGCCGCGTCGTTCATCGGCCTGGCCGGCATCCTGTTCGCGTCGGGCTACGACGGGCTGGCCTATGTGATGGGCTGGACCGGCGGCTATTGCCTGGTGGCCTTCCTGCTCGCGCCGTATCTGCGCAAGTACGGCGGCTACACCATCCCGGATTTCCTCGCGGCGCGCTATGGCAACGGCAAGCCAGGCGGCAACATGCCGGTGCGCGCCATCGCCGTGCTGGCCGCGTCGCTCTGCTCCTTCGTCTACCTGGTGGCGCAGATCCAGGGGGTAGGGCTGATCGTCACGCGCTTTATCGGCGTGGAGTTCGCCGTCGGCGTGTTCTTCGGCCTGGCCGGCATCCTGGTCTGCTCCTTCCTCGGCGGCATGCGCGCGGTGACGTGGACCCAGGTGGCGCAGTACATCATGCTGATCGTGGCCTTCCTGGTCACGGTATCGATGATCGCGTGGAAACATCATCACGATGCGCTGCCGCAGCTCAGCTACGGCACGCTGTTGTCGCAGCTCGATGCGCGCGAGCGCAGCCTCGAACGCGATCCTGCCGAGCGGGCCGTGCGTGAGTTCTACCGCCAGCAGGCGATCCGGCTGCAGGAACGCATTGCCAGGCTGCCGCGGTCATTCGCCGAGGAGCGCGATGCGCTGTCCGCGCGCATGCAGGATCTGCGCTTGCGCAATGCGCCGCTGCGCGAGATCAAGGCCGTCGAGCGCGAGCGGGTGGAGTTTCCGCGCGACGCGGCGGCGGCCCAGCGGCAATGGAGCCAGCAGCGCGAAGAAGCGCTCGCGCGCAGCCAGCCTTCCACGCCTTCCACCGAGCCCTATCCCTCCGCCTCGGAAGCGGAGCGCAAGACCAAGCGCCTGAACTTCGTGCTGCTGGTGTTCTGCCTGATGCTCGGCACCGCCAGCCTGCCACACATCCTCACGCGGCTCTACACCACGCCGTCGGTCAAGGAAACGCGCAACTCGGTAGCCTGGGCCGTGTTCTGCATCGCATTGCTCTACGTCTCGGCGCCCACGCTGGCCGCACTTGTGAAGTACGAATTCTTCCAGCACCTGGTCGGCACGCCCTACGCCGAACTGCCCCAGTGGGTAGTGCAGTGGCGCAAGGTCGATCCGCCCGTGTTCGGCATCAGTGACGTCAACGGCGACGGCATCGTGCAATGGGCCGAGATCCTGATCCAGCCCGACATGATCGTGCTTGCGGCCCCCGAGATCGCCGGCTTGCCCTACGTGATCTCCGGGCTGGTCGCGGCCGGCGCGCTGGCGGCCGCGCTGTCCACCGCCGACGGCCTGCTGCTCACCATTGCCAACGCGCTGTCGCACGACGTCTTCTATCACATGGTCGACCGCGGCGCGAGCCACCAGCGGCGCGTCACCACCGCCAAGATCGTCCTGCTCGGCGTAGCGCTGTTTGCCTCCTACGTCACGTCGCTGCGTCCGGGCAATATCCTCTTCCTGGTCGGCGCGGCGTTTTCGCTGGCTGCCTCCAGCTTCTTCCCGGTCCTGGTGCTGGCCATCTTCTGGCGCCGTACCACCGCCGCCGGCGCCGTCGCCGGCATGGTCGCGGGGCTGAGCGTGGCGGTCTACTACATCTTCGTCAACTATCCGTTCTTCACGCGCATGACCGGCATCTTCGGCAACCGCTGGTTCGGGGTCGACCCGATCGCCTCGGGTGCCTTCGGCGTTCCCGCAGGGTTCGCGGTGGCGATCATCGTCAGCCTGCTGACGCCACGCAACGCGCCAGTGATCGACCGGCTCGTGACCTACTTGCGACGCGGCTAGCGGTCGCATCACGAAACACTGGATTTGCTGGACAAGTCTGCTATAATCGCCGACTTCCCGGAGAGATGGATGAGTGGTTGAAGTCGCACGCCTGGAAAGCGTGTATAGGTTAATAGCCTATCAGGGGTTCGAATCCCCTTCTCTCCGCCAGATTTTAGAGTTAAGCCGTTGAATCTAAAGGGATTCAACGGCTTTCTTGTTTTATGGCCCAGCAGTCGGCCCAGCAGCGCGCGGAATGATGCGCCTTCGTCACTACAGCACCGGCTTGCGTGGAGGGGTGGCGGGTTGAACCTAGTTCGCAGAAACTTCACCGGTTTCCGCAATACGACTGAGAACCGCCTTCTGAGCAACGTACCAGCGCACGAGGCAATCTTTGTCATGACAGTTGCGCTCGCGATCGTTCCAAGCTTGGCGCGTGCGTTCTTTGAACGCACTTGGATTTGTGGCCGCCGTCTTCGCCTTTCGGAATAAGCCAGCCAATTCAACATCTTCCCGAGCAAGTTCGGCGTCTGTGCAGATAAGATGCTCGGCTTCTGAACGTGCCCGCAAACAATCGAAACTGGTGGTTTGCATAACCGGTGCGACTGCTGCCGCAGTGTCGTTCTGCGGGGGCATACTCGAACCATTCGCGGGAGTTGCGGCAGACGGCGACTCTGACGGTTGATCTGGCGAACGTTCGGAGTGTTGCGGGCGCGGGGGCACGTTATCTCTGGTGCAATCAAGGACAGGGGAGCCGACCAACATTCCCCTCCCCAAGCACATGACGGAAACCCGATTGCCTTTATGTAATTGCGCTAACACTGAGGTGGCGGATTTCCCGAGCATTGCCCGAACGTTGTCAAATTGGAACTGTCCGGCAAGTAGGCGCAAGTAAGGCGCATCGGTAAAGTCCTTCCCGATTTCAGCAACGACACCGCTCACATACAGCCAATTGCCTTTGTACTTTGTGTCCGCCAGCACTTCGTTGGCCTTGTATTCCTGGTACAGCTGCGCAGCTGATATTTCGATGACGGGGGGCGCGAGATTGGTCGGCTGCTCTTGTGTGTGCTGGGTGGTTTCTGCGGCTTGAGAAGCAACCCCATCCGGCGACGCGGGGGCTGAACCGGAAGCAACTGCGTTTTCAGGTTGAGACGTCCCCGGATGCCTCCCCTTCAACACGACAAGGGCAAAAATCGTAACGCAGATCAATGTCACAATGCTCAGAAGCCTGCGCGCGAACAACCGCCGTGGTTTCGTCGCTGATAGGCTCGTTGCTTCGCTCGGCCGCGCCAATGGCGCTGGTGAGGCTGTCGGGTTGATTGGATTACCGCATTTCGGGCAGGCCGCGGCCTTGCTACTGACCTCTGCACCGCACTCGTCGCACGTAACTAGCGCCATTGTTTTCCCCGAATACATTTCGTTTAACTTTCTGGAACGAGATATTACAGCGCCAAGCGAAAGTATGTTTTGCCAACCTGTTCTTGCCAGAGCGGTCCTCTGTTCTCTTCGCTGCAGTGCCAGGCGCTCGCGATTACTACTTTGGCGCCTGGTCGACCTTCGACGGGCGCATCGTCGAGAACGGCACGCTCACCTCGCCAAAACTGTCTCGCGGAAAGCGCACGACATATGCGCGCGGCTGTTCGCGCACACCGCAAGTTTGCAATGGTGTCGTGCCGCGCCTAGGTACAGTCACTAGTGTGCCGCCGAAGCATACTGCTGCATGCCGCTTGAATGACACGGGGATATCGCTGCCCATTTGACTCTTAAAACTACCCTCGAACTCGTCGCCCACAGGCGGCGCGGCGGGAGTGGTGGCCGCTGCCTCGCGCTCAGACGGCAAGACCGCAATAGTCTTTACATGATTGTCGGCCGTGTTTCCCGGCGAAGGACGATCGGGGTCATTGGGCAAGTAACCCCTCATGTTGAGCCTCACCTCGTCGAGGCAATGCTCGCGCGACTGCTCCGTGACGTCAGTGATCCACGGCGGGGTGGTGAGCGACACGCCGAGACCGGGCATGATCAGATACGCCTGGGGGTCACGGATCACAGTCTGGCGAAATCGGGCGATCGCTGCCGGGTCGCCGCTGCGGTCGACAGTCAGCGCCTGCTGCATGATCAGGGCATACCGATCGCAGAACGCTTTGTCAGTAGCAGTTGGCTCTCTCGCATGCGCCATACTCGCCGATAGGGCTAAAGCGACGACGAACCACGTCTCTGGCGTCAGCACAGCCGCAAGCGCGACGCTAGCGACCCTGCCGAGCCGTGTGGGCGGATACGTGCGCTGCGGGCGTGGTGAGGCCGCCGTGGGCCGCTTAGTGAGCCTGAAGGGCATGCCCTCGGCAAACAGGTGTTTCCGGTTTCTTTTCATTTTGTTTCCCCCCTTAGCGAACCGCCGATGTGTAATTCTGAATGTTACTGACGCGCGCGAGGCTCCCGGCAAGTTCTTGCGGATTATTCGCCTGCACGGTCACGTCCCCGTTGATGTTGATGGATGGGCCGCCACTGGCTCCGGCGTTGCCGTTGTAGCTATTGGCGTATTGCTGTGCTTGCGTGGCACGGCGTGCGTCCTCGGCCTTATTACCGTGCGCTTCGTAGATGCGCGACACGCGTCCACCCAGATCGGCGGCGCCATTGGCGCCGGACAGCGCCTTATTCAGAAGGGCGCGCTCCGCGGGATTTTGGGCGATCCAATCGAGCTGTGTTTGCCACGAGGTCTTATCCGGTGTCACCCCGTGGGCCGCTACGAACGGGGCCATGCGGTCGGGGTGCAACAACTGGACGAGGCCTTTGGCGCGCCCGTAGCGCGTTTCAACCTTGCCGCTGGCGGCGGGGTTGAAACCGCTCTCGCCTTGAATGTTGGACGCAATAGCAGCCGCCTGCGCCACGTTGAATCCGTGGCGGGTGACGAGATAGCCCATCACATCCTGCATGTTCGTGAGGCCGCCAGCGGCCCGCGCGCCACCGCCGCCTAGCTCGCCGGCCGCAATCCGCGCCGCCGCGCTAGGCGTGAGCCTAGCTGCGCCGCCGTGATCGCCCAGCATGCCGCCTACGGGGTTTGCGCCCTGCCTTCGCGCTTCGGGGACTGCTTCCTTCCACGCCCACTGGACAGCGTCGCCCACCACGCCCACGGCCTGGCCGATGGCCCCACCTGCCTCCTTGAGTCCGGCCTGCAGCCCCGCCGGGAGCTTGGAGTAGATCCACCCAACGAGAAAATCAAACCCCTTCGCCATGAGCTGGACGCCATAGGCGGCAAGGTCCACAGCTTCGCCTAGGACGCGCAGACCGTCACCCAGGGCGCGCAGCACGGTCGAGAGTTCGGGTGACTCTTGGTCCAGCACCCGCATGAATCCGTCAATGCCGCCGCCCGCCGCTATGACGCGATCGTTGAAGGCCGAGAGCGAGCTACTTGCCTTGTTCGTCCATTCCCCGAAAGATTTTACGTAGGGCTCGACAACAGTCGCGAGCGTGTTTGCCACATTGGTTACTGCACTCCGCACGGACGCCATAGCGTCAGACACGGCAGCCATCGCACTCTTGTTCTCGGACGCAGCCGCGCTAAGTGAGCGCGTATATTCCTCGCGTACGTCCTTCTCACTTTTGAGCATGACGATAATGTCATTCGACACGCCCTGCGCGGATAGGCCAGCTTCAATCTGTTGCTGCTGTGCCGGCGCGGATTGGCGGTAGACTTTCTGCGCGTTCGCCAGCACGTCCACGGGCGCCATGTCAGGCCCGACACGCACGCCCATTCGGGCGAACGCCTGAAGCGTCGGGGCACTCCCGGTGATGTTGAACTGCTTCGACTCCCTGGCCAAATCCGCAATGGCCTGCTTGCCTGCCTCGGCGTCCGCGCCCAGGCGCCGGGCCGTCGCGGACCACGCATCGAGTTCTCGGTTCGACATTCCCGTAGCAACCGCCGTCCTGCGCAAGTTGGTCTCCATCGCCGTCAGCGCGAGCACGCCCCCGACGCCGGCAGTCACCACGGCGCCGAGTATGCTTGCCAGCGTGCCCATGGCGCCGCTAAACGCCCTTGCCGCAGCGGTGGAATCCCTCAGCCGCTTAGCCCGGTCTTTCTCGCGCCTAGCCGCCTCGGCGTCCGTTTTCTTCGCCTTGCGCTCGGTCTTCGTGACAAGTCGATCCACTTCCGCGTCGGCTTTCTTGTAAGCCTCCGCGTCCATCCGGAGCACCACTATGAGCTCGTCTACGATATTAGCAGCCATGATTAGGGCACTCGTTGTTAGTTCGGGTTTGCCTGGTAGCGGGGCGCGATACGTACCCCACTGATCGCCGCGTTAAAGATGCTCCAAGTCGGCGGCATCCTGTCTTTGATAAAGCCCTCGTGAGCCGCCCACAGTTCCAAAATCACATCGGGCGGGATGATGGCCAGCAGCATGTCGCGAGCGATAGGGGCCATCCGGGAAAGTTCGTAGGCGTCCACACCCTGCGCCGCATCATCTACCTCGAATGCGGACACCCACCACCACTCCATGTACAACTGGCAGAGTTTCCCGGTCGTGGAATTCTCGTAGGGCACCATAGCGGCGGCGCGGGCTGCCATCTGCTCTGGGGTACTCACTGTGCGTTGCATTTCTGTCGCTCCGTAGTGTTGGCGAAAGGGGTTTGCTGGGTCGGGGCAACTGGCTTAACGCTTCGCAGCGGGCTACCCCAGCGAGTGGCTAGGTGCGCGATTGCTTGCGCGTATCGGTCGGATCGGTTGCTGTCGGCGCGGGACTCGACGTGCGACAGTGCCCGCCGCGCGAAAGCGAGACTGACGAGGGGGGTTTGCGCCGACAGCGCGCGGGCGGGCCGGAGGGGCCAGGCCCATTGCCATTCAAAGGCATTCGGATCGCTATCGGGGTCCACCCACATCAGTTCGTGAAACTCGCCGTCATCAAACCCCGCGCGGCGTGAGCGACTCCACGCGGTGATGACGGCGCGCCGTACCCGCTGCGCGGCGTCTACGTGTATCTCAATGTCCCAGCGCGGAATCCGCGCGATTTTCTCTAGCGCGACTTGCTCATACAGCGTCATGGTCCAATTGCTCCAAGAAAGAAGAAACACCGGCTAAAAATTCACTGCGTTTGGCTTGCTCCTGGCGGGCATAGATCATCGCCAGTCGGGAGTGTTCGACGGCGAGCCGTGCAAATGTCTGCGCCTCTAGCAAATCCTGCGGCGCGACCATCGGGTGCCATTTGCATTGGGACTCAAGATATTGCGTGCCTACAAGCGCCATCCACTGGCGCGCCGTCGAGTCGTAGCGCACGCGGGCAATTCGAAGGCGCACGGTGTTCTTCGCGGGCATTTGCCGATATGCGCTAAAAACCGTCGCGCCGTCAGCGGCGCGCTCTACAGCCCAATTGAAATATCCGGCCAGTGCGCGCCGCAGGGTTTGCGGATCGCTACTGCGCTCGCCGGGAGAAGACAGGGGTTGCATCTGAGGCTATCCTCGTCGTGATTTTGATAGCTCCAGTCTATACGCTTCTGCGCCGTGTGAATGGAAAAAGCTTTTACCTATTAATGAGAAAGGCACGCTTGTTACAATTTAAATTGCGGGGCGCCGAACTGGGATTTAAATGCCAATGACATTTACGCTATAAAGCGAAAGGCCGCGCGTTAGCGGGCCGTTGCATTTAAACCGGATGGCGCGCTTGTGAATAACGCGCGGGGTGTGGCTAGCTGCTACTGGACGAGGGCGAGCGCAGGGCGGTTGCCGTCCGCATCAAACGGCGCGGCAGCTTCGCCCCCCGCGTCCGCCGTTAGGTAAGCGTCAGGAACGCGGTAGTACGTCACGCCGCAGCTCGTGCCGGCTTCCCAGCCGTTTGTACGCATCCATGCGCTCAACTGGCGAGGACCCACGCCCTTTCCCGCCGGATTGCTGGCTAGCTGGGTCAGAAGATCGCGGACGAAGACACGCCGGTCAGAGCGCTGCAAGGCGAGCCGACGCACAATCTCCGGCGCCAGTTCGGATACCGTCGTCTGTGGCGTACCTACGCCATTACGCATTTGGTCATCAGTGAACGCCCGTACGGCCCGCTGCGTGGCATCCACTAGGCTCCTGTATCCGCTTCCGCCGTCGCAAAAGCGCTCCTTTGCCTCGGCAAATAGCTGCGGCGCTTCGACGGTCCAAGCGGGATCGATAGGCCGGTCTACTTGAATGGGCATGAAGCGCCGGTTGCCGGTTTCATCGCGGTTTAGCTCGTGCTTGTTCGCGGTGCCTACCAGCACGAAGCGGCGCGGGTGCGCCTCGGCCTGGCGGGCATACGGCGCCCGAAACACGTCCTCGCATTCCGTAATCCATTGCTTGATGTCTTCCACGTCTCTTCGGCCCATGCCGGACATTTCGCCAATTTCTGCGATGGGCGAGACGGCGGCTGCCATGCTCATTGTGCGCGGCTCCGTGAAGGCGAGGGACGAGGGGGGTGGCACGACGAGCGCGTTCGCCAACTCGTGCACGAAACGGGACTTGCCCGTGCCCTGCGTACCGATCAGCACCGGCACGACAGGGCATTGCGCGCCTGGGCTCAACTGGCGCGCGACGATGCCCGCGAATAGGAGCTGTCCGGTCAGCGTGAGTGCATCGCTTGGCAACGCCCCGCACAGGTCGGGAAAGAACGAATCGAGCCGCGCTACCTTGTCCCACTGCGGCAGGGCCAGTACGGTGTCTTTCCACGGGTCGTAGCGGTTCTCCTCGGCCAGCGCCTCAAGCGCGCTCTCTACCGTGCCGGGCGTCACGTTGGCGCAGCCGATGCGCGAAAGCGCATCGCACAGCCGCCCAGACGCCGGAGTGTCATCCCGCTCAATCCGTCCCGTGCAGGCGTTCAGGCGCGGCAGGGTGTCCAACTCGCGCAGCAGCAGCGCGATACCGTGCTTGACGTTGACGAAGGGCGCCGCCTTCCGTCCGGCCGGCTCCGGGTAATCGACCAGCCCGCACAGTTTCTCCGCGGCTTGATCGAGCGGCGAGGCGATATCCGCTGCGTCATCGTCGGTGAAGGCAAAGAACTCTTGCAGCTTGTGTGACCAAACGCCGGGTTTGTCGCCCATACGAACGACCTCGGCCTTAGTAAAGTGCTTGGCGTCCAGGTCGGGGCGCCAGGTGTCGAAGGGATCGGCGCACTGCTGGCCGATATACGCGGCGAGGTTAGCGAGCACGTCGGCCACCTTCACGCGCTCGCCGCCCTTTATGGCAAGTTGCCAGGACAGCGGAAGCGCCTTGTCACCGAGTGCGCGCGTAGCTAGCAGTCCGTAGCGCTCGCCTTCCTTCGGGTCAAGCCCTTGGGCGATGGCGTTCGCGCGCTGGTAGTCGATGGCGACGCGCTTGGCTTCCCGGCGGCGCGCATTCTTGGCAGTGCGTACGGCGGTCTCGAAGCGGCGCGCCTCGATCTCACGCTGCGGTGTCATGGCCTGCACATCGAGCCAACCCTCGGGCGTGCGATAGCGCGCTGGCGCGCCAATGATCTGCGGCGGGCGCTCAACGAATGCCTGATCGTGCGGCACGGTCCGCGTGATGCCGCCCTGCAACACGGGTTCGGCTTCGAACATCAGGCGGGACGGCTGATACACCAGCGCATCGGCCAACTGCCGCGTAAGCAGCGCTCCGGACTTGCTGATCTTGATCGAACCGCAGCCGGCCGCCCACTGCTCGATCTGCATGCGCTTGGCGAGCGCAGGGATATCCGTGCCGCGCGAGACGACTAGATAGACATGCACGCCGCGCAAACCCCGAGAACCGACATAGGACGACGAGGATGGCCTTGCCACGCGCGAAACGTGCCGCAGCCAGGGGGAGCATGCCTCCAGCGCGTCGAGGACCGCATCGACCGATTGGAACGTGTCTCCGTCGACATCCACGTCGATAGGGAACAGGGCGGCGCCGTAGGGGTACTGGAACGCTTCGTTCGTGCGCGCTACAGCATCGGGGCGGAAGTCGGCGCCGGCCCGCGTGGTGAGCGGCGTATCGCCAACGAGGGGCACGCCGCAGGTAATGGCCTGATTCGACTCCATCCGGGCTAGGACGGCGGCGAGTTCCGACACATCCCCGATGCTCTCGATGCGCGCCGTCCCTTCGGTCATGTGCGCAATCGCCGTGCTTTCAATCTCGCCTTGTTCGTTCAGAGCAAAGCGTTTGGCGAGGTCACACGACGAGGACGCGATTACCGAAAACGTGATACTCCCTGACTTTCTCTTTACATTTGCAGTGCTGGACGTCATACTCCACCGTGGATATGAAGGGGCAAAAGCCCCTGGTTAATCTGGCCGCTGCTGCTAACAGCGGCTTTTTTTTTGCTCAGACCGTTTAGCTCAGACCATTCGCTTTCCGGGTCGCCGCCAGGAGAGCTAGGCGCCTCGCCTCACACTCCCGTATCTGCGCGTAAAGCTCTACCCATGGCGCTATCTGCTGCGCCGTCCAGAGATGCGGCTTTCGCCATTGGATCTTCGCCGGGCGCGGCAAATCTCCCCTCGCTGTCCATTCCCGCACCGTAATGACGTGGACGCCAATGCGTTCGGCCACGGCGA
This sequence comes from Cupriavidus sp. 2TAF22, assembly GCF_052115045.1. Lineage (NCBI taxonomy): Bacteria > Pseudomonadati > Pseudomonadota > Betaproteobacteria > Burkholderiales > Burkholderiaceae > Cupriavidus > Cupriavidus sp. 2TAF22. The sequence continues at coordinate 113,686 of NZ_JBFRFX010000024.1, forward strand.
ACACATCTAGCAGCTCTGTTTGCTCGGCCATTTGCTATCATCTATCCATTGGAATAGTTGCAGCCTATATTCCCACGTCAGCCCCTGTCAAACGCAGGGCAGCTAACGCGCCTGAACATCGCGCAATTTCGTTTAAATCTTCGTTACCTTGCGCCTAGGCTTTGCTTACGGATAGCCCACGGACGGCCCGAAACGCACTGTGTGTGCCCGTTCTATTTAGACATATTCGTAATAACTCAGAATAGAAACCGCGTTTTAGACGCATAAGGACACGTGGCCGCCGCTCAACGAATGTCGAATGTCAATGCTTTCTGTGGGGGAGAGAACGGGAGAGAGCGGGGAGAGTTAGAGAATTAGAGAGATAGAGAGATAGAGAGCCAAATTTCCTTTAGAGGGTCCCATATCTAAAAACGGTCCCTAAATAGGGGTGTAATGCATAGCTAGTAAAAGCCTACTTATCTGTGTTTTTTTTGTATAGAGTCTATGATTTTTTTACTTTTGCTCTCTAACTCTCTAATTTTTATTTCTTCTTTACGGATTACTAAGGTTTATGTAAATTTAGGCTGACAAAACAGGCGAAACGTAACGTTTTGGTAACGAAAACTTGTTAGAGAGCAAGTAGAGAGCAAGTAGAGAGCAAGGCCTTGCTCTCTAAAAAGATAATTGAATGTAAAGGTTATGTGAGTCAAAGTTCCGAAGACGGCGCAGGATGCGGACGTGGACGGCGCGTAGCGGAGCGCCGGGTACATACCGCATTTAGGGTGCGCAAACCCGAATGTCAATGTTTTATGTTGGGCAGCAAGCGGTGAACCGGGCGTTGCTCTCTACTTGCTCTCTGCTTGTTCTCTACTTGCTCGCCAAGATGCGATAAGTCCATGGGGCTTGCCAGCGCGGAAAAGACGGCGCAGGGAAGGACGCAACCAAGACGGCGGTCTGCTACGCGGCGGGGGCGCCGTCAGGCGCCGCCAAGAAGGCCGCCCCCCCACGCCCATATGCGGCTCAGAGCGCTCTCGCGCTCGCGCGGGGTGAGTGGGGCTATGCGGGCCGCTAGGACGGCGCTACGCGCCGCTGCGATGGCTGCCTCGGCGGCGTATGAGGCATAAGTAAGCGCGGGGGTAAGCGCGGCGGCGCGGGCGGCCCGCGCCGCCTCGTCCGCACACGCGCGGGCCTGCGCGGCGGCGCGGGCGGCGCTGTCGGCCTGGCGCGACA